>NZ_JAYMNS010000027.1:0-62356 GCF_036941035.1 Candidatus Merdisoma sp. JLR.KK006 | reverse complement strand
AATCTATCAGATGCTCACACATATATAATGTGAAATAAATACTCATATAAGAGTGAAATAAAACTATAAAGGTATATTTTTTTAAAACCACTAGGGGATATTTGTTGAGTTGACAGGGTAGAGCGCAGAGGTTAATTGGTACAGGGCGGTAAGACGGAGCGAAAGATTCATGTTTTCTATATATAAGTGGGAATTATTACATGCTTAGTCGCAATTCTTACACATGATATATTTTTGTGTATTCGTAAATAATATATTAAGAATATAAAGCTTGTTTTATATTGCGTCTAATGAAATACTCTTGTATTCTTGCATAATTAGTTGTATAATATATACAACTAATTATGCAAGGAGGATAAGATGAACATATTAGATAATTTGGAGAAACTGAATTTTACAAGATTGGAGGCACAATTATACATAGCTTTGCTGGGTGAAAAACCTATGTCAGCGTATCAGTTGGCAAAAAAAGTTAATATATCAAGACCCTCTATTTATAATGCACTGGATCATATGTTAGACAAGGGGATGGTAGAGGTAATTCCTAATGAAACATTATTGTATGTAGCGCAAGAACCGTCTGTTATTTTGGAAAAGATGCACTTTGAGATGCAAAACAATCTGCATAAGGCTAAAAAAGAACTGGAAATATATAAAGGATATAAATATGATGAAGTGTATTTAAACTTTCGTGGGTTTAATACGGCTATTTATAAAACAAAAGAAATTCTGAAAGAAGCAGAAGGCGACGTATATATAAATGTAGATTGTGATATATCATGTCTTAGTGATGAACTGAACTGTCTCGTACAAAAAGGTGTTAAGGTAGTTGTTTTTTCCTTTTATGAAATAGAAAATCGTATAGAAGGAGTCAGATATTTTTCGCATAAACGAAGCGTAAAAGATAGTCATATTCATACTAGATTAATGATTGCGGTTGACAATTGTATTGCTCTCGCTGCTAATGGAAACGGTTCGTTTGAAACATGGAGTGGTATTGTAAGCAACAATAAATTGTTTATTAGAATTATTACAGAACATATTCATAATGATATATATATGTTAAAAATTAGGGATAAGTATGGAAAAGAGGTATATGATGAATACCTATATCTAAATACTGATTTTGAAAAAAGAAATAGGGAGGAAGAAGTATGAAGGTGATGGTTTCCGGATTGGTAAACATAGAAACAACATTGAAAATTTATGGCTTTCCAATCCATTATTATCCTATAGATTATCCTTTTTATGGAATCCATTCAGATGTTGCGGGAGTGGCATATAATCTGACAAGGGCACTTTCAACGTTGGGAGATGATGTAGAACTTGTATCTTTTCTGGGAAAAGATGATGAGGGAGAGCGTATTCTAAAGAGGTTGCAGAGTGAAGGGATAGCGATTGATAATATTATGGCAGATCTGAATGAAACACCATCATCGGTGGTTTTGTATGACGGCAAAGGAAAGAGGCAGGTTTATTGCGACTTAAAGGATATACAAGAAAAAAATATATCTAATGAAGATGGTAATGTAATTAATTGTATGAAATCATGTGACCTTTTTATAGCTTGTAACATTAACTTTAATAGACCATTGATGAAAAAAGCAAAAGAATTGGATAAATTAATAGCTACAGATGTTCATGTAATAAGTGACATAGAGGATTCATTTAACAGTGAATTTATGAATTGTGCAGATATTTTATTTTTGAGCAATGAGCAGTTACCATGTAAACCAGAAAATTTTATTGATAAATTGAGAAGCAGGTACACTAATCAAATTATTGTGATAGGACTTGGTGAACAAGGGGCAATGTTATATGAACGCCGAGATGATAAAATATACAAATTTGAATCAGTAAAATGTAGTGCAGTTATAAATACTGTAGGAGCGGGCGATGCATTGTTTTCAGGTTTTTTACACTACTATCTCAAAGGGTATAATTCTGTTGAAGCATTAATGAGAGCAGAAATATTTGCGTCAATAAAAATAGGGTGTAATGGAGCGGCTAATGGTTTCTGTGATGAAAAGAAAATAGAAGAAGTATTGTTAAATGAAAAGTTTGCTATACATGAAATAGGATTGGAGTAAGAATAATGATTTGCGTTTCTAAATATAGTGCGTTTGCGCTTAATGCTTTAAAAGAAAAATATGTATACCGATTTAAAGCGGTTATGTGGTCTTTATCGATGTTGTTTAATATGTTGGTGCAATATTATCTTTGGAAAGCAGTTTATAGTGAAACTAATGGAAGCTTTATGGGTGTATCACAAGATAATTATTTGGCCTATATCAGCTTTGGCGTAGTGTTTTATAATATTACTTCTTGCATGGAAAATATGAATATGGCAGAAGATATCAAATCGGGAAACATAGCAATGAATTTAAGCAAACCCATAAATTATAAAATGATGGTATTTTTTAGACATGTTGGGGCAAAGCTTGGAGAAGTTATAGGATTGATACCATTAATTTTAGTCGCTTTTTTATTAACAAATAAAAATATAATTGTTGCTTCTAATATGAGTAATTTTTTATTATCTACGATATTGGCATTTTTATTAATGTTTACTTTTTCGTATATAGTTGGATTGGTAACCTTTTGGACAACTAATTATTGGGGCGTGCAGTTTTTTACAAATTCAATTATGGGGCTTTTTTCTGGGCAATTGGTTTCAATAGCTTTTTTTATTGAAATTGGTAAAGGGATTGAAAATATAAATAGCAGTTGGGGATTTTTTCAAGAACCTGTAGTAATAAACTTTTTTAATGTACTTGGTAAAATCGCATATTGCTTGCCATTTCAGTGCATGTATTATACACCGATGTCGATATTATCAGGGATTATAAAAGAACCGCAGGATATTGCAGTACATATAATTCTGCAGATTTTTTGGTTGATCGTGCTTAATGTTATTTCCTGCATAATGTGGAAAAAAGCACAAAACAAAATTGCTATATATGGAGGTTAAAAATGCGATACTTAAGATTGTATTCTCAATTTTTTACTTTGCAATTTAAATCGATAATAGAATATAGGACTGACTTTTTAATAGGATTATTCTCAGTAGTAATAGGTCAGATTAATACATTTATATTAACTGTAATGATATTTACACAAATGGACAATTTGGCTGGATATACAATTTATGAAATATTTCTTATGTATGGTTTTTTTGTTTTGGTAAAAGGCGTTGATCATTTTTATAACGACAATATTTGGAGTTTTGCATGGAATAAGATTAAAGATGGAAGGTTTACAGAAATTTTATTGCGTCCAATTAATCCTATTTTTTATATCATTATGGAACGGATTGAAATAAATGGATTGAGTGAAATTATCATAGGGTTGATTATTGTCTTGTATTCTATGTATCTTTTAAAAATTCATTTAAGTATAATAAATATATTTTTGTTAGTAATTATTCTATTATGCGGATTAGTAGTATTTTTCAGTATTAAGCTATTGTTTTCGGCGCCGGCATTCTGGACTATTTGTTGTGGGGAATTTATGACTGCGGGGGTAGAAATTAGTAATTCTGCTAAAAATCCGCTAACAGTTTATAAAAATCAAATTATCAAGAGTGTTTTGCTTTATATATTTCCTTTTCCAATAGCAGCATATTTCCCGGCAATATTTTGTCTAAATGAAACATCGGATTTTTTTGGATTAATGAATAGGGGTATAAGTGGGATTGAGATCGTTCTGTATTCTGCTTTAATGGCTGGAATATTATTGGTCTTATCAATAAGTGTTTGGTATAAGGGTTTACGGAAATTCGAGCCAACTGGAACTTGAAGTATCAAATATTAACTTTTGGCGTCTTGTGTAGTTTTTTAAATTTAATTATTGGTCTTGCTATGTTTTAAATATAATTTTGTGATTTGTGAATTACTAGGAGGAGATATGATTACAGTAGAGCATTTATCAAAAGAATTCAAATTAAATAAAAAGTATGAAGGGATAGGAGGAACTATAAAAACGTTCTTTTCTACAGAGCATACAATTAAAAAAGCAGTAGATGATTTGAGTTTTAGTGTAAAAAAGGGTGAGATGCTTGGATATATAGGCTTAAATGGAGCTGGAAAATCTACTACAATAAAAATCTTGGCAGGTTTAATGGTTCCTACATCTGGATATTGTAGAGTAAATGGAGTTATACCGTACGAAAACCGAAAAAAATACACTAAGAATATAGGCGTAGTTTTTGGGAATCGTTCACAATTGTGGTGGGATTTACCAGTTTCTGAATCTTTTTCTGTTTTACAAAAAATTTATGAAGTTCCGAAAAGAGAATTTGAAGATAGATTGGATTTTTTGGTTGATATATTAGATATAAAGGAATTCTATTTAACACCGGTTAGAAATTTGAGTTTGGGGCAGAAAATGAGAGCAGATTTGGCAGCCTCAATGTTACATAAACCTGCCGTGTTATTTCTTGATGAACCGACAATTGGATTGGATATTCTGATTAAAGAAAAAATAAGGTCTGCCATTAGGCAGATAAATAAAGAAACAAATACAACAATTGTTTTGACAACACATGATTTAGACGATATTGAAGAAATCTGTAATAAGATTATTGTTATTGACAAAGGAAAAAAAATATTTGATGGAAATTTGGAAGAGTTAAAAAATAAATATTCTGCTAGCAGAATTGTAAGTTTTGAATTTAATGATAAAAATATTATCTTGGATAAAGATATTTTAGGATCAGGAGTTCTTCGTGTTGAATCTGGAGAAAATGGAAGGATTAATGTTGAAATTCAGCGAGAGGAAATAGATTTTCCTCATTTTATACATAATATTGTGGGAAGATATGATGTTAAAGATTTTACAGTTGAAGAACCAAAGCTGGAAAAAGTAGTAAAGGAAATTTATGTGGAGGGTACGGAGTGAACGTAGCAAAAGATGATACTTTAAAAGAATTGCCGAAATATTGGAAAAAAATACATAAATGTGCAAGCAAGATAATGATGACTGAAAAAGAAAAATATATGTCAGCATATTTATATAATCAATATATGGTAAAGCATTGTATTTCGGACTATTCGTTTAATGAACTGCTAAATATGCACGATATGGTATTTATTGAATTTTATATTAATTTATATTTTAAGCTAGGGTATGAAAGCAAAAGACCAAGTCAAGTAATTGAAAAAGCAACAGATTCGAATTGGATGATGGAGAGGGATTACTGCTTTATTAATCTTCGTGCGTTAGGTAATGAGGTTGCTGAAACAGGGAATATTATCAATGCAATCAAAATTTTACCAATTTTAAGAGTTACAGGTATTCATTTAGCTCCTTTTTTTGAATGTAGTGAAGGTATTATATATTGCCAAAAATCATTTCATCGAATTAATCATGAGATTGTTAATAAACTATATCTTGATAATGGGGTGATGCCTGTTGAACAGATGAAATTTTTTATTGATTGTTGCCATTTATTAGATATGGCAGTGGGGTTTGATATTACACCACATACAAGTTATGACTCTGCTCTAAGATTAGAAAATCCCAGCTTATTTAGGTGGGTAAAATTATCAAAAAATAAAGAAAATTTGTATAGTGATATGAATATAGATGATCAATACACTAATGATTTTCAGAAAAAATGTCAAAATGAAATCCATGCTATCGTAGAAAAGCACAAAAAGGATAAAAGTATTGATAATTTAGATGCAGAAGAATTATTGTATGGTGAGGTAGATGCGACAATTGATGAAATAAATAGATGTATATTGGAGGAGGGTTTTTATACTGTACCACCACATACATGGAATGGTTTTGCTGTGCCAGGATTCAAAAAGTTTGCCTGTAATTCTCAGATGCCTATATGGGAATATCGAGACAAGTATGGACAAAACCAGGGGGAGCATGCTATATGGTTACATGCTAATTATTACATACATTTGGAAATGAAGGCTAATAAAATACCATGTATAGAAAATAATTCTATTAAGAATGAAAATTTTTTCGACTTTTTTAAAAAGTATTTGAGAGATATTATAGCAAACTATTTGTTTGATTATATAAGAATTGATTATGTCGATCACATTTTTGACAATATTTTAAATGAAGGTGAAAAAGAAATACCGTTAACCGAAATGCTTACTCCTAATGAGATTCTTGAAATAATAAATTATTTGAGAGACACTTGGCCGGGTCTGGGAATGCAAGCGGATCATTTAGGAAAAGATGTAACAATGTATGCGAAAGCAGGTTTCAACTTAATAACAAATTCCGATGTTTCTTTGGAATATAATTCTGTTAACTTGAGAAAAATTTTTGGAAATTTAATTAATGCGAAACAAGAATGTAAAAGTTGCCGAATGTTATGGGCAATAGATACTCATGATATGGCACATCCTCTTTTTCTGGGTAAAGAATTGGCATTACGGGAAGGGAAAATGGGTATTGTTGTAAGGTTCTTTCTTAGTAGATTTGCCAATATAGGACGAGAGCGACAGCCGAAATACGAGGTTATTGGAAACCAAGATTTGTCGTTTGGAATCCATAGAGCTAATAATAGACCTGAAAGTTTATCTTGGAAAAGTAATCAAGAAGTATTGGAAATATATCATGAAATTGAAACTCAGTATCTTTTAATGAGAGAGGATCTAAATGAAAGTAAGTTAGTTCAGTTTACTGTGACGAATAACGTGGCAAGTTTCTTAGTGTGTCATCCTAGTTTATTGAAGGGATGGATCGGGGTTGTGCCAGTGCCTATTGTTGGAAATAATAAGGAAATAGAGACTATTACGCTAGATAATATTTTTGCGTTCAAGGACAGGGGCATTCCCATTCTTAAAAGTATTATTTGCTATGAAATATCTGAATCGGATCATTTTAATAGAACATCTATTGAGCATTTATGTATATTAAATTTTTGCAATACTTCTAAGAAAATAGAGCTTACTTTTAGCAATAAAGGACTGATGTTGATAGAAGTTAATATGAAATATTACTAGGGAGGAAAAAATATGGAAAAATTAGAAATTTTTTTGTTGGAAGAAACTATGGGCGTAGTTCCCGAGTATTGGGGATTAAATCAATTTGCAAATTTTAATTATAGCAACGTAATGAAATCATTGTATTTATACGATTTTCCAAATGCATGGAAAGAAGGAGAGCTTAAAAAGAAAATTTGTACAATCGGAGCAAATGACTATTTTAATAAATGGACAAGTGAGGAATTCTTGGTAATTGAGGATTCAGGGTTAAATGGAATTTTTTCTTTAGCTAATGAGGAACTGGTTAAAGGTTCTATTGTAAATGGAAAAAGAACTGGAATACCGTTATTTGGTGGGAATCATCAACTTTTATTTTATAATAAAAAGCTTGTAAATCAGGTGCCAGAAACCATGCAAGACTTAATTGCTATTGCGGAATCAGTAAAAAAGAAAAAAAAGCTTGATTATGGATTTGTTTTTCCTACAGGAGCATGTTATTTTATATTACCGTTCCTATATGGTTACGGAGCTAATTTGTGGTCAAATAGTCAGATCCCAATATCAGAGGATTCTTTGTATAAAACAATATGCTTTTTGCGAGAATTAATATATGAAAGAAAGGTTGCACCTATTAAATGGGAACAGGCTGAAAGCATTGAATGTTTTACTAAGGGAAATGCAGCGTATTGCATTGGTGGTGATTGGAATATTAAGGAATTTGATATGGCGACTGATTCTAATTTAGGGATATGTAAAATTCCTAAATTAGAAAGAGAGTGTAGGTCAACTGCTAATGCAAGTTATCTTTTTGTATCAAAGTATATTAAAGAGGAGCTACATAAAAATATTAGAGAATTCTGCAAATTATTTTTAGGACAAGATATTCAGGCATCTATAATAAGAAATCTGTATAGGATGCCGGCGGCTCGCAATTTTAGTATCGACAAAAACAATTTTGATGAAAAACTTTTGAAAAGTTATGAAGTATATAAGCGGGCGTTTATTATGCCTCCTAAAAAGGAAGTTACACACATGTACCATGTTTTAGCTGATTTATTGGAGCCCAATGTCCTTATTAGAGATAATCCGGAAGAATTAACTAAAAAAGTGATATTACATTTAAATGATGTGGAGAGTTATTATAAAAATAATTTATTAAAAATGTAGGAGAGAATGAAAAATGAAAGTGGTAATCTTGGGCGGTACAGGTTTATTGTCATCAGCAATAACTGAAAAATGTTTAGAAGAGGGGTATAATGTTATACATTTTAACCGTGGTAAAACAAAATTAAAGTATGATGTGGAAACAATATATGGAAATCGATATGAAAAGAATGAATTAGCTAAGATTTTATCTGTTAAACCTGATGTGATTATTGATATGTTATGTTTTAATGAAGAAGATGCAAGGCTTTCAATTGAAATATTCAAAGGAAAAATTTCACAATATATATATTGCTCCACGTCTTGCGTATACAAACCTGTACTTAAAAAAAGCGTATTGTATGAAAAAAGTGAAACCAAGCCTATAACAAGTTATGGAATGGGAAAACTATCTGGTGAGGAATGTTTTTTTAGAGCAATGGAAGAGAAATTTTTTAATGTTACAGTTTTTAGACCAGGGCATGTTTTTGGAAAAGATTTTCTGGTAAGTAATTTAAGTTTTGGAGGGATGTATGTTCTGAATAGGATGTTGCATAATCAGGATATTATATTGACTGAAGGTGGCGAACGAGAATTTCAAGCATGTCATGCCGATAATATTGGTTTAGCATTTGCTAGAAGTTGTGGAAATGAAGCGACATATGGAGGAACATACAATATTGCAGGTGAAGAAGTTTTCACGTGGAATGAATTGTATGAAGTTGAAAAGCAATTTTTAAGTAGCAATAGTAGAATAGTGTATAAGGTCGCAGAAGAGATAATTGATATTGATAGGCAGAATTTGGATTTCTTAAATACATACACAAAATATAACTGGCATCAGTCAGTAGGAAAAATCAATAAGGAAATTAGTGGTTATAAGTATTTAGTGAATTTTGAAAAAGGATTACAAAAATTTATAAATGAAAATGAAGAAGCAATAAGAAATTGTCATATAGAAGATGACTTATATGCAAAAATACTAATGTAAGCGGAAAGAGGAGGTAACTATGTATTTATTTAACTCAACTGTTTTAGTAGAACCCACAAATATTTGTAACTTAAAATGTGTGATGTGCGAAGCAAGATGTACAGTTGAAGCAGGATTACATGAAGCAGAATATTTGATGCCAAATGATTTTGAAATGATATTGTCTAAACTAAAGGGTTATATTAGTAATGTTGTGTTTCAAGGGGACTGTGAACCAACTTTAAGTCCATATTTGGAAGACTTGGTTCGGATTGCTAAAAAGTATACTGAGCAGATTGCAATTGTAACAAATGGAATGGCTTTAACGCCGGAGCGTACAAGATCGCTTGTAGGCAGCGGCATCAATTGGTTTGCGATTTCAATTGATGATTATAGGGCGGAAGTATATAATAGCAAAAGAAAATACGCAGATTTTAATCGATTAATGACTAATTTGGATTATATAATAAAATTAAGAAATGAGAAGGAACATTCATTGTATATTGTTACTCATAAAATAGTTTTTCCAGAAAATACAACTGATGATTTAATCCATTATATTCGCTATTTTTATCAAGAAAAGGGAGTAAACAAGATTACATTTGCTCCATTAGTTTGTGAGGGTAATATAGAAGATGAGAACTGGCTAATTAAGAGAAATTTACTTGAAAATGAAATGATTTCTCAAAATGTACATATAAACTTAAAAGATTTTGCCAATTATCCATATATGGTAAATTATAAGTATTGTGGAACTAATTTATTTTTTATTAGTCATGAAGGTAATTTTGCTCCTTGCGGTTTACACACTAGAGATAAAAAGATATTTGGTAATCTAATTACTGAAAATTTGGAGGATATAGTAAAGAAAAGAGAATTTTTGGAATATCACGAATATTGGCATAATCGACAGTTTGATAAAAATGCGCCAAATATATGCGAAAATTGTTATTTGCTGCGGAGTCCGTATTTTAAATATTGTTTAGATGATAGCTTTGAATCTACAAACAGTATATATGAAAATAATAATTAAAGGTTATGATACTTTCATTAAAAATAAAACTGAACTTGTATTATTTCTTTATGTGTAGGTGTTGGAGATAGGTTATATTGACTTGAATTTTGAATAGAGATACTGACCAATCTTAGTTGTATCCACATTTTGATGTACCTGTTTTAGAACACATGTATATTTCAGAAAATCTAAAGAGGGTTCTTTCTTATGTTTGGCAGGAACGAAATACTTAAAGTGCAGAAAGAACCCTATAGAGTGGGATAGGCTTTTTATGAATTTTGAGCATAGAATACCTGTTATTTTGTATAGATTTTAATATATTATGTATGCCGTTCTTCTTTGATCGTTAAAGGCAAAAGTCCTTGTTTTTCTGCAAGATACGTAGATAAATTTGCCACAATCTCGCACAACTGAGCATAATTATCCTCTGTAGTGGCGATCGTAAACGAGTCGGAAGTAAAGCGCAGCATCCGGTATCCGAAATTTTCTGTCAAATGCTGTTTTGCAAAACGGTAAAGCAGGTTAGACACAAGACTGTTTAGTGGTCCGGATGCGGATAGCGTGAAAGTAACAGAGCATATCCCATTTTTCATAATCATATCCGGTTGGTAGGAAAAACAGGTTTCCCCTTTTTGATTTCTGGTAAATAGAGAGGCAGGGGAATCTGCAACATCTTTTAATTCGTATCCAATGCCCATCAGCGTATCAATCCCGGAAAGTATCTCAAATTCATTTCTTATTTTTGCATCATGCATCAAAGGATTATTTTCCAGCACCTCATACATTTTAGTATAATGAAGCATAGAAAAAATATGTGGAGGAAGGTGGTAACGGTTTTCCCTTGATACAAGCTCCTTTACCATACCAGCGAGCGGTTTTGTCCCACATTTCCCCTGGCTTTCGGCTAATACCTTATAGGAAGTTCTCAAAGAATAGACATTTTCATAAGGAAGATCCTGTTGTCTGAAGCAATAATACAGTCTGTATGGCTCCAGACAGACCTGGCGCCTGACTCTGCTTTTGGAAAAATAAGTGCGGAGTAGCGGCAAAATGAGCGGATTTCTTACGGGAACATAGTAAAATGAATTTGATGCGCAGAACAAAAACATATCTTCGCTGGTTTCGCCATCCGTAACCAATTCTACCCCCACAATAGGATTGTACAACAAAAATGCTTCAAACTGATGAAGTTCGCCTGGGCATCCGTCCAAAATACTAAAAGGATATCCTGTATTCTCCGTATCTTTTGCGGAAAAGGAGAGAGGGAGATACAGGTTTGAATCTTCTATTATTTCCTTTGAATGAGATTTCTCGTCGCTTTTAGCTGGCTTTGCGACTATGGATGTATGAAGCTGTAATATGTTGGTTTCTGAGATTACTGGTTTATCATTTAGTGCCTTTTCCGTGCCTTTTTTTTGTTCCGTATTCTGAAGCAGTCCTGACAGGCACTCTACAGATGGTTTATTGTCAGGTACAGTCGATTTCCGAGGTGCGGTATCTTCCTTTTTTGCAGGTGGAGGAGAAGAAGGCTTCGCAACAGAAGATGGATTAAGACACATATCTAAAATCCGTTGTATATCATTCTCTTTGGTATTCTTGAATTCATGCTGTAGCCTGGAAAGAAATTCTCGTATGGCCTGTATATTCTGCGGTAAAAGCTTTTCATGGTTGTTCTGGTCCAACGCCTCGGCAATGGCAGTCGGGTATTTTCCGAAATCCGTGTTTGGTTTCGCGGTATGCTCTATATAATTGTATGCGAGTTTTAGTAATGGCAGGGTTGCGACAATCTTTCCGGAAGGAAATTCGTTTAAAAGAAAAAGTGACTGGAAGATATTAGGGTTCAAGCCTTGCTTCTTTAAGGTCTGGAAGCTGTGGTAGTTTTTCAGGCTGTATGCCAAAAGTATTTCTTCCTCAGACGCAAATCTGTTCTTATACCGGGAAGAATAGGGGCATAAGCCGCAAATAAAGCCGCACTTGTAATTTGATACAATAGTAAAACAGGATACTTCCTCCATCAGCTCCGGAAGTGGTTCCTCTATGGATGACAATTCTGCGGCACACAGGAGGGAATGAAATTCTGCAGCAGATACAGTATTATTTTTTGTATTTTTAGTTGCGAGTGTGTATAATATATGACTGCGGTTATCTTCCTTGATATATCGGTAACAGGCAGGAAGGTATTCTTTTTTATGCATATAAGTCCTCCTTTATGATTAGCATATAGGTCTAGCGTAATTGAAATACCGGACCGCCGCAACAACCACAAATAACGAGAAAGTCGCAATAAAGCTGAATCGTAGCTTTTCAGAGGAAATATTTTCAATTCTGCATTTTGGGGGAAATAGCATTCAAAAACAAGACTTTTTGTATAAAGCGTTCTCATGCCGCAGATTGCAGGGAAAAAGAAAACAAGGTAAAATAAAAAAATCGCGTAGAATTTTGACACTTTCCGTATATGCACGCTAAAATGAAGAAAAACAGGGAAAGGAAAAATACCATGAGATATATTGATAACAGGATTGAAATACAATATCGGGAGTGCCAGATTTTGAGGGATGCCGCCAAAGCGGTGCTTGTTGAAAATGTTGACGGTGGAGAGCTGTTTTCTCAAAAGGAAAGATGGCTAAGGAGTATATCGGACATAGCTAAAAGTATGAAACTGAAAAAGAAAAGCGCAACAGTTTTAGTGCAAATGCTGTCTGACATGGATGAGGAGGATGTCAAGGCAGTTGCGGAATATACCGAGTCCATTGTAGCCAAGGGAAAAGGAATTGATATTATGCAGCCTTATATTACAGAAAACAGAAAAGTTATTCTGCCGGTCAATGTCCACACGCCGCCCGACAGTCTGTATCCCGATGATTACATTGAATAGGGAAGGGATGTGTTATGGGAATGGATTCAGAAATTAAAATTTTATATGGACTATCTCTGGAAACCAGCGAGAAGCTGAGGGAGCCTTTAGAACGGGAACTGGGTCAGAAGGGTAAAGATCTGCAGACTGTATGCCGGTACCGCAAGGAAGGTGTGTATCAGTATGCGAAAGAACAGGCGGATGACTTATTGCTGATTTTGGAGGAAAATCTTCAGGGTGGCAATCCGTATGAGAAAGAGGAGCTGATGCACCTTACGGATATAGGGGGAAACAGGATTATTTTTCTTTTGGATAGGACGCATTATGGGGATGACTATATCAAAATGCTGTATGCCTGCGGAATATATGATGCTTTGTTCTTGGATGAGGTAGATACCAGAAAAATTATGGTGCTGCTGAAAAAGAATAGGACAAACGCAGATGCCAGAAAGTACTATGGAATTGAAACTGCCCGCGACATGGAGAAAGCGAATAATGTGGTAAACACGGAATGCTTAAACTCATATTTGGAGTTTGTGGAAACCGGAATGCTTGCAGAGGACGTGGATCAGAAGTATCGTTTTGCGGTTTCCCGGCTAAGCGCAAAAGAAAACAGGGCGTTGGCGGCAAGTCTGCCAGGATCTGTAACCCGTATGCTGCAGGGGAATGAGCTGTATCAATATTATATCGGGAGTAAGAAAAAGAAGAGAGGAATACTTTGGATTGGAAGAAAGGAGAAACAGGACACGGAAGATTTAAAGCTGGATTCGTCTGAGGAGGTTGGGAGCATTCCTTTGGCGATTGTGAAAGAAAGGCAAGCCGCCATTTCTATTCAAAATGAGAAAGAAGTTCAGCAAACGAAAAATGCTTGCGATAGCCAGGATGATAAGGGTGAAGATATGCTGGAGGTTATGGACAGGTATCGGACATATTGTATGGAAGAAACTCCGGATTTACCATATTCAGATGAAGGAAATGCAACAGACCTATTGATGGCTATGGGTACATATTTAAAACAAATAGACGAATAAGTTTTGTAAAGCTAGGCACATATAAGAAAGAGATTTCGCATATGTGCTTTTTTGCGAAATCTTCGGAATTTATATCGCTGTATATTATAAAAAATTATTGACATTTGATCAACCAGATACTATGAAGTATCTGAATGGCTTGCCATTCAGATACTATAATATATTTATCCCAAGAAAAATAACATATGAAAGGAGACTTTATCATGGGAGTAATTAAAGATGTAATTAAAAAGGCAGATCAGACTCCGGGTATAACTGCAGAAATTAAGGAAACTTTGAATCTGTTGTACGAGTTATCAAAGCAAAAAGCTGACTTGTTTGAGGAAAAAATCGCAAAAGATTTGCGCAATGCAGGCACAACTGAAAACCCTACAGTTCCAATAACTGTAAAGCTGGGGAGTCATCAAGAGATTAGGGTAACTACTGCTAATACACCTGATGGAGATATTACGAAAGGTATCAGCGAAGCATTAAAAAGCGTACTGGCGGGTAGCAAGGATGGAATCATAGATGGTCTTACCTCTTTGATTAATACGGGATTAAAAGTAGTATTGGGTGCAGGTGAAGGTGAGGAACGGGAAGAGCATACATATTATATAGCAACAGAGGGTTTGGCAATTGTCAGGCTTGATTTGATATATTGGAGCAGGCATATCACAGCAGCAAGTATTACCAAATATGCCGAAAAAAGTGTTGTATGTACAGCGGTTAAGTCAAGTGTTGATGTTACAAAGATTGATTTTAATGCATTTCTTGCATCTTATCAGGCGCAGCTTATAAGATGCAAATTCAATGAAAGCCAGCTGGAGGACGAGTTGAAAAATGCAAAAAGGATTTACAATTTACTGACAGAAGGATCTGATGTCAAAGCGAATATAGACGTAAAGCCTTATAGCATCACCGATTTTGGCGTATTAAGTTCTGAGAAGAATGAAGTGAGCGGAATATGGCCTGCGAGAACTAAGTAATAACAGAAGAACTTGTACATAAAATCAATAGATTTAATGGACAAAAGTATTCATAAAGGAAATGTTGTATTAAAAAAAATGTATACATACCGTTTATGATGAAAGAGGATTGGATATCTAAATCAAGCAGTTGCAAATCCCCAAAATATTTCGTATAATTACCTCTGTTATTATTGCGAGGGGATAGCCAATGCGAGCTGTCCATGAGAGAAAAATTCCTGGGGACAGGTAGTTTGCGGGGAGTATTATACCCGCATTATTAAAAAATACTATATCTGCAGTCCATGAAAACCGGCAGGCAAATGAGCTTGCCGGTTTTTTATGTATAAAATATTTATTTTAAGGAGGAATAACCATGAAAAAGATTTTAAAGAAGATTGAAAACAAAGGTCAGTCCGCAAGGAACAAGATTCAGAACGTGATACAGGATCAGACAGGCGAGAATTATGTGGACGTTGGTGTGAAAATCCTAATTGCAGTCGTTATCGGTGCTCTTTTGCTTGCCGGACTGTATGCTCTTTTTGGAGATGTCGTTATGCCGACACTGGAGCAGCGTATCACAGAGATGTTCAATTACGCAGGCTGATGACACCTATGATCATCTGGGCAGTAAAGGGCAGCGTCCTGTTTGTACTGCTCATTATAACATCTTATCACGATATAAAAACCCGGCAGATACCGGATATTTATAGTATGATGTTAGCTTTGCTGGCAATATGCGTTCCACATTACGAGAATCTGTGGGGCGTTTTTTGTTGCCTTCCTTTTCTCATTGCGGCAATAAGCGTGGGAGGGATTGGCGGCGCAGACATTAAAATCATGGGTGCTGCAGGTATGGTGATTGGTCTTATCCCGGGAATATCCGCAATGATAATCGGGCTTTTGGGTATGATAGCGTTTCACCTCGGAAGAAGTCTGCTTCTGGGGAAGATGCAGTGGAAACAGTCATATCCACTAATTCCGTTTTTATCGGTAGGTATCATCAGCATGTATTTGCTGCAGATGCCTTGAAATTATAGAAAGTAAAGTGTTTTTACACGACAAGATTGGAGGAAACAATGAAATTATTTAAGAATCGAATGATATTGGGCATTACCTGCATTGTCATATCACTTATTATTTGCTTTGCGATTACGCCGCTTATCAATGTAGGACTGTCGAAGAAAACAACAGTGGTCCGGGTAAACCGTGAAATAAAAGCCGGTGAGCAGCTGACAAAGAATATGCTGACCGAAGTGGAAGTCGGGAATTATAACCTGCCTGCAAATGTGTACCACTCCATTGATGAAGTGAACGGAATGTATGCGACTGCGGATATGGTTATGGGGGATTATCTGTTCCCTGCAAAACTGTCGGAAGACGCAGGAAAAGAAAATACATACCTTTACCATCTTAACGGTGAGAAACAGGCGATATCCATTACAATTGACAAGTTTGCAAGGGGACTGTCCGGAAAGCTGAAAAGCGGTGACGTGGTTTCCGTAATAGCGCCGGATTATTTGGGAAGCCGCGAAACGGTCATTCCGCAGGAACTGCAGTATGTTGAGGTGATCGCAGTAACAGCAAAATCCGGATATGATGCCAATCTGGAAAACGGGGAGGATACGGAAGAAAAGGAGCTTCCCTCAACGGTAACGCTTTTGGTGCGGCCGGAGCAGGCAAAGATTCTGGCGCAGCTGGAGGCGGAGGGAGACATCCATCTGTCACTCGTATATAGGGGGACAACAGAAAACGCCGCCAAGTTTATTGCTGCCCAGGATACCATACTTGATGAGATAAAAGCTGCGGAAGAGGCAGAAAGCGAAGAGGGCAGTATGGAGGATGAGGAAGAAGCAGAACAGGAAAACAGTGATCCTGAAGAAATGAGTGAGGAGGAATAAGGAATGTTAAATATAAATCCGGCTTCCATCTTTCGCCAGGAAGAGGAAGCAACACTGCCGGATGGAAATGTAATAGCCGTATGGGGAAGTCCTTCATCCGGAAAAACAACTGTCAGCGTAAAACTTGCCCATTATCTTGCGAGCAGGAAGAAAAATGTGATTCTCCTGTTGTGCGATATGGTTTCCCCGCCACTGCCGTGTCTTTGCAATCCGTCTGAACTGGTGGAGGAACACTCGCTGGGGAATATCCTTGCAGCAACACATGTGACACAGGGAATTATAAAGGAAAACTGCGTTTTTCATAAAAAGTATAAATATCTGACGATGATCGGGATGAAGAAAGGGGAAAACGTGTTCACTTATGCGCCCTATACGCAGGTACAGGCAGAGGAATTAGTAAGGAACCTGAAGATGATGGCGGATTATGTCATCATTGACTGTGGAAGCTATATTGCGTATGACATTTTATCAGCTGTATCGCTGATTGAGGCAGATTATGTGCTGCGTTTAGTAACATGCAATTTAAAGTCCATCAGCTACCTGTCTTCACAGCTGCCGCTTTTAAAGGACAAGAAGTGGGATGCGGACAAGCAGATACGAATTGTTTCTGATGTAAGACCGAATGAAGCAGCAAACTACATGGAGCAGGTTTTCGGGAAAGTGGCATATACCATACCACACAGCGCAGAAGTGGAAACACAGGCGCTGGAAGGACGTTTGTTCTGCGACCTTACCCAAAAGGAAAGCCGGGATTTTAAAGCAGGAATTGATGCAATCGGGAAAGGGGTGCTTGGCCTATGAATCAGAGTGTTTCAGGAACACACGAACTGTTTTTCTCACCGGAGGACACAAAAGATTTCCAGTCAGTATTAAAGGATGTTCAGGAATACATATCAAGCAAATATTCCACGCTGATACTGGATGGGGGCAACGATGAGGTAAAGCAGCAGATAAAGCGATATATCAGCAAATATGTCATGGACTATCGGATTTTGGTAAAAGGAATGACGGAGGAGGAGCTGATCGATGCCATATATACAGAAATGGCAGAGTTTTCTTTCCTCACAAAATACATTTTCGGTACCGGAATAGAGGAGATTAACGTCAATTCGTGGCGTGACATTGAGGTGCAGTACTCTAATGGAACCTGTGAGAAGCTGAAAGAGCATTTTGAATCTCCGGAACACGCCATTAACGTGATAAGGAGGATGCTGCATATTTCCGGAATGGTGCTGGACAATGCAAGTCCCGCTGTTTTGGGGCATTTAAGCAAAAATATCCGTATCGCGGTTTTAAAGACACCACTGGTCGACGAAGACGTGGGCGTGGCGGTGTCCATACGTATTGTAAACCCGATGTCACTTACAAAAGATGACTTTGTAAAAGGCGGAACAGCGACGGAGGAGGAGCTTGATTTTCTTTCGGAGTGTCTCCGCTATGGAATCAGTGTATGTGTAGCCGGAGCGACAAGCTCCGGGAAAACAACAGTAACCGGATGGCTGCTCGGCACGATACCGGACAGTAAGCGTATTTTCACAATAGAAAACGGAAGCCGTGAGCTTGATCTTGTCAGGGAGCGCGATGGTGCAGTCTGCAACAGCGTTATTCATACAATTACCAGATCGTCGGAAAATGAAAAGCAGAACATCGATCAGGACCTGCTTTTGGATATGGCGCTGCGTTTTGATCCGGAAATTATCTGTGTTGGAGAGATGCGAAGCTATGAGGCATATACGGCGCAGGAAGCCGCCCGTACCGGTCATACTGTGCTTACTACAATCCACAGCAATAGCTGTGAGTCTACGTACCGCAGAATGTGTACGCTTTGTAAAAGAAAATATGACATTAAAGATGAAACGCTGATGTCCCTGGTGACGGAGGCGTTTCCCATTATTGTGTTCACAAAGCAGCTTGAGAACAAGAAGCGTAAAATCATGGAGATTATGGAATGTGAAATCCTGCCCGATGGAAACTATAACTTCCGGACGCTGTTTCACTATCATATCCGGGAAAACCGTATGGAAGGCACGAAATTTGTAATTAAGGGAAACCATGAAAAGGTAAACGGAATTTCTGAAGGGCTTAAAAGAAGGCTTTTGGAAAACGGAATGCCAAAGGAAACACTGGTGAAGATAACCGGGGAGGAGGGAAAGAAATGCTGACATTACAGCTGATCGCCTGTATAGGCATGATCATGGGATGCTTTTTTGTATGGAATATCCGGCTTGAAGACTTTACGGCGGACTTGTTCAGGGGAATACTTGGCAAGCCCCGAAATATACAGGATGCCATATTGGAAGAAACCAATTCAAAAAAGATGCCGCTGCTGAAACGCGAAATCCTTGAAGTGCAGGAAATTTTAAACGTGACCGGTAGAGAGAAGCAGTTTCCGCTGCTCTGCACGGCGGCACTTTTATTTTTTGCATTGGGAGCATCATCAGCTATACTGATGGGGAACTTTTTTCTTGTCCCGGTATTGGCGACGGGGTGTTTATTCCTGCCGTTCTGGTATATCAAGCTTACTGCGCACTCTTTCAAGAAAGATGTCGCCGCAGAGCTTGAAACGGCACTCTCCATCATCACCACATCTTACCTGAGAAACGAAGATATCCTGACAGCGGTTGAGGAAAGCGTATTTTACTTAAACCCGCCTGTGCAGACGGTATTTCAGGAGTTTGCATCGCGCATCCGCCTTGTAAATCCGGATATAGGGAGCGCACTGAATGAACTGAAGACAAAAATACACAATGACACCTTTGAGGAATGGTGCGATGCATTGCAGGAGTGCCAGACTGATAGGAGCTTAAAGACCATATTGACGCCGATTGTGGCCAAGTTGTCCGATATGCGTCTTGTAAACGCGGATCTGGAGTATATGGTTTATGAACCTCGCCGGGAGTTCATCACAATGGTAATTCTGGTAGTAGGAAACATACCGCTTCTTTATTTTTTAAATCAGGACTGGTATAACGCGTTGATGACAACCGTGATCGGGCAGGTGATGTTGAGCATTACGGCCGCAGTTATTTTCTTTTCGGCGGCAAAAGTGGTACAGCTGACAAAGCCAATTGAATATCGGAGATAGGAGGGAACGATGGTAATACTAATGATTTTATTTGGCGTTTTTTTCGCTGCCGGACTGTTCCTGATCCTTGCGGAGGTATTCCGGATTCCGACCATGCAGACAGTAAAGGTAATGTCGGCTGCGGGGCGGTCAGAAAAGAAAGCCGCGAAAACAGTGGATATGTGGATTATGGACGGCGCTGTGGTATTATCAAGATATCTGCCAATGAACCAGCATAAAAAGGCGCGGATGGCAGCAACATTAAAAGCGGCAGGCATGAATATATCGCCCGAGGTCTACGCTTCCTATGCAATGATAAAGACGGCGTTTGTCCTGTTAGGAATTGTCCCATGCCTGTACATATTCCCGCTGGCAGCTGTTATAGTGCTTATGTCGGCTGTCATGGTTTATTTCAATGAGATAGGAAAAGCGGACGAGAAACTTCGCGAGAAAAGGGAAGCCATAGAAGATGAGCTATCAAGATTTGCGTCCACCATCGAGCAGGAACTTAAAAATAGCAGGGACGTGTTATCCATCTTGGAAAATTACAAGAAGAATGCCGGACCGGAGTTTACGCAGGAACTGGACATTGTATGCGCGGATATGAGATCTTCTAGTTATGAGGCTGCACTGACACGTTTTGAGGCAAGGTTAAATTCGCCGCAGCTGTCTGATATTGTGCGTGGTCTGATAGGCGTATTAAGGGGAGACGACAGTGCGGTATATTTCCAGATGCTTGTGCATGACTTTAAGCAGATAGAGATACAGCGTCTGAAGACAAAAGCGCAGAAAATTCCGCCGAAAATACGAAAACACTCATTTGCAATGCTGATGTGCTTTATGATTACATATATTATTATCATAGGGTATGAGATTTTAAAGTCCATGAGCGGCATGATGTAGGAGGCGCGTATGAAGAAAGAAAGAAAACACCTTTTAAACAAGAAAGGAGAAGGTTATATAGATACCGTTGTCCTGGTTCTATGTGCAATGCTGGTGATTGCGCTTGCCGTACGCGTGTATCCGGTATATATTGTGAAACTTCAGCTTGATAATTTTGCGGACGAGCTGGTGAGGGAAGCAGAAATAGCAGGACGGGTAGGCTCAGAGACAAGCGACAGGGAAAGGGTCTTAAATGAAAAAACGGGGTTATACCCGTCTGTATCATGGTCTAAGACGGGGAATATCCAGCTGAACGAAGAGGTAACGGTAACACTCACATTAGAGAGAAATATCGGGCTGTTTGGCGGCTTCGGTTCATTTCCGGTCCAGCTGAAAGCAAGGGCAAGTGGGAAAAGTGAGGTGTACCATAAATGATGGGAAAATGTAAAAGGCTCGTTTTAGATAAGGAAGGAAATGGAATGCCGCTTGCTGTGGCAGTAACGCTTGCATTGTTGATGCTTGTTCTTGTCATCATGCAGTTCGCGAGACTCATGATTGTGTCTGCAGGCGTAAAAGATGCAATGCAGGAGGCAATTATATCTACCATTAACGACAATTATGCAGATGTATACCATGCGGTGCGCGAAGGATATGCCGCTGGATATCAGCCGACAGACGGTTCTTTCGAGGAGAGCCTGAACTACGGGGATATCTATGGAAGGCTGGACGGATTGCTCGGTCTTCAGGAAGATGGTGAATATCATTACAAAATATCATCTGACGGGGCAACAGAGTTCCGAATTACGGGTTTGCAGGTGTATATCCATAATGCAGGACTGGCATCTGGCGATACAAGCTCGTTTGAGGCAGAAACCACAGTGAGGCTTGAAGTGCCGGTTTCTTTTCTCCAGAAAGTACTTCCGGACATGAAGATTACCGTCAGGAGTAAAGCTGCATATACGCCAAAATTCTAGAAAAAAATTTGCTGAAAATTAGACATATTGAAAAGAGTATATTACAATGAAATCAGAAAACAAAACCAGGAGGGATTTTATGAAAAAGTGGAATGATAAGACAAAAAAAATTGCTTTAGCGGCAGCATTGATTGCAGTAGGGATTGGTGCGTTCTGCGGAATACGCTTGTGCCTGATAACAGACAAGCCGGTTGAAGTGGCAACTGAAACCCAGAAGGCGGATGAGGATAGTGTTAATGTAGTTGTAGATACAGAATATGAAGATGTGGAAGTACAGGAAACGGAGGAACTTACAGTCTCCACCGAACCGATTGATTCAAGAAAAACCGCCGATACGGATGACATTACACAGTCCATTCAGAATGATCCGGTGAAGACAGAGGAAAATAAACCCAGTGAAACACCGGCGGAGGCTGCAACGGAAGCAGAACAGAACGGTTCCGGTGAAAAGCCGGAAAACAAGAAAATCCCTGCGGATAGAGAGAATCCTTCAGAGACACCATCTTCAGAATCCAGTAAAGAAGACGCGCCTACGACACCTAAAGATGGTGATATAAAGGATGGAAAAATTTATTTTGAAGGATTTGGATGGGTAGATTACAATGGCGGCGGCACATCTGGCATACAAGGAGATGATATCTACGAGAACGGAAACACAATAGGGATTATGGACTAAAACAGGGGGCGCCGCAGGGCGTCCTCTTTTGTAGAAAGCGAGGTTTTATATGAAAATCCGAAGAAAAGCGGCATGTTTGCTCATGTTGCTTTTGTTTTTGTCCTTTTGGGAGACAGAAACAGTGTTTGCCACAGGTGAGGGAAATATGGACGGAGGAGGTGGTGGATTTGGTGCAGGAACAAGCACCAATAAATGGGTAAATGGAGATGAAGGCGTAAGAGTTACGATAGTCAGGGCATCGGATGGAGCTGTTGTATCTGCATCAGTTGACCTGACGAACGTTAATCCCGGAAATGTTGTGAAGCATTTCACAAAAACATGCAAGATTGCTTATAAGAGTGGTGCGTCACTGACACCAGATACAGGTACGTATGGTTATATTAATCCGGGTCAGTCATTACCAAGAATTATTAGTACATCTTCCGGAGGCGGCAATATAGCACAGATAAAGAGGTATTTTACAGATGAACAGGTAATCCGCGGTATTGCCGGTTATTGCGGCTTTGATTTTGATACGTTAATAAGCGGTGAATATAAGCTACTGATTGAACCGCTTGCTTATGTGACTTTTCAAGGAACAAGGACGGCAATGACCGCAACGGAAGCTGCTATGTATGATCGGATGCTTGGCGGTTTAATGCATAGCAAAATGCCTTCATTGTCGCACAAGAACCTGCCGCTTGCAATCTTTCTGGAAACATCGGATCTGGGTTTTCCGGCTTGGACTGGTTCAAAGACGGAGCGCGTTTCCAATGAGAGCATCATTTCTTCGCTTGGAATAGGAATAGTGCGCTTTAATGAAATGGTTACGCCTCCGGAATTGGAGGCGGTAGATTACGAGTACAGGGTTAATACGGATGTAATTACGGCCGTAACCATCACCGGCGGGCAGTCAGACCCCGACCATCCGGTTAATGTGACGTTTCAAATCGATGGAAGGAGCTATACGGTGGAAAATGTCTATTATCCTGACGGGGCATCGCAGCTTGCCTGGGTAAGATGGAGGACGCCGTCTACTCCACAGACAATCACCATAACAGTCAGTGCCAGCGGGAGCGGTGCACCAGGACAGGGAAGTATCAAGGCAAGAATTGTTGACCTTGATGGGAACGATCCGCCCAATCCCACTGCCAACGACAGGAATAATGCATATTCATCGTCCAATGCGGAAATACCAGATAATCCTGAGAAAGATAGCGCGTATTGGAGTATATGGGTTCCATGGTGGCAGGAATACTGGGTATGGCACAGCGATTGGAAATGGCATTCCGGTTCGCATAGTGAAGCCTGCTCGGATGAATGCACGACAGATCATGGAAGCTGGGTGGACGAAGGTGAATGGATAGATGAAGGCTGGTGGGAGTTCGATTTGGAACATTACAGTGCTTCAATGAGCGCATCCGTGGAACTGTCGCCGGATGATAAAAATCCTACAGTTGCAGGATCTACGATCAAGAGCGGATACGGAGTCAATATTACGGTCAATACGACGACGACAACAAATCAGGCTACGGCAGTCACCGGGTCGCAGACGGCGGTTTCTTATTTCCCGGAGTTCTATTACAGGACTTATTGGCGGCTGCTTGAGAGAACAACCAGCGGAATGGAAGCAGAGTATCAGTTTAAAAGCAATGAGTATTCCACTTATGGGAGAAGGACGCATTTCTCTCCAATCTGGATGCCGGACGGAAGCTATACTGTATACACCTACGTTATGGATAGCTGGACGCCAGACGGGATGCTGTCAGCCAACCTGACAGATTCGGTACAGATTAGTGGGAACCTGTGGTCTGACTGGCATATTGCGCCAAAGAAATGATGGCGGAGGGCAGAAAGGTACAGGCGGTTCGAGTCCGCCATGCCCTTTTCGTGTTGCCATGCACGATATACATTATAATAAGGTAGAAAAGGAGTGAAAAAATTTATGGCAAAAAAAGATTTGATGAAAGGAACCGTGAAGTGGTTTGATGTGAGAAAGGGATATGGGTTTATTTCTGATGAAGATGGTGTAGATTGCTTTGTCCATTTCTCAAACATCAACATGGAAGGTTTCAAGAGGCTCAAAGCAGGGCAGACCGTTTCCTTTGTTCAGGACGAAGACGAACAAGGACGTACGGTTGCAAAAGAAGTTACCATTATTACGGAAGGAGAAGAGGAGTAATGAAGAAAAGAACAAAGATTGCAATAGTGGCACTGGCTGTAGGTGTGATCGGAACTATTACCTGTGTTGCTTTAAGAAAAAGGTTATAAAGCAAAGGCTCTCGGTTTTCAGGAACCGGGAGCCTTTTTTGTGGTGTTCCCCTTTGCATTATTATTACATGGCTAGTATAATTTGAAATAGATGTAGAATTATGTAGATTAAAAATGTATAATGGTAAAAAACGCCATTGGTTTGTGATAGGGGAATAAGTATGATAAACATAGCAATCTGCGATGACGAAAAAAAGGATATTGTGCATTTGAAATCCATACTTCAAGAGGTGATGGATAAATATTCCATGAGCTATGATATTCAGGAATATGAATCAGGCGAGAGTTTGATGCAGGCAGCATCGCTTTTCCATCTGATATTTCTGGATATTGTAATGAATGGAGAAAGTGGAATAGAGATCGGCAAGCATATCCACCGGAAAAACCGCTCTACAAAAATTATTTTCCAAACAAACTTTGGGAATTACTGTAAGGAGGCAATGAACCGTACGCACGCGTTCGCGTTTTTGGAAAAACCCTTAAAGGCTCCAGCTGTTGAGGAACAGATTAAGGAGTTTTTCGAGGACAGTGAGGGTATGCAGGATCTTTTAATGGATTTCCATAATGTTCGGTATAGCCTTGACGGGAAAGACGTGGTAAAATCTATCTTATCAATCCCTGTCAAAGAGATTGTGTATTTTGAATATATAAAAATGCAGAAAGAAATAAAAATTGTGATAAAATCAACGGAGTACATATATACCGAGGCAATGAACAAACTTGAAGAAAAAATGCGGCCTTTGGGCTTTGAAATGTGTTGCCGTGGAATACTGGTTAATCTGGAGAGAGTTATGCGGATTAAAATGTATGACATTCTACTGGATACTGGTGGAAAAGTTCCGCTGTCGCAAAGGAGAGTTAAAGAATTTAGGGAAAGGATAAATGAATATCTGCATGATTCATTTCATTAGGGTATGGATAGAATTATTTTATTGTTTTGCTCATTTATATCTTGTGTGATTCTTGTAAATTTATTGTTTCAGTTTTTTAATGATAGATATTTGAGAGCTTATAATAGTAAACTACTGTACATATTGTTACCAATAGTAAGTATTATTATTGTTACACCAATAAATATGTTTATGAGTCCTATACTTAATATGCTTGTAAATGTAATCTGGATTGGGTTTGCTAGCTACTTTTTTTATTACGAAGAAAAAGATAGAAGATTTATACAAATATTTGAGTCGGAAGCATTATTCATGGTTATAGGTGTAGCAGAGGCACTAGGAGTTTTCTTGATTGACGTAATTATGGAAATAATACAGATAACTCCACAAAGTACGGAGATTCAAAAAAGCATAGAAACTGCTTTTTCAAAGATTGTATTATTGTTTTTATACTATGTAGTTTTTAGCCGATTATGGAAAAAGAGTATCCTTCGTACAAAAACGCAATATATTCTCTACTTAATAATGTTTGTATATAGCGTTGTCAATGTTTTAATTATTGCAGTTATTTCTAATAGAGAAAACCCCTTAGTATTGATGGTTATTGTAGGATGTACCATCTTTGCTAATATGTATCTGCTGTATTTTATAAAGTTTTCAGATGAGCGAAATTATTATAAGATGCAGTTAGAGATGATGGAACAACAGGAGAAAATTCAATATGACAACTACGAGATACAAAGCGCGAAATACAAAGAGGCTATGAGTATTTTGCATGACGTTGATAAGCATATGAAAATGATCGAGGGGCTATATCAGGAAGATTTTAAAAGAGAGGCTTTAAATTATACAAATCAGATACGAAAAATGCTGCAGCCGCTGGTTCCCTTTATGTATACAGACAACCCGGTATTAAATTGTTTGTTGTCAGATAAAAAAAGAGTGGCAGACAGAAATGGAATCTCATTTAAAATAGAAACAAATGAAGTCGACATAAATTTTATGAAACCAATAGATATAACTACTTTATTTGGTAATTTGATTGATAATGCATTAGAAGCAACTAAAAAATGTAATGAAGAAAAATATATCGGTTTATACGTTAAAGAATATAATGAGATGATATCCATTAGAATAGAAAATAGCGTAGAAGATCCAGTAGCAGTTAAAAATGGAAAAATTTATAGCAGTAGCGCAAAAAGAAACGGTGTCGGATTATTAAATATACAGAGATGTATAGAAGATTATTTAGGTAGTATTATTTATAAATATTCCAATCAGTTGCTTGTATGTGATATTGTTTTAAATAGAGTTGATGAATAGATGAAATAGGATGGATTAATTAGGTCTATCCTATTTTTATGTCCGTATTTATCTGTATTCATATATATTAGGTTGTACATCGGAACAAAAAGTTGTACATTTTGAAAAAACTATTGATTATTGCTATATTTTTGGTAAAATTTTACACAAAAAAATAAAGGAGAAGAATAAATGAAGAAAGTATCTAAAATTATTGCTACTATTATTAATAAAAATATTCAAAAGGAAATGAATAGTGCGTGCGCAATTTTTGGCTATCAGCCGGTTGTACCTGATTCCGCAAAAAAGTTTAAGAATAGAAAGAAAAAATAGTGGGTGAGAAATATAGAAATTTGATTGATAAAATTACATATGATTTAGTTATGGATAATTTAATAGCTTCCTCTGATGTGGACGCTTATAAGTTTGGTTTGGAAGTTACCATACTAAAGGCATTTCATTATGTTTCTTATATTGTATTAGCTCTATGTATGAAGAAATTTTTTGAATTTGTAATTATTTTTGCTGTTCTTTATGTTTTTCGGCGCAATACAGGTGGTTACCATGCCCAAACGAGGATTGGATGCTACCTGTTTTCCTGCGCCGTTATTTTTTTATCTCTTTTGGCAACAGAGATAAACTTCAGTTGGCAGGGTGCCACAGTAATTTCAATTCTTGACATAATTATATTGCTAATATTGTCGCCAGTAAAGAATAGCAATAGAAACTTGGATGCAGAAGAGATAGAATATTTTAGACATAGGCTTAGGTTATGGTCAGTATTTTTTTCTATGGTCTATATCGCAACACTCGGATTAAGGGCTGGATACCTTATTACATTGTATACAATTGGGGTGACTATGGATACACTTTTGACTATTTTGGGGAAATTGCAATCCATAAAGCAATCCTAAGCTTGCCAATATGTACGTCAGGACAAAAAGTTGTACGTTTGAAAAATGGTATTAACATATCATAAAAAGTTGACGAAGCACATTATAGTTATACTTATTATCTTTTTTGGGAGGTGAAAATTCAAGTGCGTCAGCAGACCCGAAGAGATATGGCATCAAATAATAAAAGGATGGAATTACAGTGCGAGTATCAGAGAATTCTATGGACATCTCCATAGAAGATGCATAGCTACTAAGGAATCCATAAACACCACAAATTGTTGAATTAAAAAAATGGAGGAAATTGTATGGCAATTACAAGTGTAACAGATTACTACAGCTCATATGCGAGTTATATGAATCAATCAGACAAGACTAGAGGGGAAAGCAAAACAGAGGAAAAAATTGAAAAAACAAGTGTCTTGGAACAGATGAAAGATAAATATTCTGATTTTGAGGTTACTGTTGGGACTTTTTCTCAAAGTCAAATTTCATCAAAAAATAAAGGATTTCAAGGCGTAATGATAAGTTCAGCTTATCTTGCTAAAGCGGAGAATGATGGAAAAACCGCAAAAGATTTAGACGATATGCTGAGTGGAGTGGAATCAGCATATAATTGGCTGAAAAATGCTTTCGCTAAGGATGGTTCGGAATTAGTTTCCTGCGGATATTACATTGATGACAAAGGTAATATGGGTTCATATTCTGTTATTAAGAAGAAAGGCAGTATGTTTGACGGTTTGCAGAAACAGTCTGACGACATGGATAAACGGATAAAAGAAAAGCGAGAGAAAAAGGCACAAGAGAAGAAAGATGCAGAGAAGGTAAAAGAGCAGAAGCAGGAAGAAAAGAAGAGTGAAACAGAAGATAATAAACAGAAGCTTGAAGGACAAAAGACTGGTAACCATGTGGATTATTCCATATAGTTATACACTTGAATTGGAGGGAGGTGAAAATGATGAGTAAGAAGATCGGAAAGAAAAATAGAGTTTCATCTGGTACATTTGTTGCTTATGCAACGAATGCATCATGCCTTTGCTATTGTGGCACAACTTGTACCAATTGCAATAGCAAGACTGCCACAGCTACAGGGACTTCCATTTACAACTATGTAACAACAAACAATAACTCAAATGGCTGGTCTTAATGTCATGCTGTAAGAGAGGGCTGCTATTGCGATAGCAGCCCTTTTGAAAAGGAGATTTTTATGAATACATATTTATTTAAGTTGTATGGTGAGTGTTATATTTATAGCGTGTTTACCAATGCAATAGTGAAAATTACAGAAAAGTTATATGAATACTTGGCGGGAAATATTAGTGATGAAAGTTTAACAGAGATAGATTGTTCGGGTCTTACGTATCTAAGAAGAGAGGGGATTATATCCGATAAAGACAATCAGTTTGTTATAAGCCATAGTGAAACGGACATATTAGAAGATATGTATAGAAATAACTTGAAAAGTATGATTTTACAGCTCACCCAAAACTGTAACCTTAGATGTAAATATTGTGTATATTCTGGAAGTTATACTAATAGAACACATAATAATAAAAGAATGAATTGGGATACGGCAAAGAGAGCATTAGATTTTTTATTAGAACATTCTTCTGCAAGTCCAAAGATTGCTATAGGGTTTTATGGTGGAGAACCTCTCTTGGAGTTTGAATTGATTCAAAAATGCGTAGCCTATGCAGAAACGATTTTTGTAGGAAAAGAGTTACACTTTAATATGACAACAAATGCAACTCTTTTGTCAGATGAAATGATTTATTTTTTTCAAGAACATGGTTTTAATATAACAATAAGCTTGGATGGACCTAAGGAAGTACAAGATAGCAATAGGGTACTTGCAGACAACGAAACAGGTTCATTCAATACAGTAATTGAGAAAATAAAAATGATAGATCGAGTTGCTCCGGATTTTTACAATAATGTAAGTTTTAATGCGGTTGTTGATTTACAGAATAATGTTTCGGACATAAACGACTTCTTTTTATCGTATGATATCATAAAAAATATATTTGTGAGCGGAAACTTTGTAAATCCAAATGGGAGGAAAGATAAAGCAAAGTTTGATAGAGAGTGTTACATTGCGTCAAAGTATGAAAATTTTAAGACATATCTATTTTATTGTACCGAAATTTTTTCGTCATACAAGCCAAAGTTAATGAATAATCTTATGGATAGTTTGAAAAAGGAATTATATGAACGTACAGTGATAATGCCTAAAGATGAGGTAAATATTGCTGCGAGTGGGCAATGCCTTCCAGGTCTACAAAGATTTTTCGTGAGTGTTGATGGCAACTTTTTCCCTTGCGAAAGGGTAAATGAAAATTCGTGTGAATACTGTATTGGCAACTTGGAAAAAGGTTTTGATATTGTCAGCGCAAAAAGAATGCTAAATGTTGCACATATAACTGAACAAGAGTGTGCAAGGTGTTGGAATATTAGGCTTTGCGGTCAGTGTGTGGCAATGGCAGAGGATAACGGAGAGATATCTAGGAGTATGCGTCTGAAAAAATGCGATGAAATGAAAAAGACATCCAGTGAACATATAAAGGACTATATTGTATTAAAAAAATACGGATGCAATTTTGAAAAGAGGGACATTTATGAAAACAAATAATATAGCAATCTTTCCATATAGCAACGAACTGTATTCGTTCTTGGGGTATATTCAGGTTACACAAGTAATGACTGTGCAATATATAATCTCTTTAAAAGGATATGGGATCATAGGGAAAGAAATATGGGTAGGAGACAAAAAGTGGACAGTACAAGAACAGCTTTCTGAGGAGCAGTATGCCAAAATTGATACGATCTGGATAACAAGCTTGGCTGCAAACTTGGCGACGAACATATTATTTGAATTTATTGAAACAGCAGCAGAAAGAAAGTTAGAGATTTTTATTACAGCTAATCTAAAGGATGAGGTCAAGGAAGAAATAAAAAAGATAAATCAGAAATACAGTAATCATGTGGATTTTCTTGATGATACAGTTTACGAAGATTGTAAATATGAAAATAATGTGATGGTTAATGTTCCTGTTATAACAGTATTTGGCGTTGGAGAGATGACACAAAAATCAGATATACAAATATATTTGAGAAATCATTTCGGTGATGATTTTAAGGTTTGTCAAGTAGGGACAAACAGAGACTGTAAGATGTTAGGAATGTATTCATTTCCAGCATTCATGTCAGAAAAGAGATATAGTGAGAAAGAAAAAATATGTAAGTTTAATCATTGGATAAAAGAGTTAGAGGATGAAAACAAACCGGATGTAATTATTTTAGGGATTCCCGGAGGAATTATGCCATTAAATGATAAACATACATTTGATTACGGTGTGTTAGCATATGAAATTTTTTCAGCTATAAAGCCAGATTATTCTATAATGACATTATATGCGGGAAAGTATACGGATAGATTCTATGAGGAAATGAAAGAGCTGTGTAAGTATAGGTATGATTTTGAGTTGGACAGTTTCTTTGTTTCAAAATATTCTCCAATGTCTAATTCGATGAAAGATGATATACTTAACTTTGTAGAAATATCTGGTGCAGTAAATGAAAAGAATAATTATTTAGTATATGATAGTAAAGCACTTGAAAATTCCGATATGTATGTTGATATATGTCATACATTGGAAGTGTATTCGGCATTTGAATCAATATAACGAGGTAAATTTATGAATAGAAAAGACGTTGAAACGCAACTAAAAGGTATTATAAAAGAAAAGATGAATATAGAATTGGAGCAACTCAAATTAGATTATATGACGAACAGTTTGTTAGATCCGGAAATAGGATTGGTGCCACGAGATTTGTTGGTTATATTTTTTGAAATGCAAATTTTATATGGGATAGAATTTGATGAAAAAGATGTTATCGAAAAGAGATTCGATTTCTTTTCAAATATTGTCGATAGTATATGTGAAAAAATTGGTGTAGAGAATATGGGATAGATAATATGAATATTGCGATTATTGATAGTGGCATAAGAAGCGAATTGCTAGAGAAACCAATGAATTATAACATGGAAATTACAGAAGATAAATCATGTAAAAATTTTTTATATAATTTTGGAGAACAACTGTTTCTTCATGGAACAAATTGTGCATTGATTATTGAGAAATATTGTCCAGAGGCAAATTTGACGGGTATCAAGATACTTGATAATGATGGAAAGGGGATACTTGATAAGTTGGAACCAGCACTTGAATGGTGTTTCCATAAAGGTATCACATTGATAAATTTAAGCCTCGGAACAACACACTTTCAAGATAAAAATGCAATTCGTCAGGTTGTTAATCATTATGTCAATAAAGGGATGATTTTTATAGCAGCGACAGCCAATAACGGTTATAAAACGTACCCTGCTTCTTTTTCTAGCGTAATTGGTGTTGCTTCAGGAGATGAGTTTGATATAAACACTAATTTGCTTTATCACAACGGAGTTGATTTAATAGCACCATCAGACCACGAGATAATGGTAAGAGAAAACCCAGTTACTCTTAAGAACAGTAATAGTTATGCAGCTCCATATGTTACTGCAAAAGTTTGTTGTTTAATGTCGGAAAATCAAAAATACGGGATATGTAATTTAAAAAATGAGTTATTTATGCGAAAAACAAGGCATTTTACAGCATACTATCCTGATTGGATAGAGAAAGCGTGGCTTCCATCGCAAAGTAGGATAAGTAATGCACCGTATTATTTTTTGGAAGTAACAGGACAATATCAGGACTGTATAGCACAGGCAGATACAATTGTTTTATCTAATCGGGATGAGTATGCAACATATGGAAATGTCGGAAAGCACATTGTTTATCTCGGCAAGGAACCTATAGAGTGCTTGGATACAAATAAATTTTTTTGGAGTAGGGAACAGAGAAAGGAACAAATTACAAAATGCGAAAAAAGAGTGGAAAACATTGATATTCCCTGTGTTGTGTGTAGATTTGAGAAAACACAAGATGAAATACTATTGTTAAGTATGATGAAAATGTATTTTGCTAGTGATGGTTATAACGCTTATACAACAAGCCATAAAGTAGAAAGTGTATTGTATGATTTGGAGTACATACCTAAAGAATTATGTGATGAGAACAATATTGAAACAGTATATAACTTTCTGTATTGGCAGACTCATTACGAGCAGTCGGATATTGTTATTTGGGCACTAGAATTAAATAGTTATTTTGGAAAAAAAAACAATATGGTGGATGTTTTAGTTGATTTTACATATGTCGAGGCGGGTGTGCAAGCGGAAATCTATTATGATGGAATAATAAAAAGAAAAATGATAATTAAAAGTATAGTACATGAGGAGATAAAAACAATATATAAATATATTTTAGCATTATTAAAGGAGGAAAATAGTGAGTAATAAAGAAGCTGTGCAGAAGTTGCTTGCGCTTTTAAAAGGTTATCAAAAAATAATCGCTATTATTATATTTTGCTTATTGCTGTCAACAGGATTAAGCTTGTGCATTCCCTTGTTGAGTAAGAGAATTATGGATGATGGATTTATTGGTGGGAATAAAGAATTACTGATAAAAATGGTTTTAGGTTCTTTTGTTATACATTTAGCAAATTCTACAATTGATATTATAAAGGAGAAAAAGAGGGTTGATATCTCATCAAAAATACAGTATTCCTTATCGGAAGAGTCTTTTTCGCATCTTATGAGAATGAAAATAAGTTATTTTAGTAATAAGAACTACGCTGAAATATTAAATAACATAAATGTAGACATAAATAACATGACTTCGATTGCAGATGAAGGAGTGTTCTTTGTTGTAACACAGGCGTTCAGCATGGTAGGCGGAGTGATAGGTCTTTTTATCTTGGATTACCGTATGACAATTTTAGTATTGCTTTTTATCCCAATTAAATATGTTGTTATGAAATATTTCGCTAAGCAGCGGAAGAAAGTTATGGACGAGTTTATATTCATCAATCAAAAATATTCAAGCTGGTTTGGAGATACTGTCGGGGGTGTAAAGGAAGTAAAACTTTTTGGAATATTTGCCAACAAACATAAAGAATTTGTTGAAAAACAAAATGAAGTAATCAGCAAGCAAAAGAAAATGAATATGCTTAGCCAGTGGAATAACATTACCGATACGGTATTAGTTTGCATGTTGACTACTTTGATATATATTATTGGTTCTAATTTGGTATTTAATCTGCAACTATCTGTTGGAAGTATTTTTGCGTTTATCACATACAGTACATATGTTACAGGTCCAATATCTGCAATTCTTAATATTGGATATTTGCTGTCAGGGATCATTCCTTCTACTAAAAGATATTATGAGTTTATGTATTTGGAGGAAGAAGATGAGAGTAAAGAAGCCAAGGTATTGTTACAGACTGGGGATATAGAATTTCAACATGTATCATTTGCATATGAAAAGAATAAGCCAGTTTTGAAGGATATAAATCTTAGATTTCCAAAGGGAAGCAAAACGGCGCTGATTGGAAAAAATGGTTCCGGTAAAAGTACAATCGTAGAGCTGTTATTGCGTATGTATGCGCCGATGAAAGGGCAGATATTGCTTGCAGGAGAGGATATATTTAGTACCTCATTAGAAGTTTACAGGGGAATAATTTCAGTGGTTAGCCAGGAAATATATCTTTTTAATGATACTATCCGCAATAATATATGCCTCTATAAACAAGTAGATGACAGTTTAATTTTAGATGTTTGCAGGGACAGTGGTTTGGCAGAGTTCGTTGCTGAGGTTACACTGGACTATGTAGTGGGGCAGAACGGAACCATGCTTTCAGGAGGACAGAAACAGAAAATTGCACTTGCGAGGGCGCTCTTGCATGAAAGGCCGATTGTGGTATTTGATGAAGCAACTTCCAGTACGGATAGTTACTCTGAACAGCAAATCAATTCATTGCTGCATACGAAGCTTAAGGATAAGACTGTAATTGTCATTACGCATAGGCAGGAGATATTAAACAAGGTGGACTTTATCGTGATGCTTGATGAAGGTCAGATTGTGGAGCAGGGCAGCTATGAACATATCAAAAAGTGTGGACGATATTTGGATATGGTGAATGTTGGTTCGTAAATATGGTATTTAATATCAAACAGTATTACTGTATTGTACGTCAGGATAAAAAGTTGTACGTTTATAAAATGCTATTAACAAATTGTGAAAAAAAGGCGAAAATATGCATATATAAATACATAATAGGAGGTACTGAAAAATGGTAAAAAAGAGGCTATTGTCAAGAGTGTTTGCAACGGTTATGGCGCTCGCTATGATATTTGCGCCTGCAAATGGGTTTACTGTTCAGGCGGCAGAAAATGATGCGTCTCAGATTGCAAGTAGGGACATATTTTCTGAGGAAAATCCTCAAGACGTAATATCCGAAGACGATATTAAGTATCAGGAACCTGTTCTGATTAATGAATTTGGTGCAGTTGAAGATACGCTGCCTTCCAGACTTACGGGAACTGTTCAGGTTGAGGCGGCAGAAATCCGAGATATTCCAATGACTTATGATAATTCCACAGTAATTGCAGGTACCGTAAGTGACTATTTGGACTCTGAAGGAGATGCATTGATCTATAACATTAATTTAGCAGAAGGCATTTATTTTCAGGCACAATTAACAACTCCTGCAAATGCGAATCTGGACTACGATTTGTATTTACTTGATGCAGACGGTAATATTTTGAAAGGTTCTGATTACTATACATATATAAATGGAACTGATGGAACCTTACAGGAGAGTATCGGATTTTTCCCGGAAGGAGATGAGGCTACATATTATATTTATGTGCTGGCATCTACGGGAGGAAGTATTAATCAGCCATTTACGTTGGACTACTCTTTAAGCATAGCATATGATAGGTTGGAGTCTAATGATTCGGTAAGAGAGGCAAAATCATTTACGTTTGATTCCAACGGTGCGGCTATTGACTATTGTACGTTGAGTTCTCCCATTGATAATGATTGGTTTGAGATTACAATTCCTGAAAGCAGAATTTATAACAGGCTGAATATTTCCGCAACTACCGCTTCATCTAACACCTGTTCAGTCGAAGTATATCAGAACATTGCATCTGAGGGGTATAAAATGCAAAAGGTGGGTAACGGCGGTTCTGTTGCCGTATCAACAGGAACCTATTATGTTAGAGTATCTAACGCTAAGTCAATGGATGAATATGATGATTTAGATATTCAGAATTATACGCTCACGATTACCCCGGTTCTTTCTGCAACGAACATTACCATAACTTCTTTAAGCGGAACAGAGGGTTCGAAGTATGTTACCTATTCAGGATACGGTAATCATTTTAGGACTTCAACAGGTACAGTAACAGTCTCCGGATATGCAACAATCAAAGATCCTGAAACTAATACCACATATTATGCAGCAAATACTCCTGTAACTATAATGTATTATAATCCATTCTGGGAGGAAAATAATACTCCAAATTATGCTTATGTGTATGCATACGGCACAACAGATTCGACAGGGAAATATACTATTAAAGTATCGCTTCCAAATCCTACTTCAAGCTGTAGTGCCGATACAGGTGTATCTTATCATTATTTTGATGTATGCGCGATTTATGCCTTGGCAAGTGATAATACAAGCGTAAATACCTATGAAGTGATATTCCACTACTCGTATAGTGTTTATCACGGATAATGATGTTTTAAATATAATCAGGAGCAAGGATAACAACCTTGCTCCTGGCATTTCAAAGGGAGGTCATATAAAATGAATACGGATTACAGTGCATTTTACAGAGGATCAGCACCTGCAAAAACATATGGCGCCGGAGATACAGGCAGACAAACACAGGTGGAAAAGTATGAGTTTAATACTACTGATGAACATGGAAACAAAATAATGGATAAAATGTCCAGGGAAGAAACATTGCAGGCAATGAGTGACGTTCGTTCTCAATATAGTAGTGATGTAATCGTGGAGTTTTCGGGAGATGGAATGGCAGCGCTGGTAGACAGCAGAAAAAATTATAACGGTGAGTATCTTGATAAAGTTATGAAAAGAAGCCCAGAACAGCGAACCGTTCCGGAAGACATGATTACACGGCTTGAAGGAATGTATCAGAAGGTTTCTGCCAATGATGAGATCAATACACATGTGAGCTGGCATGATACCTTAAAGGAAAAAGCCCCTGACGTATGTGACGAGTTAGATGATTTGATGCAGCAGATTCTAGTTCGTGGAATCAATCGTAGTAGTAATGGTGAAAAATTAGGTTCAAAATTTGTAGAGCTGGTCAAGAAAGCAGAGAATGCTATTTCAACATATGATGCAAAAAAGAAAAATACGGTTGATGATAAAAATAATGCGGCCACAGTTGGGGAAACACAGTTATCGGAAAAAGCGCAGGCACTTTTGACAAAGTTAAGGGAAGGCTATGGAGATATGGATTTCTTTGTAGCGAATTTTAACGGTGGGGATAATGCGGTTGATATTATGTCTAAATCAGGCAAAGCCTATTCTGTCATACTTACCGTTGAAGAACTGGAAAAAATGGCATCTGATGAGAAGTACGAAAAAGAATATATGGATAGGGTACAGAATGCACGCAATATGGCGGAGCAAATCAACAAGGAATATGGATTTACGTCAGCTGGAGAAGCTACAAATAAGATTAAAGTTGGCAACATTGGCATTTCTATCAATGAGGATGGTACAATAACATTTCTCGCCGCGCTTGAAAAGTCTAGTCAGCGGGAAGAGACTACTGTGCAAGCGAACAACATAGAGGAATTGATTGGAAAAATCAAAGAATGGAATAAGGCAATTCAGAATTAGGAAATAAAGCTGGTAACGAAGTAAAATCTTTACAAGCATGAAGTTATATATTATAATATCCTCATGTTCATTAAATTTTTCAATGTTACCGGCATAGTCGGTATGATTTCTTTTAATTCCTGGAAACAGGTATAGTAACTAAATAACAGGATTGCAATTGCACTTGGGTTATAAGCTCAGGTGCTTTTTTTATGCGAAAAAATCGTGTATATGCAAAATTTTGAAGAAGGAGGGAATGTTTTATGCAATCAATAACCAAAGAACCAGACAGACCGGACGAAAGCACATTAAAAGAGATGTGCTTGATTGTCCAGGCTGCGGATGCGGAAGCAGACATGGGGCAGTATGCATTAGAGACGGGAAACATAGTCTTGTCAATGCCAGAGGAAGTATCAATGGAAGCCATGCGCTGCATCGGCACAATCATACCAGGTAAAAAGCCGGCACATGTCGCGCTTTGCCTGCAGGAGTTTGTTGCAGAAGCGCCAAAACTGTACGCTGATGGTCCTGAAAAAAAGGATTTAACGTATGGTTTCTTTGCAGCACGTCATGCAGATACGGTAATCTCGGAGTGTGCCGTTTATTTTCCGCACACGTCAACGGAAGAATATCTTCCGATCCGTATCCTTTCCGTCATAATGATCTTTGAAGACGGCAGGGAACTGGATTATTCGGACAAAATTTCATCTTACGTCATTGACTGTCTGGCAAAGGCCGCATGGTAACATCAATTTAGAAAAGGAGAAAAAAGAAATATGGCAACAATTAAGAGTTTTGAAGTAGACCGTTGGAGCGAAAAGGACGAAAAAGGCAGGGTGAAGCATATTGGAATGCTGAAAATGGGGGAAGTCTTTGAAATGCTCAAAGAACACCTGTTAAGCAAGGACATGCTGCCAGACGAGTATTTCCTGATAAGCAAGAACGACTGGAATGAGGACTGGGAGCTTCCGGATTACGATTATGCGATATGCATCCCGAATTTCGGTGGAAGCGAGGGAATATACCTCGACATTTCACTGGTATACGATGATGAGCAGAAGCAGAGGCGTCATATGCGCTTTGTGACAGGAAAAACACTTGAGGAAAGTGCGGATGCCTTCCTCAAGATGGCGCGGATTGCTGCAGAATGTTCGCTGATGCTGAACGGACACGGATCGCGTTACAGGAAGTCGGATGTGGACGTGTCGTTAAATCCGGCACAGACACTGTATCTGACGGATCTGTTGGAGAAAAAGTTTGTCAACAGCATGGATCCGAATGATCGGGATATGTTGTCAGGGCTTCTGAAACAGTTCGTCTGTGTCAGCTGTGTGCCGGTCATGGCAGTCTGCCGACAGGAAGATAATCTGTTTTCACTTTGGCTGCATGATATGCCTGATGTACGATTAGATGCGCTCATACTTGGAAGCTTTGTCCAAAAAGGAAAGCTGGAGGATTTGATGGAATCACTGCCCGTTGACGGCGGACAGCATTTGTGTCTGATCCGGGAAGAAAAAACGGGAGAATACAGCCTGCATACCTGTGATGCCGGAAAATTCTATCATTCCGTGCATGGGCAGGAAGGGCGCAGACTGTTCGGAACTAAGGAGGAGATTATCCATGAAGTCAAATCGCAGGGCGGGAAGTAAAAGAATAAATGAAAAAAAGACGCATTATATGCTGTTTTCCTGCAATGAATGGAAAGAGTACAGCAGTATGAGATTTCTGGGCGCGACAGACAATCCGGAGACTCTTTATGTAATGATCGGCTCATGCATCAGGGCGGATGACATGCTGTATGGATGCGATAATTCCAAAGAGTCATGGAAACACTTCCAGGAAGATTACCATCATAGCGAAATAAATCTGGACCTGCTGCAGTACGGATACGTGGAAACATATGAAGAGTCCCGCATATTAAGCAGGGAATTTGCAGGGGAATTTCCCAAGGCAGCATCTACATGGCGGGCACTGGGAGGAAAAGCAGGATGAATGACAATGATATTATGGCGCGGCTTATACTTGGAAATGTGGGAGATGAAACAGCACTGAGAAATATCTGTGAAGCGCATAATCAGTGCATAGACGAACTGGCACAGGAAGAAAAGGATCATATGTATGCCACAAACAATTTCTATTACAGTGCCGAGGAATTTAGCACCATCCATAGCGAGGAAACCGATGAGCTGTTCCATGAGCTGCTTGAAACGGGAACGCTTGTTGCTACAAAAGACGGATTTGTGTGGGTAAACTGCGTGTAAACACCAGCAGATGAAAATGGAGGAAAGCCTGCCGCATGTTAATCTGTCACAAGATCAGGAAAACAAATAACAGAATGGAGGAAAACACTATGAACAAAGTAATTTTGATGGGACGCCTCACACGGGATCCCGAAGTACGGTATTCTACAGGGGAGAATGCAATGGCTATCGCCAGATATACGCTTGCGGTAGACCGGAGGTTCCATCGCGAGGGTGAAGCGGAAGCAGATTTTATATCCTGCGTTGCTTTTGACAAACGGGCAGAGTTTGCGGAAAGGTATTTGCAAAAAGGAACAAAAATCGCAGTCAGCGGCAGGCTTACCACGGGGAAATACACCAACAAGGAGGGCCAGACTGTATATACAACCGATGTGATAATAGAAGAATGTGAGTTTGCGGAAAGCAAGAACGCAAGTGAGAGGAGCCGGCAGGCAGACAATAGCAGTCCGGCATCCGCAGCTTCCGGTGATGGTTTCATGAATATCCCTGACGGGATTGATGAGGAACTTCCGTTCAACTAGGGATCACACTTTGGACGGTTCTAATTCCCCAAATTTAAAGCAGGCTAAAAAACTAAATATGAAAATATGGAAAGCGTATCTTAATAAAGACGCTCTTTCTTATATTAATTTTATCTATGAAAAAAGGAGGTGGCAGCGTAAAAGCTGCCTGTTTTTGTATGAACAAACAGAGAATTTTTTTTGATCTGGACGGAGTGCTTGCGGTCTGGCAGGATGTGCCGCAGGAACACCTAACCCAGAAGGGGTATTTTTCCAGCATTCCCATACAGGAAAACGTCGTGGCAGCTTTCAGATTATTGGAACAGCTTCCCGATATTGAGCTGTATATTTTATCCTGCGTATTTCAGGACAGTCATTCTGAGTCGGATAAAAAAGCATGGGTAAAAGAGCATCTTCATCTGCCGGAGGAGAGGCAGATATACTGTCCCTGTGGGGGCAGAAAGGAGCACGCGCTGGAAAAGATTGGCGGAATACGCCCATCAGATGTGTTGATTGATGATTATACGGAAAATCTGCGGTACTGGGCCGGCATACCTATAAAATTTTACAATGGGATCAACGGAACGAAAGGGACATGGCAGGGCAACGGCGTATATTTTGTCATGCAGCCGGAAACCATAGCCAAGCAGATTTACGAGCTGGCGGTTATTCAGCCCTACAGCATTCTGCAAAGGATTGCCTGTTGGAATGCTGTATTTCCTGCTTATTGAAGGGCATTGCACAAAACTTTTGTTTTCTCTATGTAAATGCTTTTTTTTTTGATATAATAATAAATATGGCAGGCGACCTGTACAGGTCATTCATCATATATGGTAAATGAACTTTTGTGCAGGCAGAAAGGAGAGGATTTGCGATGTACCTGAAGCGGAAAGCATATGAAGAGCTGACGGCCTGGAAAAAACGTCCGGACCATTCCACGCTGGAAGTATCCGGTGCAAGGCAGGTAGGTAAAACCTATATTGTAAACCGATTTGCAGATGAACAGTATAGCCAAAAGATATACATAAATCTGCTGGATCTTTCCGGGGAACTTTTTTTGGTGCAGTACCAGGAATTGTGGCAGGAAATGAAATCAGGGAAAAGATACCAGAATCCAATATATGAACTGATTAAAAGGTATCAGCCTGATTTTGAGGATTCAGAGGACACAATTGTTATCATTGACGAAATTCAGGAATCGGCAGACATTTATAACCGCATCCGGGAATTCACGCGCACGCTGAAATGCGATTTCATCATTACAGGGAGTTATTTGGGAAGAATTTTGAAACAGGAGTTTAAGTATTCTTCCGGTGACTTGGATTACCTTGAAATCTGCACGCTTGGATTTGAAGAATTTCTGACAGCCCTTAACAGCATCGATCTGTATGAGAAGATGAGTCTGTGCGGAGAAAGTGATGCAGAAATCTATCAGGAGCTGCAGAAATTATATAATGATTACTGCATGATTGGCGGGTATCCGAGTGTTGTCCTGAAATATCTGAAAAATGCGCCCCTGCAGGACTGTCAGGCTGAACTGCTAAAAATCATCCGCCTTTTTACCAATGAGAGCAGGAGATACTTCGAGGACATACTGGACGCTGCTGTTTATGAAAACATCTTCTCTGGTGTTGCCCGCATTCTGGCCAAAGAGAAGAAAGGCTTTGACGCGGACAGCTTCAGCGAGGAACTGCAGGGCATTGTTGTGAAGGATTACTCCAGCAATATAACCAAGGCAACGATAAACAGGGCGATCGACTGGCTTTATAGTTCCGGGATCATAGGGTTTGCCGGCAAGCTGCCTGAATGCAACATTTTGGATTTTAAGGCAAAGGCAAGATGCTTTTTCTTAGACATCGGACTTGCAAACTATTTTCTGATAAAGGCAGGCGTCCCAAAAGCCACGGTATCCGGTATTATAAACGAAAATTTTGTTTACCTTGACTTGAGGCGCCGGATTGCACACCCGAGCGAAATCGCACTGGAAACCCCCGCTTTTGCAACCCTGGGTAACGGTGAGATTGACTTTTATGTAAAAGAACTGGCATCGGAAAGGACATATGCGGTTGAAGTTAAATCCGGAAAAAACAGCGGAAAGACTGCAGCAGAAGCTTTGGAAAAGAAGAAAGCCGACTACGTGCTGTATGCAAAAGGAAATACCTGCGGCGGAAAAGCTGATAACACAATCACTATTCCGATTTACGGAATCTCAAAGTTTAAGTTTTAAATAATATAATAAGGAAGGAAAGCTGCTTGTGACTATTGTGGTCAATGGGCAGTTTTTTATTTGGAGGCAAATATGGACGAAATAAGAACCAGCAGTAAAGAACTGGAAATGACAGATGCTATGGTGCGTCAACAGGATCTGATAGACAATGCGACTTATGATGTATGCTGCAGCTATCTTGGCATTCCGGATGAAGAAAGGGAAAAACTGTTCCCATGGGATATGCGAATTTTAGCAGAAGTCCGTGAAAGCATAACGGATGCCCTGATGCAGTTTGGAAAACCGGTATGCTATCCGTATATCGAAAGCGGAAAAGAAGGATCTCATTACTGCGACCAGGAGGACTGTCATTGTGAAAGGTGTGTAAGGGACAGCGAAAACGCACCTGACATAAAAGAGTGAATAAGTTATGGAAGATGCAGTACGGCTTGTCCTGGCAACGTAGGAAGTTCCGGAATACAGCTTTGCGGAATGCGATTTTTTACACGGAAGGCTGCGATAGTGCAATCGACTACACTTTATATGATGGGATTTACGAAGAAAAAGATGGCGGGCAGATGGATTACAATTCGGAAAGAACGAATTATGATAACCATGAAGATACAATTCCTGTCATTATTATGTTCGCACTGAGTATAAACAGGGAGAGCATTCCTTCGTATTATATTATATAAAGGTGATATGCATATTCTGGCTATGTTGCAGGGACTGTAAAAGTAAGCAGGAAATCAGGAATATTATAATATGAAAGGCGATACGGTTAACATTCCGTACCGCCTTTTTGTTTTTTAAAGGAGGAATTTTATGAGAAATGAAGCTCAGATTACAGGAATCTTTCATTGGAAGGAGGCAGTGCGGTATGGCGAATGTATGCTCTGACACAGTAGTTTTATTCCCGAAAGAGGATACTCCAGGGAATGCCGTATCCCGTTTGAAAGAAGATTTGTTAGGCTGTTACCCTTCAATGGGGATTCATGCCGACACACGGCTGGTTCTGTTGTTGGAACGGCTGAATATTCCTACGGACGGTATTTGCTTTCGGGGAGATGTTGTCTGCATGGACATTGAGGACACTTATATTTGCTTAGAGTTGGAGACGGCATGGAGTCCTCTTTATGATGCATACCAAAAGATTGCCGAGCATTATGGACTGGATTTCGTCCTTCGTGCAGAAGAACCAGGAGAGCGCATCTTTATCAATACTGATGTTTACGGCGTGTATTTGGATGTCAGGTACCGTGTCTTGCTGAAGCTGGATGCAGATGCAGGCGGCACGGTTTACGAAAAGATGCTGAGAGAAGAAACAGATATGGAAATTTATTTTTTCCAGGAGAGCGATATGTTGGAATGGTTTGCAAAGTACGGGATATCCGCAGGCAGCTATGATGAGCTGGAGCGCAGATTGGATACGGATTATGTGTGTGTCAATTTATATGATACAATCTGCGCTTGATACGAAGCAGGGATCTTATACTATTCTTTATTGATTAAAAGGAGTACTTATATGGAACTTATGACAAAAGAAATTGAAGAAAAGCTGGAACAGATAGGTTTATTCCCTGAAACCGAAGATATGTTTGAAGCGGAAGTAATCGTTAAATATTTCAATCCCTGTGGAGCCGGGACATGGCTTGTTGTAGGCGGTGAACGTTACGAAGATGACTGGGAGCTGTACGGATATGCCACCATAGGATATGAATGGGAATGGGGAAGCGTTATGCTGAGCGAACTGAAAGCTTACAGAAACCGTCTGTTAATTGGCATAGAACGCGATTTACATTGCGCGGGAAAATGTGTCAGGGAACTTGCCAAATGATCGGCAGGCTCTGTAAAAACTTGTTAGGAGGTATGGAAAAATGCTGATTTTACTTATCGGTAATAAACGGCTGAGTATGCCGCTGTCCCGAAAAATCCCGGGAGATTACATGAAAACAGGTCGGTATCAGGATATTGGATTTAACAACAAAATCATTTCAGGAAAGGAGTAATAACGAATCCCGGTAAACCGGGTTGACCTGTGAGGGTGTCAAACACAGAGAAGAAAAGGGCGGATCAACGGCGTGAAAGAGGTATGGTGGGAGCTGTTCTGCGAAAGCCGTATCGAAGTAGCATGGGAGGCCAGACGCCCTATCCACGAACGGAATTTGTTTCGTGGTGTTATGAAACAGAAATTAAAAGTATGCTGGATCTCGGCAGGAATATCATCCTTCATGGCAGGATACCTTGCAGGCAATGTTGACGAGTGGATTTATATTGATATTGCCGATCAGCACGAGGACAGTATGAGATTTATCCATGACTGCGAAAAAGCAATCGGAAAGGAGATTCAAATATTAAAATCAAGCCAGTATGCATGCGTGGAAGATTGCGTCAGGGCATTTGGCGGTTTCCGCAATCCCCGGAACGGGTTTGCGCCATGTACGAACTGGCTCAAAAAGAGAATCCGGAAGCAGTGGGAAGCAGAACATCATGGATGTGAGCTTATTTATGTGTGGGGCTTTGATTTAAAAGAAAGGAACAGGGCAGACCGGACTGCGACAGAAAATCCGCAGGCAGAGCACGAATTTCCTTTGATTGAGAAAAATTTATCAAAGAAAGATGTTCACGGGCTCTTTAAAAAGCTGTTTTCTTTTCCCAGACCCCTGATGTATGAAATGGGTTATCCAAATAATAACTGCGTGGGGTGTGTGAAAGGAGGTTTTGGTTACTGGAACAGGATAAGGAAAGACTTTCCGGAAGTCTTTCAGCAGAGGGCGGCACTGGAAAGAACGGTCGGCCACTCGATGCTGAAAGATTATAAGGGGCATCCGGTATATCTTGACGAACTGGAACCGGACAGAGGAAATATGGATACTGAAGTATTTCCGGAATGCAGCATCATGTGTTACCTGGTAACAGCCTCAGAAAAAGCCAAATCTGAATAAAGAGTAGAAGGGAGGCAATCATGGAAATCATTGAAAGGGCAGTCATGCCAAATGGAACAGAGATCCAGTTAGAGGATTGGAGCAGTCGCAATACGCCCGAATATCCTGATTTGTACGGACTGACTATTGGTGCATATCCAATTGCAAAGAACAACGGAAAAGGCAGATGGGTAGAAAGCGGCGAAAGGTTCCGCCTTACGATTTCCCACAATAACCACTCAGGTTATGCAAATGACGATGTAAAAGCAGATTTTTCGGCATTAAAAAATGGGAAGAAACGCCTGGAGGATCTGGCCGCACATTTCTGGAACGGAAAAAAGGATATGTATTATCTTGGCATGATTTCGCAGGAACCACATTAGCTATCAGGTGATAGATTGCAGTATGAATAAAAGGAGGATTTCTATGTCTATGGTTATTGCAGAACATGAAGCAGATATGCGTGAGATTGTATGCCGGTATTATCCGCATCCCCAATATCCGGGTGAGGGATATTATCAGATACAGACATCCGGCGGGGATTTTTTAGGAAATGTCGGCGTGGATGAGCCGGACTGTGAACTGGCTGCAATTAGGAATCAGGGCTACGGAGCAGTCCGGTTCATAGGACATAACAGTAAACAAATCAGATAAATTTTATAGAAACGCTCAAGGATTTTACCATCCCTGAGCGTTTTTTGAAAATTCAGGAGGTATATGTAATGAAACAATGCATAGCAGTCACAGAGATATTAAGAAGAATTGTTGTCGTTGACACAAAAGAAGCCGGTACAGACGGCCTGGAAAATGCAATCGAACGTGTAAAGGAAGCATACAAAGCGCAAGAGGTCGTTCTTGACGCAGGTGACTTAGTTCCAGATCCTGTAACCGGAGAGCCTGCCTGTTTTTGTGAAGCAGACTGGATTGATCCGGACGAGATTCAGGAAATGGATGCTGATTTCACGCTGTGAAAAGTGCTTTTGCGGAATTTAATAAAAGGAGGATAAAGATATAATGAATGAAATTAATATTTCCATCAATTGGGAGAGCGTAAAGGAAAAAATATTCCTGCGTTTATTGAATTACAAAAAGAACAAGGCGGATATGGAAGGGAAAGCATGTATTAAATTCCTGGACCTTGCAATCCTGTTTTATTGTGATTGTACAGAATGGGGCTGCAATGGCTTCTATGTAAGCAGGAAGCAGATTCTCATGTGGCACAGGGACATTAATGATATCTATCAGGCTGCACTGGAAAATACATACCGCAAGGACAATACACTTGTAACACCAATATTGAATTTTTTTCCGGAAGAATCGGTATATATAGCGCAGAACGGGATGGATGTCATGCTTATAGAGAAAGAAATGATAGTCCTTGCAAACCAATCGCTTTTTTTTGGCGCAGCGATGCTGTTAAATATACCTGTACTGAAAAAACTGGCAGACCAGCTTGACAGCAATCTATACCTGTTGCCCAGTTCCGTTCACGAAATTATCGCCGTACGTTCAGACCCAAACACAGATGTTTCCTATCTTACAGAAATGGTAAACAAGGCAAATAACTACGTTGTAGAGCCCGAGGATTACCTTTCTGACCATGTATATTATTTTGACCGGGAAAAGCGCGAAGTAACAATAGCGGTTCCCGCGTAGATATTCCACTAAGATATTATTTAGCCCGGCTTGCAGCCGTATTGGAGAAGGCAGAGTTATTCTGTCTTTTTTATGTTCTAAGAAAGGAGGGCATATATGTCTGATGCAATATGGATTGTGCTGGAGGATGGGCGGATCATGACGATACAAGGGGCGGAGCCGGACTTTTTTGCGGAAGGCTGTGACGCATCCATTGATTATACCCTGTTTGACCAGTTCTGTGAAGAAATTGATGGCGGCCAGATGGATTACTGTGCTGAAGAAAAGAAATACGGGCATATCAGGGATGTGGTTCCGGATATACTGGAATTTGCACTTGATCTGAACGGAGCCAGGACGCCTAACTATTATTTTATTTGAGAGGAGCATTTTATAGGATGGCTTATAAAGATATCATGAATTTAAATTACCTTGAACCAGAGGGAACATTCCGGTTCTGATGCAACTGCTGTGGCCAGTGCTGCAAAGAAAGAGGAGATATCCTGCTTACTGCTTATGACATTATGCGTCTGCAGAAATATCTTGATATTTCTTTTAAGGAGCTGCTCATTACATACTGCGAGATGTACGTGGGCAAAGATTCCGGACTTCCTATTGTCCGGTTAAGGACGGATGCAAGATGTCCTTTCCTGTTTCACAACAAATGTCTTGTGCAGGATGCTAAGCCTACAGTGTGCGCCCTTTTCCCATTAGGAAGAATATACGATGGGGAAAAAGTCCGGTATTTTATACAAGAAAACCACTGCGGGACAGGTGCAGAAGAACACAGCCTGCGTGAATGGCTGGAGCAGTCTGGTACCGATAATGAAAGCTGCTGTATCCTTTTGGGAGAACTGCTGAAAGAAGGAGTAGAGATTGTAAAACAGGTAAAGGAGCAAAGCAACGAACTGAAGGAATTAATCCTTAGTTTTATGGTTTCCCTTATGTACGATGACTATGACAGCAAAGGAAATCCCATATCCCGGATACAGGAGCGGATAGATATGATAAAGCAGCTTCCAGGGAAGTTAAACGAATTCCTTGAAATGAAAAAAATGGAACCTGCCGGAGAAAGGATGTGAGCAGATGCAGGGTGGAGGACCGTATGAGGTATCAGACTGCCCTAAGTGCGGAAGCCTCATGTGGAACGGACAATGTGAAAATATAGATTGCGAATACCACTGGTATCCGATGCAGGATGAGGAGGAAGAGGAATGAGGATTATAGCCGTTTTAGATGTAGATGAAGAGAAGCTGGCCCGGATAGGACACAGTTTTGAGGAAGAGATGGGATGGGCAGCTGAGTCCGGCATCACACTGACCAGCTATACGGATGCGGAGAAATGCAGTACATATGAATACGCCGCGTTTGCATGGAATAAGGAAAAGGAGGAATATGCACAGATTGGGCGGGCCGTTACGACAGAGCAATTATGCCGGAACCGGTTCAAAGAACGTGTGGAAAAAAGGCAGCTGACGCCATGCTATGATTCCGGGAATGTTATATATAAGAAACGCAGTATATCAGAGCTACATGGCGACTGGACAGGTCTGGAATAGTTGGAACATCATTCTATGCAGACAACTACGCACTATGGAAATAACGGAGCGGGATACCATGCCTGTTTCGTTATTTCCAGCCTCAATCTGAGGCATTGAGATTTGTTAATGAATAAATAAGAAAAAAGGGAAAGAAAGGAAGCTGCGCAAAAATGAAAGGAGGGGCATGAGAAAGGGATGCTCCATTCCCATAGTGCGTAGTTGACTACACTTTCCCTGATTTTTTCTATGAATGGCAAAGGAGGGTTTTATGGCTGAGACAGAGACTGTTGCGTTTTCTCCCTATTTAAGCACCAAATTTATCACTATCTTAAAGAAGTATTATTCTGAAAAGATACAGGAAGAACGGACGAAACAGCAGTACACCTATGTTTTTAATGCTTTATGCGACTATGCGAAGTGCGATTTTCTTGACATTACGCAGGAAACAATAAAAGCATACTTCAACGGAAAAAGCAGTGTAATGAAATCTACGGACTACAATCTGAGCGTTCTGCGTGCCGTAGCACGCTATATGGACGAAAATGCGGATATTTTGGAAATTCAGGAAGGATACCTTAACCTCTTTTCCGTAATTGATGTAATATTTCCGGATCTGCAGTTCCGTATGGAGGATCTGCCCGAACTGGACAGTATTGACAAAGTTCTGGCTTATTTTAAGTCCGAGGGCGATATGACAGGTTTTCTATCCTGTTCTATGGTGCTTCGATCAACGCTTACCACAAATGAGCTGGTTTCTTTAAGGCGGGATATGCTCCTGCAGGATGCGGACGGTAATTTCGGAATCCGCCTGAAAATGACGGAACACGCTTACCGCTTTGTAAAACTACCGGAAGATATTGTGGAACTGATTAACCGGTATTCCATGCAGCGTACCGACAGCCAGCCATATTTTTTCCTGAACAAAAAAGGAAAGGCAATAAGCGCGAGGGCACTGCAGAACCGGCTCCATGAAGCCTGCACAGCCTGCGGCGTGAGGCCGTTTACCTATAATGACCTGCGTATCTTGAGTCAGGCGCTGATGATTAAAGACGGCGCACCGCTCGAGAAGATAGCGGAACACATCAATGTGAAGAACATGAGCTGGTTCTTCCGTTATGACAGGGTGGTAGAAAGCCTGAAGGAATCACCGGTTGATTACACACACTTGAAAATCGTCTGGTAAAGACATAGGGCAACAATACTAAAACGCATTTTGGGAAATTAATTTGCAGGAAAGCTGCAGTAGATGGGTACTTTATTCCGCCGCGTTACAACATGCACATGGAAAATTTGATTGTTCAGAAAAATTTTGAGAAAAAGAAAAATTGAGATTGCAAAAAAATGCTAGGGAGGGATATACTTGATAAAAACAGAAGGTGTCCGCTTTATGAGATACAGTGGAACATGGTCATCCATTAAGCAGGAAAATATATGTGGTGTTACGTACTTTTTAATGGAGTCTGATTTATTTGGAGACATTATGTATCATATAATAATGAATGATTCTGGTGCGTTTGTAATGACCAGCGAGGATGGATTTAATCCGCTGTACGAAAAAATAGGTGATGCGGATAACGGTTATGGTTCATCATAATGCGATTTTAAAAATGAATGACTAATAGGAAAAAATTTAATAAGCAGTAATTATAAAGAAGTGTAAGGCAAGCAATAAATGAAGATATTGCTTGCCTTTATTAATGAAAACGGAGGATTCCATCATGGCAAGAAAGCATGATAAATTTTCGTATAACTATGGATGGAGGACGGCGCCGGAGCAGTGGAACTTTTACTGGAATAATAAATTAATACGGCTGGATCACAATACACGCTCAGGAGTTGCCCTTTTAATGTTATCAGGAAAAGAAACAGAAGCGGAGGCAATACTCAAAAGACTGTTGAGAAAACAGGAAAAAGAAGACAGTTATATCTGCATTGGATTTTTTGGTGTAAACAGCAATCAGTATTACTTCACACAAGCGCTGAAATGCAGCAGAAATGACATGCAGGGCAAATTATTTTCCTATAAAGAATGGAAACATTATATACAGTCTAAAGATTGTAATTTGCCAACGTACGAGGTTACAAGCGGATACTTTATACCCAACGGGAAAATGCCAGGTAAAAAAGAGGAAGTGAATAATAAAATTGATTTGAACAGACCTGTTATCATTCGTCTTATAAGAGCGGAACAAGATAAAGTATTTCAGTTTTAGGGATAAAAATGGGAATGTATCATAAAAACTGACTGGCGGGTATCAGGTCTAAACGTTTTGCCAGGAGATGTACATCAAGAGGCTGGCGGCGTGCTGTAAAAAAGCTGTGATATTTGTAAGGTTGATAAATATACATTAACAAGAGTTTCCTTCCTGTTGCGTAAGAATAGAGAAAACAAATTTTACGCACAGGGGGAGCTCATGAAAAAGAGAATGAAAAAGCGCAGCGAATGGATCATAAAGCCAGATAAGCACATAAAAAAGGAAAAAGACCGCGACATGGATCGTATATTACACACACGCAGATAGCCTTTATTTATATGGGAATCCTGAAAATATCTGTTCTGCAGCAAGCAGAAAGTATATAATTTATATGAATGTTCATGATATAGAATATCGAATATAAGTCCGCAATGAAAGTGGGTATCCTATAAAATGTTCCCACTGTTAATCAGGAATCTGTTATTTGCTGGAAATGTCTTGGAACAAAAGCGGCACTCTTGTGGAATAAAGACAATCTGAGTGTTATTGTGATACATTATTACTGTAAAAAAATAAATACAGACTCTGATGGCATTGACATGATATATATCGTGGTATATACTATAATATAAGGAGGTGCTTAAAGATGATGACAGCAAAAGTATTTGAAAATGGCAGAAGCCAGGCAGTTAGACTGCCGAAAGAATATCGTTTTAATGATGAGGAAGTGGCTATAAACAAAATCGGAGATATTGTCATATTAATGCCAAAAGAAAACAGATGGTCTGGATTTTTAAGCAGCTTGAATCTTTTTTCAGAGGATTTCATGAATGATGGGCGCGATAAGTCTGTGGAGCAGGAGCGTGAGGCTCTATGAAGTATATGTTAGATACAAACATCTGCATTTATGCTATTAAGCATAAACCAGATACTGTGATTAAAAAATTTCTTTCGCATGATCCGGAAGAACTGTGCATTTCAGCAATTACTTATGCAGAATTGATGCATGGTGTTGAGAAGAGCATGGCAGTAGAGAGAAACCGTATTGCAATGTCTCTGTTCCTTTCCCCGATCACAATTTTGCAATTTGACGAACGGGCTGCCGAAGAGTATGGGAGAATCAAGGCAGAACTTGAAAAGAAAGGAACACCGATTGGTCCGATGGACACATTGATAGCGAGCCACGCCAAGTCAAGAGGGCTTATTATTGTGACAAACAATACGAGAGAATTTAACCGTGTGGCTGGTTTAACAATAGAAGATTGGACGCAAGAGCAAAGATAACTTGTTTTAGCCTGAAAATTTTGCCTGGCATGAAAGTCAATTAAATATTTTAGGCAGGCAAAGAAAGCGTGGTCATGTGAAATTTATGAAAGAAATAACGAGTACAAAATGCAAAATCTATCGAGTCAATCCATCTTGCCCAAATTGCGGTGAAGAACATGCCTATTATGATATAATGTTATCAGAAGAAGAACAGAATACATTAGATAATTATTATGCAAATCATCAGGGAGAATCATCGTTGGTTTTGCTTTTGAAAGAGCCGCCATTAAGAATTGAAAAAAATTTTATGTGTCCCATATGTAAAATGGAGTTTTCTAAAAGTATGGGAATTTATAGAGAAAATGCCATTGACTATAAAAGTGATGATTATATTCCATAGGGACATCGACCATTATTTTAGAAGATATATTAAGTTCTTTACAATATTATTCCAAACGGCATGAACGCGCATTTTAGTTGAGATACCTTACGAGGAGGTTAAGTTATGGGGAATAACGCAAATAATTTTCAGTTTATGGATTTTATATACTTAAATACAAATTTTCTTGAATCGTTTACAGCTCAAAAATATAAGGGCTTTCCAAAAGAGTTGCAGGCAACGCATATACTTGAAAATTCAAATGAAAATATTGGTGAAAAGGCAAACAGTGAAGTTAATTTGAATGGAAAAGTTGGTGGCGGATTACTTGGTGTGGAGGGAACTGTTACGGATGTGATAGAGGGGAGTCAAAACAACCAAAATAATACCGAAACGGCTCAAAATGTAATAGTAAAAGTACAAAGGGATAATATGTATAGTAAGTTTCATGAATATATAGAGCAAAAGGGACTATTAACAGATACTTCAGACCCAGCGTTAAAAAAATATATTTCTCTGAGCGATATGTTTTATTATATAGATTTTGAAAGGATACAAAAATTATGCGATGAAACCTATCGAAACATTTATTCCCAATACGATAGCGAATCGGATAGATTTTCGAGCGAAAAATTTAGCGAGATAAGAAGCAAAATAGCCCTTTTAAAAGAACTTATTCCATATGATGCGCTGTTATGCAATAATAAATATATCGTCTTAATTGATAAAGATTGGCTTAAAATTCCAAAAGAACACTTAGGATATGTTTTGGGCGGAGAGATCACTGTAGTCGGAAAAGTTAGTAAATGTATACAGGCGAGTGACACAATGCCCACTATAATTGAAATACTAAACAAAATTCAGGAATTTACGATAAAAATGCTTAAGGATATAGGATTCGATGTTGCAGATAGAGTGTATATGATCTCACCAATTGCTATATATCATTAAACTGATCTGCGAAATTTCTGATTCGATCACGGGTTTCTTTTGCATGCGCTTGAAAGGTTTCATCCTTTTGCTGATTATTTTTCTTTACTTGTTTTACTTCTTCAATGCGCGATATTATCAAGTCCTTTAGATTTATAGCATTATTATTTTTTGGCATATTTATAGCTCCTTGCATATATATCTTAATTTATGCGCACCAGGAATCCTCGTGCTTGTTTACAGGTGATTTAAATATATTATTTCACTTTTATTTTTAAAATATACAGCAAGGAGTATTAGCACCCCAACTATGAAACAAATACACATTTATTTCATAGTTGGGGTACCTATTAGAACGCCTCATTCAAATAACAGATGGAGCAACTAAAAAGCTGTCACGAAATGAACAGTAACAACTTGTAGGTGTTGTGAGCGCCCATTCAGGAAATAATCTTGCGTGATACTCCTCTGGCAATTCTAAAATCCCACCATTGCTTTTGACTTTTTTCAGCAAGTTCTAATGTCTCGAATACAACACTGGTAAACACTCTTTAGAATTATAAATAAATTACACTTCTTTTTTGTATCTATAGTCTTCACACAATTTTTGGAAGCATGAATTTTGGGAATACAGCGTATCATAATTACCAACACCAACAACCTTGCCGTTTTGCATACAAATTATTTCATCATACCGCTGCAAAATTTCCTTATCAAGATTATGCGTAACATGAATAACCATTTGGTTACTATTTATAAGTACATCTTCTATTTGTTTTGCGTTAGCTGCATCCAATCCGGATGTAGGCTCATCTGCCAATATTATCTTAGACTGCTTGTATAGAGCACGTGCCATTGCCAAACGCTTCTTTTCTCCTCCTGATATATTATCTCCATTTTCATCAATCATATATTCAAGATTGTTTTCCTTTGCAGCTATAAAATCCTGTAACCCTACAATGTTAAACAATTTCCATATATCTATTTCTGGATTGTTTTTTTCAAAACATACATTGTACTTAATTGTATCGTTGAATAAAAATATATCCTGTTCTACAACGGTTATCATTTTGCGCCATTCAAAAAAAGAGAGATCTTTTAGATTTTTATCCTGGTTTATCATTATACTTCCCTGAATGTCTTTATATAATCCCAAAATTAATTTTATTAATGTTGTCTTGCCACTTCCACTGCTCCCAACAACCACATATTTTCTATTATTTTGAAAATCTATATTTATGTCTTCAAGAATAGACTCTTTTGTATCACCTAATTCGAAGCAGACATGATCAAATTTTATGCTTCTAAATGAATCTAATGCTAACCTTCTTTCGCCCATTTCTTCTGTTCCATTCATATATGTTTCAATATTATTGATGGCCGGCTTAACAGATTTCATTCCTATTATGATACTAGGAATCTGCATCAGAGGATACATGACAAAATTCATAATCTGCATAACCGCTAATACAGTGCCAATAGTAAAATAACCCTTATACGATAAATATCCAGCAAAAACCACATTGCATGCAAGAACCAAGAAACTCATAGAACTGCTCAGACATTCTATAAATGATTGGTAGCTTAGTTGGCTGCGATGTTTTTTTTCAAGGTTCATGTTTGAATCCTGAACCTTTTTTTTAATACTCTTTTCCAGTTCAAACATTTTAATAGTAGTTAAGCCGCTTATCAGTTCCTTGACATTATGCACATATTCTTTATTTGCGTTAAGATATTGTGCATTTACTGTCTGCGCACGCATCACAAAAACCTGTGGTATCAGAATACTAATTATACCGCTAAATAATACCACAAAAGTTAAAAGAGCATTCGTATAGAATAAGTATAATGCAGCTACAAAAAAAAGAATGATTTGATTTATAAGTACAAAAAAATTAGTGTAATAATTTTCAAAAACCTGAGATACATCCTTTTCCATTACAGCTAACTTCTCTGTCAATTCATGATTGCTTACATTCCTTTCATTCAAAAAAGATTCTATCAAGCAATTTTTAATATGAGCAATTGCATCCGTAGAAATTCTGAAAAGGTTTTTCTTATACAAAAAACCGAATAAATAGTTAAGCACTACATAAAAGATTACAATTAAAATAATTCTAGTAAAACCTACATCAAGATTTCCAACCGCAGTATCAACTATTAATTGAAGCATTATCCCTTGAAAAATTGATAATAATGCCACAATTATCCCAAGTAAAATAATATAGCTACTAAATAACCATTTCTTTTTAAAATATGTTAGCATATTTCCTCCTTATTATGTAAAAACCAAAAGATCAAGACGCCAATAAAAGCCATAATTTAATTTCAAACCATTTTCCTTCCTCTGAATAACAACGAAGCTTTCCATCCATACTTTTAATCAGATATTCAGATATATATATACCTAATCCTGATCCTTCCTTTTCCTTTGCATTTTGCCCTCTAAAATATTTTTGTGCTAAAAAGACTTCTTCTTCCTTTTTCACTCCTGATCCAAAATCCTTGATGCTGATGCACAAATATTCACCCTCAAAGTGTGACATGACTTCAATTTCTGTATCAGCATACTTATAACTGTTGGAAATAATGTTATCCATAATTTGATGAATCCGTACTTTGTCAATCATGACAAGACATTCTAAAATGGTAAAATCTTTTATCTTTCTTTTGAAATCTGCGTGATGGAGAGCTTTTTCTATTACATAACTTTCCGTTGCTACAGAATTAACCTCCAATCTGTCTAAATCATTTAGCATACTGGTATGCAGATTTGCAATCATTCCGCTAATCTGATTTGTTTTCTCCACGATTATCTGGAACTCCTGCCGTAGTTCATCCGAGTCAGTTGTCAGGCATTGATACTCAGCTACAGCCTGAATCGAAGCCACCGGATTTTTGATATCATGACTAATCGAAGCTATCATTTCTCTTCTCAATTTATCAGCTTCTTGTTCCCTTTTTTTTGCATAAATCAATTCTTCCCTCATAATATCAAAACTTTCCGAAAAAGCCCCAAAATAGCTGCTAGCTATTCTATTAACAGGAATATCTAAATTTCCATTTGCAATCTGTTGAGCAAACGTATTCATTTTTTGAACCGGCAAAAATACATGCTTCTTTAAATAGAAAACTACCAACAAGTCTTTCAACAAAAATATAGCCAGGAATAATAAGGCCCATACTCCAATTCTATTTCTTAACTCATTATCCTCATGGTTGATAAATATTATTTTTCCGCAAATTTCACCTTCTTTTATAATATCCACGCTATAATCTTTATGAATATAATTATATGTATAATCTGTTTTTAAATTTTGCCCAAAAGCCCCTATTTCCTTTCCCTCAGCGTCAAGTACAATATATTCAATTTCATATTCCTGCAAATTACTTATTGCATTATTTATGTCCGGCCAATAATTCTTTATTGTAAATATAACATCATTGGCTTCCGTATTTTTTATTTTATTTGATGTATCAGTAGAAAAAATAGATATCAGTGATACACAAGCAATCAGATATAAACTGACAGTAATAATTATAAAACGCTTCACTTATCTCTCCTCTAATAAACCAAATAGCTTATCGCTTCTTTATACTAATTTGTATCAGAAGTATTCTTCAGCTTAAACATATAGCCCTTTCCATACTCTGTAATAATATAAACAGGATTTGAAGGATTCTCTTCTATTTTTTCCCTGATTTTCCGGATATGAACATTCAGAGTTCCCTCGCCTACAAATGCTTCCTGCCATACCTCTTTAAAAAGTTCTTCCTTTTCAACCAGACGATTTTTATTATTTATTAGATAAAATAATAACTTCTTTTCCATTCTTTTCAACAAAACCGGCTGCCCTTTTTTCATAATCGTTTCTTCTTCTGTGTTTACCTGACATTCTCCGAAGAAGATGTTTTTTGTATCATCTTCAGATGAATATCTCCTCAATACCGCTTTTACTTTCGCCAAAAGTATCGGAAGAGAATATGGCTTGCATATAAAATCATCGCCGCCCACATTTAGTCCAAGTAAGATACTTTCTTCTTCTGTTTGACAACTAATAAATATAATCGGTACCTGTGATTCTTCGCGCATCTGCTTACATAGATTATACCCGCACCCATCTCCCAAATTAACATCTAACAAGATCAAATGCGCCGTATTCTCATTCAAAAATTCATAATACTCCTTTATACTGAATACCACTGCTGTATTGATACCTGAAAGGTTGAAATATTTACAGGTATTTTCCGCCAGTGGCACTTCGTCCTCAATGATTAAACAATCATATACCAAGATATCAGCTCCTTTCTGTAAGCAGATGAATCACATTATCCCACTTTGATTAGATTACAAGGAACTATTTTTCTAACTTTCCATGCTGAAAGAAATGCTGTCAGACTCCCAATTACTTCTATACATATGAAAAGCAAAATAATCCAAACTATTGGGAAAGAAAATTCAACTTTATAAACTCCCATTCCACGGAATAACCCTCCTATTACTGCATTTGAGCAAAAATACAGGAAAATACTTCCCAATACACTTCCGCCTGCAATATAAAGCATAAACGTCATTACAGCTTGCGATATGATTTGTTTCGTGGAATATCCAAGTGCTTTCATTATCCCAAAATCCGTCTTTTGTGTCAATAAAATAGAGTTTGTCACGAAAAATCCCATTATTATTATCAAAAGAATTATAATGATAATAATGAAAAACACTACACTGACCACACTGCTTATAATGGGCGAAAGCTGCGAATAAAAAATATTATCAAATTCTCCCACATAAGACAAACGTTCCGAATAAGTATTCATTATCTCAGCACAGTAATTTTCTGCATTAACACCTTCATTTAGATAAACATGTATTGACTGCCACTCTGCCACAGGATCTATTTGAAGCAAACCCTGCATTGTAAGGTATATATCCATACCACCAGTATAGGTTCCTTGCGTCAAACCAACAATCAAAAAAACACCTTCTTTTGAATTCTCCTGAAATACCTGAGATACTTCTATGGTATCACCGATTTCTTTTTCCAGTGCCCTTGCTAGATTTGCAGAGATTGCAACTTCATTCTCATGTATAGGATAACGCCCCTCATACAAAGAAGGGTTTTCCAAAAGCTCATAATCACTATATACACATAATGATGCATACATATCTTCTCCGCATAAAAGCTTTGAACTTCCCGGTTCAATCGCAAGCATAATGTTATCAGCATCTGCTTTTCTCAATTCTTCTGCTATTTCTTCTATTTCTTCTGGTTGGCTTACCTGTATATTTACAGAATAGACTTCAGCTCCCGTAATTTGCAATAGCCCATTTTTGTCATTTACCAGCCTTGCAAATAAAATGATAGCAAATCCTGCAACACTCATAATGACAGCTACAATAACACTTATCATGATGCTTTTTACTCTTTCATGATCCATCATCTTTAGGGTAATTGATAAATTAATCGGAAAAGGCATTTTTTCTATTGTAGTCCGACTTTTTTTATAACCTGACATATGAGTTCTTTCCTGAAACGCTTCTACTGGTCTCAGACATAAGATTCCCTTTGACAGAAATAGTGTTACAATACTTATCAACAGTAGAATAATCAAAATATTTTTTGCTGAAGTCAGTCCTAAATATACGTTACTCCATATAAATCCAATATCCGTTACTATATTACTTATGAGTGCTGGCATTATAAATTGTGAAATTACTACGCCAGTAATGGATCCGAGCAATCCCAGCAGCAAGAATTGTAATGCGTATGTCATTACTATCATCTTTCCACCATAACCAATTGCCTTTAATGTTCCAAGTTCCTTTATATCGTGATCTAATGTACTACGCATATGGAAGCCAATCACCACGAAACACACCGCAACTCCTAATAATGAAGCTATGTTTATGATAATAACATAAATATTTATATTATTGCTCCGACTACTCGCAGCATATTCAATATCTGAACTACTATAAAATGCCACTTCATTTGCTTTTGATGCGACAAACTCAGCAAACCTGTTTGTTAATTCTCCCACGCTACCATTTGTTTGCATCAAAACAATTGCAGCCTCAGAAGTTGGACCTGCTTTAGCTGCCATGTCATAAAACTGCTCTTGAGGCAAATCAAAAACAATGTTAGACCTACTACCAAAAAGCACATCTTCTGTAAATCCTGCAATAATAAAGAACTCCTTAAATTCTCCTGATGATACTAAAAGAGTATCCCCAAGTTGAAAGTCAAAAAAAGTCTTACAAACATAAGGAACATAGATACCGTTTTCCGGCATTTGATTCATCTGGCTGATTATTCTCAATGAAGAAAGCGTTTCTTCTCTATCTGCATTACGGAAAGCCCAACTACCATTAATTGCCTGTTTATCGCCATTCCTGATATCGGTATTTCTTAACAGTATTGCATCTGATATCTCTATACTTGAAATATCTTCGTATTCCTGCTGGAATGCGTTTATTTCAGACTGGTATTTTTCGCAAAAGTCAAACGGGAGAACTGCTGCAAAATCAGCACTGTTCGTTTCTATTATCTTTTCCTGATACAGCCGCTTGAACCCTTCTGTCATTTGGCATCCCGTATGTGTCAATAATATTGTAATCGTACTTAACAGGAAAAACGCAAAAGATGTTTTCATACTCTTTTTAATATTTGATTTCATTAACAGTACTATATTTTTCACCATATTCTTACCATCCCATTTCTTCAAGAAAATGAATAAGTCTATCCTTTCTTTCTTCTGATTCGCCCATATAAGTTCCTAACATGCATTCTCCGCTAATTCTTCCATCTTTAAGATAAAGAATACGATTTCCTCTAAGTGCCGACTTTAAATCATGAGTTACCATGATGATTGTCTGTCCCTTGCTATTAAATTTTGTCAAAAGATCTAAGACTGCTTTTCCGGATGTTGAATCAAGTGCCCCTGTAGGTTCATCAGCAAACACTACTTCAGGATTATTAATCAACGCTCTTACAATTCCGGCTCGCCCCATCTGCCCGCCTGATATTTGAGAGGGATATTTTTTCCATTCCTTATCAGTTAGACCAACTTCTTCAAATAATTTTTTCCCTCTTTCAATTATTTTTTTCTTGTTTTTTTCTGCAAGCAAACCACTTATCAATACATTATCCATTAGATTCATGCTATCAATAAGATGGATCTGTTGAAAAATATAACCACAATTAATTTTCCGAAAATGCGCCAGCTGCTTTTCAGAATATTTTGTGAAATTTGTGCCTTTAAAATATATCTCTCCCATACTAACCTTATCCATACCTGAAAGAAGATGAAGAAGTGTAGATTTGCCCGATCCAGATGGTCCCATAAAAACAGTAAAATCCATGCTGTAAATTTGAATATCCATATTTTTGATAATATGTTGCTGCAGTTCCCCATTTGAATAGCTTTTACACAATTTTTTTGTGTTGATTACGATTTCTTTTGCCTTTTCCATCATATAAACTCCCTATATTTTTACAAATTATTACATGTAAAAAGAAATTACATACGCCTGCAATATCTTTTCAAAAGCAGTCTCGAAAAGTTTTCTATTGCACTCCTTAGACCACTTACATCCACCAAAGCAAATCGGAGCATATTCACAAGATTTAATGCAAGCTGGGTCATCATTTAAAAACTGATACCATTTTTCATCCCTGATAACAATATCATCATTTGCCAAGATTGCAGAAGATTCCTGGTATAGAACACCTGGACATGCATAAACATTCAGCTTTTCATCTATTGTAAAGCCGTTCTGAATCTTTCCAACGCATAACCCACTATCAAAATCCTTATAAGTCTTTAACCCTTTTCTTGCAGCGTACACATATAGTTCTCCTAATGCTTCCAATGACAGGCTTTCTTCGTTTGAATGGCTACAACCTAAGACTTCATTCTGTGTGGAGAAAATTGGTGCAAATTTTGTTGCTGCAATGTATTTATTTATTCCATTATCACATAAAAAGTCCACAAATTGATACACGGACTCTAAGGTTTTCTGATCCAAGTTGATCCTCAATGTCAGTTCCTGTACATTATGCTGACTAAGTAATTTGATATTTTCCAAAATAACATCAAAACTACCCCGCCCATTTTTATACGGTTTCATTTTGTCGTGTGTTTCTCTCATTCCGTCCATTGTTACCTGAATGGAATCTATATTTTTGCAATAGAAATCAACATTCTCCTTATTAAATAAGGTTCCGTTGGTAATTAGCACCAAAATAACCCTTGTGTCTAAAGTCCTTAACTCTTTTATATATTTCTCTAATACAGAACTCTTTAACATAGGTTCTCCGCCAAACAAAAATATTGTTAAAGAATCAAGCTGCTTATCTTTTACAACTTTTTGTAGATAACGGAAAATCTCTGACCACTTATCTGGCATCAGGAACTGATTACATTCATTTAACTCCTTTCTTGCATCCTGATAACAGTATACACAATTTAAGTTACAGGATGGTGTTAATGAAAGAAAAATACTGAGCCTTTTGGAATCGTATCTAACATTGTTCATGTTATTAATCATTCTGCCTAGCTCAAAGTTATGCGATTCAGTAACTATACCGTTATTATATAACACTTCTAAGAAATCTTCTTTAATTTCTTTTGTTTCTCCTTTCAGAAAAGATTCCATTTCCTGATCTATTTCCATCAGTGCTTTGGATGACATGTTATAAACAAAGCTCCTGCCATCAACATTAAATATTTTATTATACTTTGATACTACCATATCTTTCCTCTCCTTAGTTAATAATCTAGCAAAAAGCTTAATTGAAATTTAGCTGTTGGCACTTCCTACAAAATGCCAACAGCTATTTCTTTTAGCGCCTCTATGCCGCATTCCCTTATCTTACTTTGAAAACGCAGTTGTTGAATACGCAGAAGTTAGGCTCGCCAAAAGACAAAACACCTTTTTCTAATACTCTGATCATACCTGTT
>NZ_JAYMNS010000026.1:0-62517 GCF_036941035.1 Candidatus Merdisoma sp. JLR.KK006 | reverse complement strand
GATTATAGGGGTTTATGGAGGTTCTGTCAACACTTTTTCTGCTTTTCTTACAAAAAATAACCAAAATTTGTCATATTCAAATTTAATTGAAAAATCGGAACAATGCACAGCATAAGCTTCCTCTGCCGCAAACACATTTTTCTCAGATGCTTCTTCATCTGTCCGTTTTCTATACCGCTATTTCTTCCAGATCCAAATTATAATATACCCTGTCTGCCGGCATTCCTGTTTCGGCGTCTTCTCCCATCCGAAACGTTAACTTCTCTTCTGGAATTCCTTCCTTAAATAGAAACAAAAGGTGCATTTCCCCTCTTGTCTCCTCATAGGCTGACCTTACAGGAGAAATCTTTTCTTCTTCCCCGTTCGATACACGAATCAGATAAAAGTGGTTGTCCCAATTCCCACTGTCAATCCCGGATAACCTCAAAAACAATGCATGGGGATAAATACAAGCATCCTCAACCATCACCTGGGTTCCCGGCAGCTTTTCGCCTATCTCAACTTCTTTTGTCTCTACCTTCGGAACAGCAACTTCATAGGTAAGTCCATCCAAAATCACCTGAAAAGCTTCAGATCCTCCACGGTTCCAAAATTCAAGCGTAATGGTATCTGCCAGATTTTCTTTTCCGTCAAAGTGAAACCCAAGCTCCCATATGGCACTCTGCGGTTCCACCTCCACACGATCCGGTCCCACAATCTCCTGATCCGCAAGCACTGTATTTCCCTCAAAGGAAAGCCTTTCTCCTGTGCCGCCCTCTATCTTTTGGAAGCTCATAACATAATATGGGGCATAGTCTTTCAGCTCTGTCAGCTTAAGATGTGTCTCGGCTTCTGTCTCGTCCTGAGCTTCATTCATTTTTGCGGGCAGTTCTTCCTGGTTAGGTTCCTCCGGTTTATCCGCTTCTTTCTCCGCCTCCGAAGACTGTGCCTGCGGTCCTCCTGCCTGCTCCCCTGGTTCTGCGGCCAAAGCCCTGTCTCCCTCTGTTCCCGCCCTGGGGCTCAAAAGCATTCCGGCTGCCACAAGTACAAGTAATGATACAATAAGAATTACTCTATGCATACTAAGCTTACAATAATTCAAAATATGGCGAATTCTCTTCTTGGGGTCCACCTCTCCAAATCCGGATGCCAATCCGGAAAAAACAGGATTGTCCACGGACAGGCGAAGAAGCGTAGTGGAATACGCCTCCCGTACTCCTGCTCCCATCTTGTCCAAAACCCTTTCATCGCAGGCCATCTCCATATCCGCTGACATAAAATAAAATGCCGCCCATACAAGAGGATTAAACCAATGAATGCACAAGGTTGCAAAGCCTGCAAACTTTAGGATTGGATCTTTTCTTTGAATATGGGCCTTTTCATGAAGAAGGATAAAAGAACGCTCCTCCCCTGAGAGACTGGCAGGCAGATAAATCTGTGGCCGTAAAAATCCCATTACAAAAGGTGTCTCAAGCCCCTCCACACTCCAAATGCCCGGTCCTTCCTGATATCTGTTTCTTTGAATCTTTTTCCACAGCTTAAGGCTGGCTGCCCCATTCCAAATCAGCATAAGAAAGGCCCCTAATATCCACGCAAAACCAATAACCCGAAAAAACGCCCTCTCATTTCCTACGATTTTCTCTCTCGAACCGTCTGCAAAAGAATCTGATGTATACGCTCCGTTCTCCCATTGTTCAGGCAATGCATCCTCTGTTCCAATGGATTCCTCAAGCTTCCTAGAGGAAAGTGCCGGTTCCTGCACCCAGCCCGTATCAGCTTCCTGCAGAAATCCAAGCTCCACCGGAAAGGTAAAGGGACAGAGCAGACGGACAAGGACTGCCAGCCAAAGGATGCACATATGTTTTCTAGGCATTCTTTTTAAAATCAGGCGTATCAGAATAACCAATCCGATAATAAAAGAAGCCTGAAAGCTCATTTCTAAAATCCCCTGAAATACTGCTGTCATTCGATCACCCCTCTCTGCTCTTTGCAATCATCTCTTCCAGCTCCTGAATTTCTTTTTCACTCAGCTTCTTTTTTCTGGTAAATGCAGCCAAAAACTGGGGCAGGGAGCCTCCAAAGGTCTCCGCCACAAAATACTCACTGCAGCGGCCATAATATTCCTCCCGTTCTACCAGGGATGTAACGGCTCCATTCTGATTCTGAAATAAGCCTTTCTCGCAAAGTCTGCGTAATATGGTATAAGTCGTTGACTTTTGCCAATGCATTTTTTCTCTGCAGAGCTTTACCAGCTCTCCGGAGGGTATAGGCTCCCTCTCCCAGATTAACTCTGCAAAACGCAGCTCCATAGTTCCCAAACCATAGGTTTCCATAAGCTCTTCTCCTTTCCTTGATCTGCACATGTTTTTTGTGCATAGAGGGATACCCGTAGGGTGTTTCCTTAATTTGCACATACTTTTTGTGCATAGAGGGATACCCGTAGGGTGTTTCATATCCGCATTAGTCTACATGCAGTAAACCTATAATTAGTTTACTGCATGTAGACCAATATGTCAAGAGAATTTACTATTAAGACCCACAATAACCAAGAGAAAAACCGAAAACTGAAATTTTTAATGTTACTGTTTACTCCCAATGTCATTAAGTTAAGCTTCAACAAATGTCCGGCGTAGGGGAGGAGGGCCGCCCCGGCCAGGGGTGGCGGTTCTTGCCCGAAGCCTTCACAAGCTTTTTGGTGCTTAACTTAATGACATTGGTTTACTCCTGAACCGTGCACTGCGCTGCACGGTCACAGGCCAGTACAGTACCGGGGGCGGAATCCGGCCTCTTGCCGTAAGGCAACTATAAATAGGCCGGATTCGTTACTGTGAACAGTAACTTTTTAATTATTCTTGACGTTTAACTACCAATACCATATTATAAATGCAGGAAATGGGTTTGTAACCGTACAGCTATTGCTCAAGCAGGGTACTCATTTCTTTTTTTATGTTCATCATATCATACAAATATATCTATCCAAAAAACGGGAAAACGCCCGCACTCCGGCGCTTTCCCGTCTCATTCATACTTTATATGGAAATATCCGTTCACTTTTTTACCATATCCCCATACCAATCCAATCTATTTTACCTGCTCAGCCACAACCTCTGCCGCTTTCTCAATGGCCGCATCCATTCCATCCGGATTCTTGCCGCCGGCCTGGGCCATTCCCGGCCGTCCGCCGCCGCCGCCTCCTACAAGACCGGCAATTGCCTTAATCAGATTGCCTGCATGGGCGCCTTTCTTCTGGGCGCCGTCCGTAGCCGTAGCCATAAGGCTTACCTTGCCGTCCATAGCAGAAGCCAGAACTACAATTCCCTCTCCAAGCTTCTCCTTAAGCTGATCTCCAAGCTCCCGGAGACCGTTCATATCCACATTCTCAAGCTTGGCGGCCAGAAGCTTCACGCCTCCAATCTCCTTTACCTGATCCATCACATCGCCCAGGGCATCCTTGGCTAGCTTGCTCTTTAAGGCATCATTCTCGCTGCGAAGCTTCTTAATCTCTGCCTGAAGATGCTCAATCTTCTCTGTCAGATTGGCCGGTGTCGCCTTTGCCGCATGAGCAGCTTCCGACAGCTTCTGCTCCAACTCCCGATAATAAGCAAATACCCCGTTTCCGGTCAGAGCCTCGATACGGCGCACACCTGCCGCAATGCCTGCCTCGGACACAATCTTAAAGGCTGTAATCACGCCGGTATTGGCTACATGAGTACCGCCGCAGAGCTCCTTGGAGAAGTCTCCCATGGATACTACCCGCACGTCCTCCTCATATTTCTCCCCAAAGAGAGCCATGGCACCTGTCTTCTTGGCATCCTCCAGATTCATAATCTCCGTCACCACAGGAAGAGAAGCCTGAATCTCCTGATTTACCAATGCTTCTACCTTCTCAAGCTCTTCCGCCGTCATAGTTTCAAAATGAGAGAAGTCAAAGCGGAGACGATCCGGTGTCACAAGGGAACCTTTCTGCTCTACATGACTGCCAAGAACCGTCTTTAACGCTTTCTGGAGCAAATGGGTTGCACTGTGATTTTTGCAGGTGTCCGTACGTCCTTTCTCACATACTTCCAAAGTCGCCTTATCTGACACTTTCAGCATGCCTTTTGTCATACGTCCCACATGCCCCACCTTGCCTCCAAGAAGCTTGATGGTATCCTGAACTTCAAATTCGCCGTCCGCTGTACGGATCACACCGGTATCTCCCTGCTGTCCGCCCATGGTTGCATAAAATGGCGTCTTTTCCACAAAAACAGTTCCGTTCTCGCCCTCTGTAAGAGCTTCCACAAGGTCACTCTCCGTAGTGAGAACCGTGATCTTTGATTCAAATGCCAACTGTTCATAGCCTACAAACTCCGTAGTCACGGAAGGGTCGATCTCATCATAAACGGTAGCATCCGCACCCATATAGTTGGTAACGATACGAGCCTTTTGTGCCGTAACCCTCTGCTCCTCCATGGCAGCCTTAAAGCCTTCCTCATCAATGGAAAATCCCTTTTCCTCCAGGATTTCTCTCGTTAAGTCAACCGGGAAGCCATAGGTATCGTAAAGCTTAAAGGTATTCTCTCCGGAAAGAACCTTCGTCCCCTCTTTCTGCATCTGAGCTTCCAAATTTGCCAGAATACTTAAGCCCTGATCAATGGTCTTATTGAACTTCTCTTCCTCCTGGGTCAGCACCTTAAAGATAAAGCTCTTTTTCTCCTCCAGCTCCGGATAACCGTCCTTGGAGCCCTCAATCACGGTCTCGCTTAACCGGGCCAGGAATTTTCCTTCAATGCCTAAGAGACGTCCGTGACGGGCTGCCCGGCGGATCAGGCGGCGGAGCACATAGCCCCGGCCCTCATTGGTGGGCATAATGCCGTCAGATATCATAAAGGTAGCGGAACGGATATGATCCGTAATGAGACGAATGGATACGTCCTTATTTTCATCCTTTTTGTATTCTGCATGGGCGAATTCACACACCTTGTCCCGAAGAGCCCGAACCGTATCCACATCAAAGATGGAATCTACATCCTGGACCACAGAAGCCAGACGCTCCAAGCCCATGCCTGTGTCAATATTCTTCTGTTCCAGCTCCGTATAATGATTGTTGCCGTCATTGTCAAACTGGGTAAAGACGTCGTTCCAGATCTCCATATAACGATCACAATCGCAGCCTACGGTACAGTCCGGCTTGCCGCAGCCGTACTTCTCGCCACGATCATAATAAACCTCGGAACAGGGACCGCAGGGACCTGCGCCGTGCTCCCAGAAGTTGTCCTCCTTGCCAAAGCGGAAGATCCGCTCTGCAGGAATCCCGATTTCCTTATTCCAGATATCAAATGCCTCATCATCTTCCAGATAAACGGACGGATACAGCCTGTCCTTATCAAGCCCTACAACCTCGGTCAGAAATTCCCAGGTCCAGCCAATGGCCTCACGCTTAAAATAATCTCCGAAGGAGAAATTACCCAGCATCTCAAAGAACGTGCCGTGGCGTGCTGTCTTTCCTACATTCTCAATATCTCCTGTACGGATACACTTCTGACACGTAGTCACACGTTTTCTGGGCGGAATCTCTGCCCCTGTAAAATAAGGCTTTAAAGGAGCCATGCCGGAATTAATCAGCAGCAGGCTCTTGTCATTGTGCGGAATCAGTGAAAAGCTCTTCATGGCCAGATGGCCCTTACTCTCAAAAAACTCCAAAAACATCTTTCGAAGCTCGTTTACTCCATATGGTTTCATTTGTTCCCTCCTGGGCCTGCTTTATTATAGAAAGAGCACAGGCCATATCTTCTATATTTTAACAGACTAAGTCCGTTCACCCCATAGGGGGTATTCCTTACCGAATTGGACATAAGTAATCCAATAAGTATAAATTATAAATAGATTTTGTTTCTCTGTCAATGTTGAACGTAAATTTGTCTGTGTCTAGTAGTCCGTATCGGAAATCCTTGTGTATATTTCTGAGGATACTTTTCCGAGAGTGCAGGTCAAAAAACGCAGACGTAGTGGTGCTACGGCGAGGCTTTTTGACCTGTGCTATCGGAGAAATAGACCGGAAATATGCACAAGGATTTCCGGTACGGACTACTAGTAAATGTTATGAATTTTATCAGCAAAATAACAGATGACAGGAACCATTTACCGTATTCCTGCCATCTTGTTTATCATTTATCTTATCCTTATTTATTGTCCTGCAAAAATCCGTGCAATCGGCGAATCAGCCGGAAGTATAAGGGTCTTCTCGTTGCTGCCCTTCAAGCTCTCCTTGGCTGCGTCCAGGCTGCGCACAAAGGCATAAAAGTCGCTTCGTGTCTCATCTGCATAGGCATCCGATAGAATCCGCATATATTCCGCCTCTCCCTCTGCAATAAGCTGCTCTGCCTGGGCATGGGCTTCGGAAAGCATAATGGAAACCTCTTTGTCCGTAGTATTCTGGATTATCTGGGCCTGGGAAGCTCCCTCCGCCGTATACTGGGCCGCAATGTTCTCACGCTCGGAGATCATACGGGTGTAGACAGCCTGCTTGTTGTCGTCAGGCAGATCCAGCTTTTTCACCTCCACTGCCAGAATGTTGATGCCATACTGCTGGTAATTGTCCCCGATGCTGTCCATAATCTCCTCAGTGAGCGATTTAATCTCCACCACTTCAGTCTTTTCCTCCAGAATCAGATCGTTGGATTCAAGCTCTTCTCCTGCATCGGCGGCTGTGATGGTCATTTTCCCATCACGGCTCTTGATGATCTCATCCTGTGTCATATTGGATACCGTATTCTTCGTGGCATTGTAGACTATGGCATTGATGCGGTTCTCCGCATTGTAAATGGAATTTGCCAGGGTCTGGGTAAACTTTAACGGGTCCTCCACTCTCCACAGCACATAACTGTCCACAATCATCGACTTCTTGTCGGAGGTAATGACATCCGAGGCAGGCAGATCATAAATAAGCATCTCTTTTGGAACCGTATCCACAGACTGGATAAAGGGCACCTTAAAGGTCAGTCCGGATACTGATACCACTCGCTGAACCTTTCCAAACTGCCGAATCAGCTTATACTCATCCTCATGGCAGATCACAATGCTGTTGCCCAAAAGCAACAGGAGCATAAGGGCCAGCAGATATTTCCATATCCTTCCCGCTTTTTTCACCTTACTCATTGTCATTTCCCTCCTCTCCTGCTGCATTACCCGAACCAATGACCGTATTAAACGGTTCCAGGGGAAGAAGCTGCTGCACCTGGCCGCCCTCTCCGCCCTGGATGATAATCTTCATATCCGGCATCACATCCTCCATAGTCTCATAGAACATCCTCTGCTTTGTGATAGTGGGATATTTGATATATTCCTCATACATGGAATTGAAACGGGCTACCTGCCCTTCCGCCTCATTGATGCGGCTCTCCTTTTGGGCCTGGGCATCCTGGACAACCTTATCCGCCTCCGCCTTGGCTTCGGGAATCTGCTCATTGCGGTATTTGTTGGCATTATTAAGGGCTGTCTCTTTTCCCTGCTTTGCCGTCTCTACCTCCTTAAAGGCCGTGACAACCTCCGCAGTAGGCGGCTGAGCATCCTGAATGCTGATATTCACCAATTGAATTCCGATGTCGTAGTTCTCCAGCTTGTCCATAATCATCTGCTTAATATTGGCCTGGATCTCGTTCTTTCCAGTGGTCAGTACGGAATCCACACCGTAGGAACCGATGGTGGTGCGGATGCAATTCTGGGCAATGTTATCCAGAATCGTCACCGGGTCCTCGGAGGCATACAAAGCCTTCACCGGATCGGAAATACGGTACTCCGCATAAAAATCCACTCGAATAAAATTGTAATCTGAAGTGATCATCATAGCGTCATCCGTATAATTCTCCTCTTCATCATAGCCTACGGATAAGCCCTGGATGGTGGTATTTACCTTCGTTACGGTTTGTATAAGGGGAATCTTAAAATGAAGCCCCGGCTCCGTCACGGCTCTTGGCTGTCCGAAGGTGCAGACTACTGCCTGCTGCTCCTCCTGAATGGTAAACCAGCAGGAATTGGCAACAGCCAGCACCAATGCCGCCAGCACTACAACCGTTAAAATGCGCTTTACTTTTTTTAAATTTGGCTTTGGCCAGCCTGGGGCTTTTCCGCTTTCAGGATTTACTTCCCGAAAATTTCTTCTGAACTGGAACATAATTTTTCCTTTCTTTTTGCTACTATGTACAATAATATGCATTATAGCAAAATTCTGCCGTTTTGTATACTCCCTGTCCTTATCCATTGACATCCAAATGGTTTCATATTACCATATTTTCTGTAATCATTTCATAGTGTTGGGCGAACGTCAATCCGCAATGGCAGTTAATCTTCGGAAAGAAGCCTTCATAAACTTTTAGAGCTCAGCTTAATGACTCTAGCTGCAAAGGAAATGGTTTTCAAGCAATTAATATACAAAGGAGCATCTCGGCTATGAAAAAGGATTTGACCCATGGTCCCATTACAAAAACCATGCTGCTGTTTGCGGTTCCCATGATTCTGGGAAACCTTCTGCAGCAGCTCTATAATGTGGCGGACACGCTGATTGTGGGACAATATCTGGGACCGGATGCCCTGGCCGCCGTAGGCTCTTCCTATACCCTTATGACCTTTCTGACCTCCATTCTCTTAGGGCTCTGTATGGGCAGCGGCGCTGTGTTTTCCATCCGCTGCGGTGAAGATAACCAGGAGGGGCTTAAGGTCAGCATCGTACATTCCTTTTTGATGATTGCTGCTCTTTCCTTGATTTTAAATGGCCTGGTTTTTGTTTTTATCGATCCCATTCTCCACTTTCTCAAGGTCCCGGACAGCATCTATGAGATGATGCGTTCTTATCTATGGATTATTTTTTATGGAATCACAGCTACCTTTTTCTATAACTTTTTCGCCTCCCTCCTGCGTGCGGTAGGAAATTCCGTCACACCTCTTATCTTTCTCGGGGTCTGTGCCATCTTAAATATTGTTTTGGATCTTCTGTTTGTGATTCGGTTTCACTGGGGAGTGGCCGGTGCTGCCGCTGCCACGGTAATTGCTCAGTATGTGTCCGGCCTGGGACTTTTTGCCTATACCTTTTTATTCTTCCCTGAATTTCGGTTTTCTCTAAAGGGTATTCACTTGAAAAAGGCCGTATTTTCCGAAATTGCACGCTTTTCCTCTCTCACCTGCCTGCAGCAGTCCGTGATGAACCTGGGTATCCTCATGGTACAGGGACTGGTCAACAGCTTCGGCCCGGCAGTTATGGCGGCATTTGCCGCTGCAGTGAAGATTGATTCCTTCGCTTATATGCCGGTACAGGATTTTGGAAATGCATTTTCCACCTTTACCGCCCAGAACTTTGGAGCAAAAAAATCAGAGCGCATTCGGGCTGGAATGAAAAGCGCCGTCTTTTGCTCTGTTGCTTTCTGTCTGATAATCAGCACATGCGTCTTTGTTCTTGCCCGGCCTTTGATGCTGCTCTTTGTCAAGCCCTCAGAAACAGAGATTCTGGCAATTGGTATCCAGTATCTGCATATTGAAGGCTCCTTCTACTTTGGCATTGGCTGTCTGTTTTTACTCTATGGCTTCTACCGTGCAGTGGAGCGTCCCGGCATGTCTGTGGTACTCACAGGAATTTCTCTAGGGACACGAGTGCTTTTAGCTTATGTACTGTCCGGCATTCCAGCAATCGGGGTTGCGGGCATCTGGTGGTCCGTGCCGATTGGATGGATACTGGCAGATCTGGCTGGATTTGGATATCTGTTTCTTATGCGGAAGCACAAAAAAGATCCTCTTGCCCGTATTTCGTAAGAAGATCCTTTTCTATCCCGTTTTGGCCATTTTCTACATGTATATTTAACGCAATGCTATATCCGCAATGTCATTAAGTTAATCTTCGGAAAATTACCGGCGCAGGGGAGGAGGGACGCCCCGGATAGGGGTGGCGGTTCTTACCCGAAGCCTTCATAAGCTTATAAAGTTTAACTTTATGACATTGGCTATATCAGTAAGCTCTATAAAAATAGTTCTTATGTAAGTAATAAATGTATGTCACACTTTAAGAGACCAATCTATTATAAAAATATTGGTTCAAACATTACAAATTTTTCACAGAATCTTATAATGTGGTATACCTTTATAATCCTTCCATCCCCGGATAACGCTCCAAAAACTTCTGATTAGCCTCCTCCATCCGTTTACAATATTCGCTATAAGAAGGACTAAGCTGCTTCATAGCCGGTAGAAACACCTCCGTGTAACCACTAGCCTCCTGAAATTCTCTCATACACTCCATCCATCTCCCAGCAGCAGAATTTCGATATTCTTCCGACTGCCTATAAGCCAGATACCCTTCAATCGTCTCCCTGTTTCTTGCAAGAAAAGCCTCCGGCTCCTCAATGGACTGCTTAACTTTGTCAAACATCTCCCCAATATGCTCTACACCAAGGCTCTTTGTCCCCTCCTCCATAGCCTTTGCCACATCCTCCGGCACAGGAACGGATGGCATACCATCTAAAAAAGACAAAACCTTTTCATAAGCCTCCTGCTGCTCCTCTGTCTTTGCCGGTTCATTTAAAAAACCAGAAAAATGCATACAGACAAACCTTCCAAAAAATCCAGGAAAAGCATCAAGCAGCCTTTCTCCAATCGTTTCCTGCATCTCCAAAGTCCGAAGCTCCCCCTCAATCTCCGCATAAGACCTGCCCTCTCCCAGGTTCCGAATCAATGCATCCCTTTTCACATTTCTCAAAGCCTCTAGCTCCTTTCGAATAGACACCTTTCGCAGCACCTCACCCGTATCATCTTGCAAAATCTCACGAATATCCTCCATGCCAATGCCAAGTTTGCGCAAAACCCCAATTCTCTTTAATATCTCCACATCCTCTCTCCTAAAATCTCGATATCCATTTTCCTGCAAAATCGGAGCAACCAATCCCTTCTCCATGTAATATTCAATAGCCTTCTTCGTCAAATTCGTACACTTACTCACTTCATGAATTAGCATATTTCTCACCTCCATCTGAATCATAAGCCCTCCCCCAAGGGAACAGTCAAGAAGCTTTTACACAAAAAATACCAAAAAATAAATCCTTCTACACGCAAGGAACTGCTAAAGCCTTTCCTAATGAAAAAAAGAGCCATATCCCATCGAATACAGCTCTTTCTCTCATGCAATTATATATCAAACCTAATCATTAATAATCCGCGCCGCACTCACCGGACTCCGGTAATACATATTCGAAATAATAATCCCAGTCCTAGAATTACTAGCATGCACTACCTGACCATTTCCAATGCACATAGCCACATGATTTATCCGCCGCCCATTCCCATAAAAAATCAAATCCCCAGGCTTCGCCTCACTCACACTAATCTTCGTACCACAGCCAGCCTGTGCCCTAGAGGAATGCGGCAGGGAAATTCCAAAGTTCCGATATACCGACATGGTAAATCCGGAACAATCTGCACCCTTAGTCAGGCTGGTGCCTCCCCATACATAGCGATTGCCTACATACTGCTTTGCAAACTCACAGATAGAAATCCGCACATCCGTAACGCCCTCGCCATACAAAGCCTCTGTAATTGTAAGCGCCGTCTTAAGCTCACTGGTTACATTCACATATTCAGCAGCCACATAGCCTTCTTCACCGTCAATATCCACCTTAATCCAATCACCTTGTTCCTCAATCACGGCCAACTCCTCACCCTTTGGAATCATTGTCCAAAAGTCTGCCTCCGTGCTGGGCTCCATCCGAACATAAAGAGCATCCGCATCTACCTTGGCTACCGTCTGTCCCAACTGAAACGCCAGATTCACAGCTTCTTCACCGGTATATAAATACTCTGCCTTTACATAGCCTTCCACTTCACCAGATACAATGTGAGCCCATTCGCCCTCAGTCCCAAGGATCTCACATGCGGAATCTTTCCTGAGCTTACCAACCAGCTTACTGTCTGTGTTTGCCTCGGACCGAATGTTAAGATTATCCTCCACATTGGCAATTCCGATATTCACATACCCCTCCAGAGGCGTACCCGTCCAAACAACCTCAGCAGTTGCCTTTGTTTCTTCCTCCGTGTTTTTAGTCTGATCAAAATTAGCTGCGATTCCTTCACTCAGGCTTTCTCCAAGGTCTGCAGCATTTGCATTGATACCAGTTGCCGCCATCAATACCGCTCCCAATACAAATCCTGCTGTTCTTCTGCTTCTATACATAAATGCCTCCATTTATTTCATAATTTATTACGAATTTGTTAAATTTCTATTACATGATATCGAAATTATAGAAATTTGTCAAGCCTGTTTTTGTTACAATTCAGCAATAATTCTCACGATGCTAGATCTTCCGCCTTGCTGTACGAATCAGATGCTTCAACTCCTCACGATCCCAGAGTTCTACCCCAATCTCATCTCCCAGCTCCAGCGCCGAAGGAAAGAAATAACTGTTCGTCAGAACTACCGGAATCTCACAGCCATAAAAGCTTGCGCCTGCATAAGCCTCCTGGACCGCTTTGTTGGAAATTTTTCCTGTATAATGTTTACATTGCACTGCATAGGATACTCCGTCTTTGTCTGCCAGAATATCCACGCCCTGATCGCCGCTTCCCTTTGTTACCTCCACATGCGAAAAACCATTCCGCACCAAAAGCTCCGCAATATATTCCTCAAATTCCCAGCCATCCATTCTGTCAAAATCTGTTTTTCGGAACCGGCGGTTCTCTCCTGTCTTCCGAAACAGCCATCCTATAAACCGAAACAACATTTTAAAAGGCCAGAAAAAAATGCGAAGCAGCAATAGCACAGGCGCTGCAATCAGATAATAAAAAAGCTTTAAAAACATATCCCCTATAACCTTTCGGTACACAAATAAGACTGCCGCAGAGAGAAAACAGTTTCCTTTATCTCTGCAACAGTCTTGCCTCTATCTGCAATTATTCATCCAAAATCGCAAATGCAATGTTGGTGGCATGGTCCGCAACACGCTCCAACCCGGAACAGATATCCGAGAAAATCATGCCCGACGCAGGCGTACACTCATTTCTGGTCAGGCGATCCACATGAGACTGCTGAAGCTGCTTTTCCAGAATATCCACCTGATTCTCAATCTGGGAAATCTCCTCCACATGCTCCCGATTGTTATGAGAAAAGGTATCCAAAGAGTATTGAAGAATCTTATTCACCAGCTCCATCATCTCACCTAACTCATGCTGGGCCTCTTTGCTGAAGTTTATATTTTTCTCAATCCGCTGCTTTGCCGAATCCGCCACATTCTCCGCATGGTCACCGATACGTTCAATATCATTCACCACATGGAACAGGCCGCCGATGCTCTTGGCATCATCCACAGGCAGGGTGGACTGGTTAATCTTTACCAGATAATCCGTAATCGCATGGTTCAGGAAATTGATATTTTCCTCCACATGATATACTTCTTCTATGTCCTCCTCATCCAGGGTAATCAGGGCATTCATGGCGCGGTTCAGGTTGTTATAGGCAAGCTGTCCCATACGCTCCAATTCCTTGGTCACTTCTACCACTGCCGTAGCCGGAGAAAATACATTCTTTGCTCCAATGTATACCAGTTCGAAGTCCTTCTCGTCGCCGCTCTCGTCTCCGGAAACCAGAAGATAGGTCAGTTTTACAATCATTCCCGAAAGGGGGAACAGCACAATTACCTGGAAAATCTTGAAGATAGTGTGGGCATTCGCCACCGCACGTCCGATATTTCCACCGGAAATCTGCATAAAGAAACCTTCCAGCCATCTGGATGCAAAAGCCAGAACAATTACCATTAAAATAGTTCCAAATACATTAAACAGGAAATGAATCAGCGATGCCCTCTTTGCATCCTTCTTTCCGCTTAAACCGGCAAGAAGGGCTGAAGTACAGGCGCCGATGTTACAACCAAGAATAATATAGAAACAGATGCCAAGCTCCAACAATCCCTGCTGTGCCATCAAAAGCACAATACTGACCGTTACGGAAGAGCTCTGTACGATCGCTGTCACCAAAAATCCCATAAAGACAGCCAGAATCGGGTTAGACAAAGAACCAAGAGCATTTACAATCAAAGGGGAATCGTGAAGGGAAGACATGCTGCCGGACATTCCGCTCAGCCCCATAAACAGCACGCCGAAGCCTAAAACTACCTCGCCAATCTTCTTAACCATAGGCTTCTTGCAGAACATAACCATGATCACGCCTGCCATAAGAAATACCGGGGCAATCTCGGAAAGATTGAAGGCTACCAACTGGGAAGTAATGGTGGTACCAATGTTGGCGCCCATGATCACGCCGGCTGCCTGATATAATGTCATCAGGCCTGAGTTTACGAAGCTGACTACCATGACCGTAGTAGCGCTGGAGGATTGAATCACTGCACAGAATACAATACCTACCAGCATTCCTACAAAGCGGTTCTTGGTAAAAAATTCCAGAATTCCTCTCAGCTTTGCTCCTGCCGCTTTTTCCAGACCGTCACTCATGAGCTTCATTCCATAGAGAAACAGGCCTAAGCCTCCGATCAGTCCCAGAATGATTGAATAATCCATGGCTTTCTCCTTTGCATTTTACTTGTTTTTTCCTGAGAATTACTGTTATTTACAGGCTTTTAGCCAATAAACCAGTGACTGTTTTGCGAACTTCATAAATTCTTCATATATACTTTAATATAAATTCATAGATCGTGCAAGTAAAATTATAGAACTTATGGAACTTATGGAACTTATGCATCAACTGAAGAATTCCCGTCCCCAGGCCACGTCGGACTCTATCTGGGCTTTCAGGGCTTCTAATGTGGGAAATCTGCGTTCCGGGCGCTCATAGCCATAAAATTGTACTTGTATGATTTCTCCGTACAGGTTTCGATCCAGATCAAACAGGTAGGTTTCTACACCTCTCTTGGTCTCTCCCCCTACTGTGGGTTTGTAGCCGATGTTGGTGATTCCCTCAAAGGTTTCTCCGGCAATGATTGTCCGAGTGGCATAGACGCCGTTGGGCGGAAGGAGCTTCTGTTCTCTCGGAAGCAGGTTCGTGGTGGGCATCCCTAAGGTTCTTCCGATCTGCCTGCCATGGAGGACTTCTCCTGTGACGGAGTAGGCATAGCCCAGAAGCTGGTTTACCAGCTCCATATGCCCCTGCTCCAGTTCTTCCCGGATGAAGGTGCTGCTGATTTCCCGGCCCTGCCAGCAGGCTTTTTCTACTACTTCCACCTGAAAGCCGCAGGACTCACTCATCTGCTGTAGCAGATGGTAATCGCCCCTGCGCTGATAGCCGAAACGAAAATCGGTTCCTACTGCCAGATATTTTGCATGGAGACGTTTTTTCAGTACTTCCTGTACAAATTCCTCCGGCTCCATATGGGAAAGCTCTGGGGTAAATGGACATTCCACCAGATAATCCAGATGTTCCCGGCGCAAAAGCTCTCTGCGTTCTTCCGGAAGGGTCAGTGCCGGCCGTTCTCCGAAATCAAAAGTAAAAATCAATGAGGCAAGTCCCTCTTTTTTCTTTTTTAAAATGCGCTCTACCAGAAGGTGATGTCCCTGATGCAGTCCGTCAAATTTTCCAAGAGAAATGGCTGTAGGCTCTGCTATCTGAAATTTTGTTGTGTTTTTGATTATTTTCATGGCTGTTACCCTTACTTTATATCACTTATAGAAACATCTTCACCGGACGGAACATCTTCTGCTCATACTGATAGATTCCCACAAAAACTCCTTTGGAATCGTAGACGCAGACAGGCGAAGCGTCTGTTCCTGCCGCCGAAACGTCAACGGCAATGGACAATTCAAAGGGATTGCCGTTATAAACCAGCCGATCCCCCGCTTCTTTCATCTGAACCCGGGGATACTGTTCAAACATTTTGTCTACAGGAATCAGGCATTCGGAAATCCTGCCTGCTGCCATTTTTTCCTCTATTTGAGAAAGACGCAGACTGTCTTCTATGCGAAACCGATCCACACGGGTGCGGAGAAGGCTTTTCATACAGCCGCCGCAGCCTAATTTCCCTCCGATATCATGGCAGAGAGTTCGTATATAAGTTCCACTGGAGCAAGTCACTGTAAAAGAAGCTTCCGGCAGTTCTATCCGGGAAATAGAAATTTCATGCAAGGTTACTTTTCTGGACTTTCGTTCTATCTCTTTCCCCTCTCTTGCCAATTCATACAGCTTCTTCCCGTTTACTTTCAAAGCTGAGTACATGGGCGGCACCTGATCGTAACTTCCCTGAAAAGAAAGAATGGCATCCCGTACTGCTTCCCCGCTTACTGTTATCTCCGACTTGTGTAAAACTTTTCCGGAGAGATCCTGCGTGTCTGTCTCCTGTCCCAGCAGCAGAACTGCCTGGTAGGTTTTTTCTTTTTCCGTCAGCATTCCGCAGAGCTTTGTGGCATTTCCCACACATACAGGAAGAACTCCCTCCGCATCGGGATCGAGAGTTCCTGTATGTCCTATTTTTTTCTGTTTTAGAATTCCGCGGAGCTTCGCCACCACATCATGGGAGGTAAAGCCTGCTTCTTTATAAATATTGAGAATTCCGTTCATTTCGGATACTTCCTGTCTGCATTTTTCGCTGTAATGCTATTGGTATTTCACAGGCTGCCATTTACTCAGCCTGTAAAAGCTGCTGTTCAATATGTAAAGTCAGATTGTTGACTACGTCATGAAGGGTCCCGTGCATGGTACAGCCAGCAGCTTTTACATGGCCGCCGCCTCCAAAGTAGGTGCAGACCTGACTTACATCTATAGGCCCGTTGGAGCGCAGGCTTACCTTATACTCCTGATTTCCTGTTTCATGAAGGAAAATCGCCACCTGAACACCCTTTGTCACCCGAAGCTGGTTCACAATACCCTCCAGATCCTTGGGCCCTACTCCATAAAACTCCATGTCCTTCTGGCGCATTCTTCCCATAATCACTTTTCCGTCTAAAAGCAATATGCTCTCCATCAGCGCCCGGCCTAAAACCTGATTCTGAATATACGTTTTCTGATAAAAAGTCTCGTCTATAATCCGGGAAAAATCAATACCTTTGGCGATCAGCTTTCCTGCGATCTCCATGGTTTTTTGCGTGGTATTGGAATACTGGAAAATCCCCGTGTCGTGGATAATGCCCATATATAGAGCTTCTGCTGTATTTTGGGATATCTTCTCTTCTTCCATTGTGCCGAAAACGAGTTCTGCCGTGGAGCTTGCCTTTGGATCAATGCAGTTTTCATCTGCAAATCCCTGATTGGTAATGTGATGGTCTATGCAGATTCTCCGGCCGGCTGTCTCAAAATACTTAAGAGCCGCTCCCAGACGCTCCTTGTCGCTTGCGTCCAGGGAAAGGAAGATGTCGTACTGCCTGTCTTCTGTATAGTCTGTCTCTATGTCTTCTCCCCCACACAAGAGTGCAAACGCCGGATTGACGGACTCCAGATAAACTGTCACCTCAATCTCCGGAAAGTTCTCCCGTATGTAGCCGTACACGGCCAGACAGGAACCGGTACAGTCCCCGTCAGGCCTTACATGCCCTGCAATTGCAACACTTTTTACCTGTTTAAGTTCATTCGCCAGTTTGATCATTTTTTCCTCCTTCTGCCGCACTTGATGCGTCATCTAGGCAGATTTAAAAGTTCTCTTCCAAACTCATTATTCTTGATCCTCTTTCCGGTTCACCTGGTCAATGAATTTGGACATATTCACACCGTACTCAATGGACTGATCCAGAATAAAACGAATCTCCGGTGTATTGCGCAGATTGATGGATTTGGCCAGCGCACGGCGGATATAGCCTTCTGCACTCTTTAATCCTGCCAGTGTATCCTGCTGCTCCTGCTCATCTCCCAGAACGCTGATATATGCTTTGGCACTCTTCAAATCAGGTGCCACCTCCACCTCCACCACCGTGGTCATAGGGTGGATCCGGGGATCCTTAATCTCGCCCCGGATGATATTGCTCAGTTCTCTTTTGACCTCTCCATTAATTCTTGTATTTTTGATACTGTTTTTTCTCATTTCTATCTCCCTGGGGCAAGCGGATATGCCTGCATATCCATTTACCCCTCAAATCAGTTGCCGGCATGCCAATGCAGCCTATCTGGGCACCTCTACCATGGTATAGGCTTCCACAATATCCAGCTCCTGAATATCATTAAACTTTTCAAAGACCAGACCGCACTCGTAGCCTGTCTTTACTTCCTTCACATCATCTTTGAATCTTCGTAAGGATGCCAAATCGCCGTCAAAGATCTGCTCTCCCTCTCTTGTAATCCGGCACTTGCAGCCTCTCTGGAATACGCCGTCCAATACATAGGAACCGGCAATATTGCCCACGCCGGATGCCTTGAAGATCTGGCGTACCTCTGCATGGCCCAGAACCTTCTCCTCGAATACCGGATCCAGCATTCCCTTCATGGCCGTCTCTACATCATTGATTGCATCGTAAATTACGCGGTACAGCCGCAGATCGACCTTTTCTCTCTCCGCCGTCTCCTTCGCCGTCGCATCCGGCCTTACATTGAAGCCGATGATAATGGCATTGGACGCAGAAGCCAGACTTACGTCGGACTCGTTGATTGCTCCTACTCCGCCGTGGATAATCTTTACCACAACCTCCTCGTTGGAAAGCTTTAAGAGACTTTGCTTTACGGCCTCCACGGAACCCTGCACGTCTGCTTTTACGATGATGTTCAGCTCCTTTAAGTTGCCGGACTGGATCTGAGAATACAGATCGTCCAGAGACATCTTAAGCTTTGTATCCTCCAGAAGCCGCTCTCTGCTTTCCTTCACATAGGTTTCCGCAAAGGCTCTTGCTTCCTTGTCTGTCTCCGGAGATACGAAGATCTCTCCTGCTCCCGGCACATCATTCAGTCCCAGAATCTCAACCGGCTTGGAGGGGCCTGCCTCCTTCACCCGGCGGCCGTTGTCATCCATCATGGCACGAACCTTGCCGTGGCAGGATCCCACTGCAATGTGATCTCCCACATGAAGGGTTCCCTTCTGCACCAAAACAGTTGCAACCGGGCCCTTTCCTTTGTCAAGCTCTGCCTCAATCACCAGACCTCTTGCCCTGCGGTTGGGGTTCGCTTTCAGCTCCAGCACCTCGGCCGTCAGAAGGATCATTTCCAGAAGGTTATCTAAGCCTTCATGAGTATGAGCAGATACGGGTACGAAAATAGTGCTTCCGCCCCAATCCTCGGGAATCAGTTCATGCTCTACCAGCTCCTGCTTTACCCGCTCAAGGTTGGCGCTGGGCTTATCAATCTTGTTAATTGCTACAATAATCTCAATGCCTGCGGCTTTGGCGTGGTTGATGGCCTCTACCGTCTGAGGCATGACGCCGTCGTCCGCCGCTACTACCAGAATAGCAATATCTGTGGAATTGGCTCCGCGCATACGCATGGCTGTAAATGCTTCGTGTCCCGGCGTATCCAGGAAGGTGATCTTCTGTCCGTTGATGGATACCACATAAGCTCCGATGTGCTGTGTAATTCCGCCTGCCTCCCGGTCAATCACATGAGTATCACGGATAGCATCCAGAAGGGAGGTTTTTCCGTGGTCAACGTGCCCCATTACGCACACAACCGGCGGCCGGGAAACAAGGGTTTCCGCTGCATCCTCTACATCCTCCAGCATCTTTCCGATTACATCCTCTTTTTCCTCCGGAACGGGATCGTAATTCATTTCCATGGCCAGCTCTCCGGCTGCCTCGAAATCCAGCTCGGAATTTACCGTTACCATCTTGCCTTCCAGAAACAGCTTCTTAATAATGACCGAAGGCTGAATCTTCATTCGCTCTGCCAGATCGTGGATGCTGATAAGCTCCGGAATCTGAATTACCTTTGGCGTAAGATCTTCCTTCTTTGGTGCCGGAGCCGCCGGACGCACCGGCGCAGAGCCCTTGCCGCCCCTGCCGTTTTTCTGGTTCGGACGATTGCCGCCCTGATTTGGCCGGCGGCTTCCCTGACCGGGCTTACCGCCCCATTTATCATTGAATTTGCTGTTTTTCTCTTTTTTGCTGTCATCATTTCGGTTCTTATTCTCCGCTCTGCGGTTTTCTGTCTTGCGAAGTTCTACAACGGGAGCTGCCGGAATATCCATGGAACGGCGGCTGTCTCTTCCCTGACCGCTTCGGCCATCCCGGCCCTGGCTGCCATAGCTTCTCTGACCGTCCCGGCCCTGACCGCCCCGGTTATCGCGATTATCCCGGCCTTGGCCTCCAAAGCTTCTCTGGCCATCCCGGCCCTGGCCGCCCCGGTTATCTCGACTGTCCCGGCCCTGGCCGCCGAAGCTTCTCTGGCCATCCCGGCTCTGACCGCCCCGGTTATCTCGACTGTCCCGGCCCTGGCCGCCGAAGCTTCTCTGGCCATCCCGGCTCTGACCGCCTCGGTTATCACGGCTGTCTCTCCCTTGTCCGTCACGGCTCTGACCGCTGCGATTCTCACGGCTCTGATTACCTTGGAACCTTTGACCGTCACGCCCCGCATTCTGTGAAGGCTTTGCTGCTGTCTGCTGCAGACGGCGTTCCGGCTGCTGTGCCGGCCGCTCTGCCTGCTGGGCGGAACGTTCCGTCTCTGGTGCAGCAGCTTTTACAGCTTCCGGTTTCACCGGCTTTGCAGCCGGCTGCTCTGCCCCTGACGGGCTCACCCCAATGCCTGATACCGGACGGCCCGATGCCGGCGCTGCCCCAGCCGGCTTTACCTGGCCGGAGGCTGCTGCGGGCTTTGCCTGACCTCCCTGTACTGCCGTTTTACCTTCGGCCGGTCTTCTCTGGCCCGGGGCTGCTGGACGATTCTGCCCCGGTGCTGCAGGACGGCCCTGGCCTCCTGGAACTGCCGGGCGCCCCTGCTGGGAACGGGCCTGATTCGCGCGCCGCTCTGCTCTGGGATCTTTGATTCCCGTCTGGCTGTTATGTGTGTTATATACTGCAATGATTTTTTTCTTTCTTGGCGGCGCTGCCGGTGCTGCTTCCTTTGCCGGTGCTGCTTCTTTTGCAGGCGTCCCTTCCTTTGCCGAAGCCGCAGGAGCCTGCTTTGGTGCAAAGGCTTTCTTTACCATTCCCTCCTGCTCATCCGTCAGTACGCTCATATGGCTCTTTACCTCTATATTTTTCTCACTTAAAAATGCGAGAATCTCTTTGTTTGACTTATCTAATTCTTTTGCAAGTTCATGTACTCTTTTCGACATACTTACCTCCGTTATTCAGTTTGTATTCCACAGGCATTTTCATTCATGGATCAAATTCTTTTCTATGGCCTTTGCCAGTCCCGCGTCCAATACTGCCAGCGAAGCCCGGAATTCCTTTCCTATGGCATGCCCCAGTTCTTCTTTTTCCCCGAAGAAATGTAAGGGCACTCTATAGTAATCACACATATTGCGAAATTTTTTCTTTGTGTTTTCTGATGCAGTCTCTGACACAATCACCAGGGCTGCTTTCCCGGCCTTAACTGCCTTTTCTGTTGCAAATTCTCCGCTTACAACTTTACCGGCCTTCATAGCCATGCCAATCATCCCATATGCTTTATTCCATGCCAATTTTATCCAGCTCCTTTTCCAGACTGTCGTACACCTCCGGAGGAATGTTCATTTTCAATGAGCGCTCCAAACCACGATTTTTCTTTGCCTTTCTCAGGCATTCTTTTGAAAAACACAGGTAGGCTCCCCGGCCATTCTTCCGGCCTGTGGTGTCCAGTACGACTTCACCCTCTGCTGTCTTTAGGATACGCAGCATTTCTTTTTTGCTTTTCATTTCCTGACAGCCGGTGCACTGGCGCATAGGCACTTTACGATTTGTACTCAATCTATCACATCCTGATCTCTGCCCGAGAGCAGATTTTTTTATTCCTCATAGGCGTCCTGAGAATACTCCTCCGAATATTCGGATTCTTCCCCGTAGGCTTCTCCATACTCTTCTGCATACATGCCTTCCTCAGGATATTCCTCACCTTCCGGGTAGGCTTCCTGATAAGCTGCCAGAGCTGCCTGCTCTTCCTGATAATGCTCGAAGTCTTCATACTCCTCGTATTCTTCGTCCACATCCAGCCATCCTTCAATCTCCTTGGCCTGTGTCTCGCTCTTAATATCAATCTTAAAACCCGTAAGCTTTGCCGCAAGCCGGGCGTTCTGCCCTTCCTTGCCGATGGCCAGAGACAGCTGATAGTCGGGAACCACCACCTTAGCTGTCTTATCCTCCGGATCTGCCAAAACCGCTACTACCTTGGCGGGACTTAAGGCATTTTCAATCAAGATTGCAGGATTCTCGCTCCAATTAATAATATCAATCTTTTCGCCTCTCAGCTCGCTCACAATGGCGTTAACTCTTGCTCCATTCATTCCCACGCAGGCGCCTACCGGATCCACATCCGGATCGTTGGACCACACAGCAATCTTTGTTCTGGGACCAGCCTCTCTGGCTTTGGTCCGGTAATCCGCTTCTCTGGCAATGGCTTTAATCTCTACGATTCCTTCCCGAACCTCCGTTACCTCTGATTCAAAGAGGCGCTTTACCAGCTCCGGATGGGTTCTGGAAACAAGAATCCGAGGGCCTTTGGTGGTATCCTTTACTTCCAGAATATACACCTTGATCCGCTCAGTAGGTTTGAATACCTCGCCCTTTACCATCTCATTCTCATTAAGCATGGCGTCTACCTTGCCTAAATTAATACTGACATTTTTGCCGATATAACGCTGTACTACGCCGGTTACTACATCCTTCTCCTTGGCGTAATACTGGTTAAACAGTACCTTGCGTTCTTCCTCACGGATCTTTTGAAGGATGACATTCTTTGCATTCTGTGTGGCGATACGGCCAAATTCCTTGGACTTAATCTCCACGTTCACAACATCGCCCAGCTCATATTGAGAATCCATCATTTTTGCATTGGCAAGGCTTATCTCCTTCACCGAGTCCTCCACCTGCTCTACCACAGTCTTTTCCGCATGTACGGAAAACTGGCAGGTCTTGGGATCGATGTTTACTTTTACATTGTCTGCCGTTCCAAAATGGTTTTTGCAGGCCGTAAGCAGGGAATTCTCAATGGCTTCCAGCAAGGTTTCCTTGCTGATGTCCTTTTCCTTTTCCAAAATCTCCAAAGCTTCCAGCAATTCTGTGTTCATTGTTCTCTTTCCTCCTCGTTTTAAGCAGAGTACTCCTGGAAATTCTCTTTCTCTCAGTCCGTCTCCAAGAGTGCTCCTGCGGCTGCAATCTAAAAATCAAAAGCCAGCCGAATCAGCGCAATGTTATCCCTTGGGAATATCTGCTCCTCTTCCTCTTCTGTTACAATTGTTACCGCATCCTTATCATATGCTTTTAAAACTCCCCGAAATTCCTTCTGCCTATCCACCATGCGGTAGGTACGGATCTCCACTTCCTGCCCCAGGCTTCGCTCAAAATCCCGTTCTTTTTTCAGCGGACGGCCAAGCCCCGGAGAGCTCACCTCCAGAATGTAGGACTCGTCAATAAAGTCCTTTTCGTCAAGAAGATCGCTTAAGGCCCGATTCACGATCTCACAGTCGTCCACGGTGATTCCGCCGGGCTTATCAATGTAAGCCCTTAAGTACCAGGTTCCGCCCTCTTTTACATATTCTACGTCCACCAGTTCAAAATGGTTGGCATTGATGATGGGCAGTACCAGCTCCTCTGTCTTCTGTTCGTAACTCTCTCTTTTTGTCATAGACTTCCTTTCCCGTCCGGGGCCATGTTCTTCTGTTTTTGCTGCTTTTCTTATTCTGTCATACCCTGCTGCTTCTCAAAAACAAAGAGTGAACTTTCGTTCACTCTTTTCGGCCGCCTTATTTAATCTACTATATTGTAGCACATTTTTGGAAAAATGCAAGAGTTTTTTTGTCTTTTCCTTCACAAATCAAAATCTACCGTACAATAATATAAGCCATATATCCCAAATAGCACCCCATCATAAAGATTCCTGTTATGCGGCTTACCTGCTCTTTTTGCCAAAGAGGGATGAAGAACACCGCCGTCAATGCTGTTAAAATCACAATATCACATACATTCTCCATACCGACGCCAATGGGATGAATGACACCTGAGGTTCCCAGAATAAATCCAATATTCAGGATATTGGAGCCCAGCACATTGCCCAGGGCAATCTCACTCTCTCCTTTTCTGGCTGCGACCACGGAAGTTACCAGCTCCGGCAGGGACGTTCCGATGGCTACAATGGTAAGTCCTACCAGCGACTCGCTCATTCCAATCCGGTAGGCAAGATCTGTGGCGGAATTTACCACCATCTGACCGCCGCCGATGATGGCTACCGCTCCTCCTGCGCAGAAGAGAAGGCTGACAGGAAGAGGGCGTGTGATACCGAATTGTTCCGCCACCCGATCCCGGACCGCCGTGCGGATAAGGCGGCACATATATCCTGCAGTTACTCCAAGGAGCACTGCCCCGTCCAGTCTGGAAATCTCCCCATTTCCGCTGTTCCAAAAGCTTTCTGCAGCAGTTCCCAGCATCAGCAGGATCATAAGAAACATCATCACATAGTCACGTCTCAAGACAGAACGCTTTACGGCCACAGGCCGAATCACTGCCGCCAGTCCCACCACCACTAAAAGATTCATAATATTGGAGCCCGTCACATTGCCCAGAGCAATATCATTACTGCCCTTTAATGCTGCCGTTACGCTTACTGCCAGCTCCGGCAGGGAAGTTCCCAGAGCGACGATTGTAAGTCCGATGACAATGGATGGAATTCCAAGCTTTCTTGCTATATCCGATGCGCCCTCCACAAAAAAATCCGCACCCTTTACCAGAAGCAAAAAACCAATAATCAAAAGTATTATGGACAATATCATTTGTTTCTCCTATTCCCTTTCGGATACTGCCATTTCCAGGGCAGCATCCTTTCCGTACACAGAAAAGACTTTTACTGCTGTACATGTAAAAGTCTTTCCGTTTTTCCTCTTATTCATACCCAAGAGCAGGTATCCCGCAGGGATGTGTATTATTCGGATGTCCTTTGGCATACCATAGGACAGCTCTAAACATTGATTTCAGCTTTTACGCCAAGCAGCTCATTATACTCATCCAGAATCGGCTGTACCACCTGGCCAAGGAACGCATCCACCTGTTCCTTCGCCCTGCCCACGTAACGAGCAGGTTCCATGGTCTTCTTCAAGTCCTCCAAAGACAGATTAAAGGCCGGATCCGCTGCAATCAACTCCAGAAGGTTGTTCTCGCCGCCATTTACCTTCACATTCTTTCCTGCTTCCATGGAAAGCTCACGAATCCGCTCATGAAGCTCCTGACGGTCTCCGCCTGCCTTCACCGCATCCATCATAATATTTTCCGTAGCCATAAAGGGCAGCTCAGACATAAGGCGCTTCTCGATGACCTTGGGGTATACCACCAGACCATCCACCACATTAAGACACAGATCCAAAATTCCGTCCACAGCCAAAAAGCCCTCCGGAACACTTAACCGCTTATTGGCCGAGTCATCCAGCGTCCGCTCAAACCACTGGGTTGCGGAAGTAATAGCCGGATTCAAAGCATCCGCCATCACATACCGGGCTAAAGAAGCAATCCGCTCACTGCGCATGGGGTTGCGCTTATATGCCATAGCAGAAGAACCAATCTGAGACTTCTCAAAAGGCTCCTCCACCTCTTTTAAATGCTGCAAAAGCCGGATATCATTGGACATCTTATGGGCGCTGGCCGCAATACCTGCCAGAACATTTAACACTCTGGTATCCACCTTGCGGGAATAGGTCTGTCCGGATACCGGGTAGCACTCAGAAAAGCCCATCTTCTTTGCAATCATGGGATCGATCTTGTCGATAGTCTCCTGATCCCCGTCAAACAGCTCCAGAAAACTGGCCTGAGTTCCTGTAGTTCCCTTGGACCCAAGGAGCTTCATGGTGGAAATCACATGGTTCAGATCCTCCAGATCCAAACAAAATTCCTGCATCCACAGGGTTGCCCTCTTTCCTACGGTAGTAGGCTGCGCCGGCTGAAAATGAGTAAAAGCCAGCGTCGGCAGAGCCTTATACTCTCGTGCAAAACGAGACAGCTCCCCAATTACATTTACCAGCTTTTTCCGGACCAGCTTCAAAGCCTCAGTCATTACAATAATATCCGTATTATCCCCTACATAACAAGAGGTTGCACCCAAATGAATGATTCCCTTTGCCTTGGGACACTGCTGTCCGTAGGCATATACATGGGACATTACGTCGTGGCGCACTTCCCTTTCCCGTGCCTTTGCCACATCATAATTAATATCATCCTGATGGGCTCTAAGCTCGTCAATCTGCTCCTGTGTAATATTTAATCCCAGCTCTTTCTCAGTCTCCGCCAAGGCAATCCAAAGTCTTCTCCATGTCCGAAACTTCTTATCCGGAGAGAAAATATACTGCATTTCCCTGCTTGCGTAGCGCTCGGATAAGGGGCTTACATATCTGTCTGTGCTCATCTTATTCTCCTATTCCAATCTTTTAAAATATGTTTTACAGTCCCAGACGCTTAAATACCTCGTTGTAAGCCTCTTCCACATTTCCCAAGTCCCTGCGGAAACGGTCCTTATCAAGCTTCTCATGGGTATTGATGTCCCACAGACGGCAGGTATCCGGCGAAGTCTCATCCGCAAGAATTATCTGCCCCTTATAGCGGCCAAATTCAATCTTAAAGTCAATCAGTTCAATGCCCGCATTGGCAAAATACGCCTTGTATACTTCATTTACCTTAAAAGCGTACTTTGTAATGGTGTCAATCTCTTCTCTGGTAGCCAGTCCCAAAGCAATGGCAAAATAGTCATTGATCAGGGGATCGCCCAGATCATCATTCTTATAGCTGAACTCCAGGGTAGGCGCCGCAAACTTCGTCCCCTCCTCTACGCCGAGACGCTTGGAAAAGCTTCCGGCTGCCACATTTCGGATGATGACCTCCAAAGGAACAATCTCTACTTTCTTCACTGCCGTTTCCCGATCACTAAGCTCCTCGATGTAGTGAGTGGGGATTCCCTCTTTCTCCAAAAGCTGGAACACATGGTTGCTCATACGGTTATTGATAACGCCCTTTCCCTGAATGGTTCCCTTTTTCAAGCCGTTGAATGCCGTAGCATCGTCCTTGTAGTCAACAATTAAAACATCCGGATCCTCCGTGGTGTAAACCTTCTTTGCCTTTCCCTCATACAAAAGTTCCTTCTTTTCCATGCTGTTTTCCCTGCCTTCCTTTATCCTGTAATAATGAATTTTCTTTCTTAGTATAACCGCTGCCATTTTGAATTTCAACTATCATTGAATATAATGTCCCAAAAATTGCTGTGTTCTAAGCTCTCTCGGATTCCCGAACACCTCTTCCGGCGTTCCCTCCTCCAAAATCCGTCCGTCATCCATAAAAATCACATGATTGGACACATCTCTGGCAAAGGCCATCTCATGAGTTACGATAATCATGGTGGTCTTCTGATCTGCCAGTTCCTTGATGACCTTCAGCACTTCTCCTGTCAGCTCCGGATCCAAAGCCGATGTAGGCTCATCAAAACAAAGAATATCCGGTGTCAAAGCAAGTGCCCTTGCAATCGCCACACGCTGGCACTGTCCGCCGGATAGCTGATGAGGATAATTGTTCATTCGATCCCCAAGTCCCATCTGAACAAGAAGCACCTGCGCCTTGTGCTCAATCTCCTCATGAATCGCCTTTTTATTCTCCTTGTAATCGGGCCGCTCCTTGGCCAGAAGCTCACTGGCCAGCATCACATTTCCAAGGGCCGTATACTGCGGAAACAAATTAAAAGACTGGAACACCAATCCAAAATGCAGCCGCTTCTTCCGAATCGCCTCTTCCTGGGTCGTCACCGGATCATTGGCATCAAAAAGCGTCTCCCCATTTACCCGGATAATCCCCGTATCCGGCCGCTCCAGAAAATTCAAACAGCGCAGACAAGTGGTTTTCCCGCTTCCCGATGATCCAATCAGCGAAACCACCTGTCCCTTTTCCAAGGAAAAATTAATATCCTTAAGCACCTCCGTGCGCTCAAAGGTCTTGCTTAAGTGTTCTACCTCCAACATCGCCATTTTCATACGCCCCCTTACCTAAAATAATCCAGCTTTTTCTCCAGCCGTCCCAGCAGCACCGTCAGCAGACCGCTGAAAATCAGATAATAAACCGCCGTGAAAAACAGCGGCCAGATCTGACCGGAAATTCCCTGGGACCCTTTCATAAACGCCTGCCCTGCCCAGATAATTTCCTGAAGGGCAATAATACGCGCCAGAGAAGTATCCTTCACCAACGTAATAATCTCATTGGACAGCGGCGGAACAATACGCTTGATCATCTGAAGCAGCGTAACCTTGAAGAAAATCTGCCTCCTGGTCATACCAAGCACCAGTCCGGCCTCCTCCTGCCCCACCGGAACGCTCTGAATCCCGCCCCGGTAAATCTCCGAAAAATAGCAGGCATAGTTAAAAATAAACGCCACGGCGGAAGCCAGGAACCGTGCGGCCTCTCCGCCGCCCCAGATCTGCTTTCCAAGCACCAGCCCCGGAAAATAAAAAATAATCAAAAGCTGAATCATCAGAGGCGTTCCCCTGATAATCCAGACCACAATTTTCGTAAAATAGCTTAAGGGACGAAAACGGGACATGGAGCCAAAAGCAATCACAAGCCCCAGGGGAACCGCACCCAAAAGTGTAACCGTAAACAATTTTAACGTTTGTAAAAAGCCAACATTCAGCGATTGAACTACAATCGGAAACTGCTCCAAAAACTGCTCCATGTATGTATCCTGCTTTCCTGTGTGATAAAAATCAAATTACAGCAAAAGATGCGGCCAGGAACCCAGCCCTCTAAGGCCAGATTCCGGTCGCAATCATTTTTATAGAAAAATTATTTTACTGCTCAATCAAAGCTGCCTGTACATTGTAGGTCTCAGCACATGCTGCCATGCTGCCGTCCCCATAGCTTGCAACAAAGAAATCATTCAATGCCGCTGCCAGATCGGAACCTTTCCGGAAGCCTACGCCATACTCCTCGCTGTTAAGCTGAACCGTATAAGTCAGATCCGCATAGCCGGTTCCCTCTCCTACCATAGCTGCCGCCATCAGGGAATCGATAACTGCCGCATCGGAAGTACCGGACTTCACCTCCAGAAGCGCATCGGACTGTGCCTTTACCGGAGTACAGCTTAAGCCCAGAGCCGTTACCTCCGCCTCGCCTGCGCTGCCTGCCTCAACGGCAAAGTTCAGATCCGCCAGACTGTCCGTATCCTGATACTGGTCTGCCTTATCTGCCGGAACAATGACAATCTGCGCATTGTTGCAGTATGCCTTGGAGCACTCCATGGCACTGGTCACTTCAGAGGTCAGGGTCATACCGTTCCATACACAGTCAATGGTCTTGCTGTCCAGCTCCAGAACCTTGTTGTCCCAGTCAATCTCTATAAACTCCACATCAACGCCCAGGCTCTCTCCGAAAGCCTTTGCCATATCTGCGTCAAAGCCGATCCACTCACCGTTCTCATCCTTGTAATCCATTGGTTCAAAATCAGTGATGCCTACTACAAGAGTGCCTTTTCCCTGCACATAAGCCATATCACTTTCTCCTGCATCTTCCGCTTCCGGTGTCCCGGCATCCTCATTATCCTCAGCCGGCGCTTCTGTCTCCGCATCAGTCTCTGTCGGAGCATCTGATGCCGGTGCCTCCTTGGAACCGCAGCCTGCCAGCAGAGCCGCTGTCATCAAGCCGCACAATAACAAACTCAAAACTCTTTTTTTCATAGTATCCTCCCGTCCCTGTACGAAAACATGTCCGAACCTTTATTTCTGTCAATCTTTGACAAAATACCGTTCATTCATATCCCCCACAGGCTTTTACTTTTTTTCTCTACCAATTGGTCACTGTACTATAGTAAAGTTACCGTTGTATTCTAGCACAGGATCGGAATACTGTCAATTATAAATTTCTTTGTTATCCTTTTTTCTCCTTATCACTTGTTACTGTTCACACCCATGATGTTCACAGTAACTATCACTTTTCACTCTTAAGACAGCATTTCAGTCAAGAGAACTGCCGCTCTTCAAAATCTCCTTCAAAAGCTCCATAAGCCCCGGAATATCAATGGGCTTTGCGATATGCCCGTTCATTCCCGCTTCAAGGGCTGCACGGCGGTCCTCATCAAAGGCATTGGCTGTCATGGCAATAATCGGAAGCCCGGAAAGCTTTGGATTATCAATAGCACGTATCTGTCTGGCAGCCTCGTATCCGTTCAGAATGGGCATCTGAATGTCCATCAGAATCAAATCGTACCGGCCGGGCTGTGCCTCCTTTATCTTTTCTACCGCAACGGCTCCGTCGTCCGCCACGTCGATTTGGAATCCTGCTTCCTCCAGGATCTCTACGGCAATTTCCTGATTCAGCTCATTATCCTCAACCAGAAGAATTCGTTTTCCTTCAAATATTGTATTATCTTCCTGGAACTCTTCCTCGATCTCTTTCTCCATAAATGGAGATTCCAAAAGTTCCCGAAGCTCTGACAGGAAAATAGGCTTTGAACAGAAAGCGGTTACGCCTGCCTCTCTTGCCTCTTCCTCAATATCTGACCAGTCATAAGCAGTCAGAATAATCATCGGTTTTTCATCTCCGATGATGGCACGAATGCGCCTTACCACTTCGATTCCATTCATATCCGGCATCAACCAGTCTATGATATAAGCGGCGTACTCGTCATCCTGCTCCTCGGCAAGCTGAACCCGAAGCACCGCTTCTTTGCCGGAGGTAGTCCAGTCCGGACGCATGCCAATCACGGAAAGCATCTTGGTTACACTGGAGCAGGTGTCAAAATCATCGTCCGCTACCAGTGCACGAAGGCCCTGAAGCTGCGGTATCACTCCCTGCTTTACGGGATCAGATGAGATGGCAAACTGCAGAGCAACGGTAAAGGTAGTTCCTTTCCCTTCCTCGCTGACCACGGAAATGGTTCCGCCCATCATATCCACAATATTTTTCGTAATTGCCATGCCAAGACCGGTTCCCTGGATGCCGCTGACTGTACTTGTCCGCTCACGCTCAAAGGGTTCAAACACCTGCTTCAAAAAATCCTGGCTCATTCCGATTCCGGTGTCTCTTACCTGGAATTCGTAGGACGCAAAGCCATCCGGCGCATTTCCCTTCTGAACAATGCGGACGCCCACAAGACCGCCGGGCTTTGTAAACTTCATGGCATTGCTTAAAAGGTTCAAAAGGATCTGATTCAATCTGAGCCTGTCGCACAAAATATGCTCATGTATCACATCGGCCGTATCAATATAGAATTCCAGCTGTTTGGATGTGATATCCGCCTGCACAATGGTTCTCAGATCGTGCATAACCTCCGGCAGAGAGGTTTCCTTTTCCTCAATCTTTACTTTTCCGCTCTCTATGCGGCTCATATCCAGAACATCGTTAATCAGGCTCAGCAGATGGTTGCTGGATGTGGCAATCTTCGCAAGATAGTCCTGCACCTGCTCCGGATTGTCCATATGCGCGGCCGCTAGGGAGGTAAATCCGATAATGGCGTTCATAGGCGTCCGAATGTCGTGGGACATATTGTTGAGAAAGGTGGTCTTTGCTTTGTTGGCATGCTGTGCCGCAGCCAGTGCATCCTCAAGATCAATCTTCTGCTTTTCCAGCTGCATTTTCATCCTTTTCTCTTCTTCAATGTCAACAAAAAGCCCCACAAAGGTAACGGGAGAGCCGTCTGCGCGCCTGGACAGCCGGCCGGCTGCATGAAACCATCTGCATCCCATATACTTGGTGTGAAGGCGGTACTCCACATTATAAGTTTTCTCGCCTGTATAATCCTTTACGGTATCCCAGTATTCTTTGATTACCCGCTCTTTATCTTCCATATGTAACAGATCGGACCAGGATTCCAGCTTATTGGGAAAATCCTCTTCACTTTCATAGCCCAGCATTTTCCGGAAATCATCGGTCCATACACAGGATACCATCTCTGCATTCTCGTCAAATTCCATACTCCAGCTTCCGGAGCCTATGGAAGCATGAATATTATCCATAGCTGCACGCTCTCTTCGGATCTGGTCATAAGCTGCACGGATCTTGTTACTGTCCGCTTTTTCCTGATCAAGAAGCATATTCGCATTCTTTCGGGACTGATAAAGCAGAACCATGCACACCACAAGCATTACGCTTATGGTCATAATAATCTGAATTGTACCCCGCCTCATCATTCCGGAACTGATGGAACTGAATTGACTGCTGAGCACATTATCCTGGATCAGAATCGTCAGCATCCAGTCGGTTCCTTCCACCGGAATATAGCAGAGGTCCTCCTGCATTCCCTTATACCGGAAGATTATCTGTCCGTACTGCCCCTGGGCAAAGTCATTTTTCAGCTTTTCGTAATCAGATTCCCCTTCTATCTCGGCTTCCCCAAGGAGCGCCAAAAGGTTATTTTCCCCTGTCAGATTCCCGAACTCTCCTCCCGTCAGGCGCTGTCCGCTGCGGTCATATAAGTTGCAGTAAGTTTCGTTATAGCTGGTCTGGAGAATTAAGGTCTTTAGCATTTCATCAATGTCAAGCTGAATGAAGCACACAGAAATCGGGACTCCCTGAAAGGAAATATCTTCCACCGGAATTGCCTGAACTACCATTTTCTCATCCTCGTCAGGATTCAGGATGCCGACAATGGGCTCAGTCAATTCCTCCGACAGAAAATAGTATTCACCTAAATCCGAGACGGCGCCGTCCTGAGTATAGATAACTCCGTTTCCATCTGCCAGGGCAAATTTGTCCACGCCTAAAAGTCTTCTGGTCCTGCCAAGAAATCGGCCCAGGGCTTCCTGAGACTTAAGATCTGTGTCCTCCAAAATACCTATGGCATTCTCCATATATTGAAAATTGTTTTTAAGCTTCTCTTCAACCACCTGTCCCCTTCGGCCAGCCAACTCTTCCAAGTAGAATTCACTGACCCTTTTGACAGCCTGCCCGGTTCCCAGACGGGCGCCTGCGGATGCCCAGACGGCTGTAATAAGAAGAATCGCTCCGACAATGATGCTGCCCCACATAACTTTGACTGCCGTCTGCTTTTTGTTTTTTTCAAATTTATTTTTGTGCTGTGATGCTTCCATTTTTGCCTCCATGGGTCAAAGGACATGACTGTATGCCTCTTTGGGCTTAACTGTTAACATATGGTAAAACCACCTTTTATGAGCTGTTCGTCGAATATCTGAGCATGCTCTTTTCACTAACGCCCATTATATCACAAGGTTATAGCAAAAGGGAAAAAAATTCCCGTCAGCTCATAATTTCTCTTACTCTGACAGGAATTTCCCTGAATTTAACATTTATTTATACTGCATTCTATGCAGCTATTGCTTCCTTAAGGGGAAACTGCATTGTGCCTACGATTTCTGCACCATGCTTTTGAGCAGCCCTAAAACATTTTAACTAAATAGATAGTAATAATTTTTTTCATACACCAAGGAAGAGTAATAGGCTCCACCTGGTCTGTCGCTACGACAGGATAGATCTGTACAACTTCCCCGTTCAGGTAATAACGGATGCTGCCTATAATGGTACCCGGCTCAATAGGGGCTGTCAGGACTTCGGGGAAGTTGGTTTCTACGGATACCTGTTCTTTTTCAGAAAGGAGAAGCTCTAAGTGATCCGCTTCGGATTCGACCGCTAATTCTACACCGGTGTAGGCGCTGTCTTCCAGGTTGCCGCTTTGGGGGATTCCGTTTTTTACCAGGAGAGGATGGAAAACCGTCTCCTCCCAAACATCCCGATACTCGTAGTTTTCCAGGCCGTAGCTCATAAGCTTTCTGGTATCGCTCCACTTGTAGCTTCGGTTATTGGGCCAGCCACAGGCTAAGAGGGCTACGATAAATGTGCGTTCTTCCCGCTTCAAGGCTCCCACGTAACAGTAGCCGGCATTGTTGGTGAAGCCGGTTTTGCCGGATAAAGCACCCTCCATCATGGTCAGGAATGCGTTTTTGTTGCCTACGGTGAAGCTTCTAAGCCCCTCTGCATCTCCGAAGCTGTAGGATGAGGTTCGGGTGATGGTAAGAAATTCTTCCCGTTTCGGAGATTGGGTGATGCAGTAACGCAAGGTTCGGGCAAGGTCAGCTGCGGTGGTGGAGTGGGTTCCGCCCTCGTCTGTGGCGTCCAGGCCGTTTGGTGTTATGTAGTAAGTGTCAAAGCAGCCGATATCCCGGGCTTTTGCATTCATCATTTCTGCAAAACCTTCTACGGAGCCCCCCACATGCTCTGCGATGGCTACGGCGGAATCGTTGTGGGATTCCAGCATAAGGGAGTAAAGAAGATCTCCCAGGCGGTACTGCTCTCCTTTTCGAATTCCCAGCTGGACATCAGGCATACTTGCAGCATACTGGGATACGGTGACGATTTCGTCTAAATTGGCATTTTCCAGCGTGACGATAAGGGTCATAATCTTTGTGGTGCTTGCCATGGGTTTTTGTTCATAACCGTTTTTTTCAAACAAAACACGCCCGGAGTCAGCATCCATCAACACGGCTGACTGGGCGTATAATTGTCTCAGTTCAGAGGGAATCTCTGTTTGTCCTTCCGGCTTTTCCACTTCCTGCCCATATGTATTGATGGAGAGACAGAAAATAAATCCAAGAAGCATCAGAATGGAATATAATTTTTTCACGGGAAACCAACCTGTACTTTGTTTCCTTTTATTGTATTCTCCATGAACAAGATTTATAACACAGGTTTGTTCCGGCTTGACAGACTTCTTTTCAGGAAAAACGCAGCATACGGATTTCTGACGGATGAAATCCGTCATCTCCAAACTCTCCTTTCATATCTATGGTCATATGAAGCTCCAGATCCTCAAAGCTTCCCTCCGTGTCCACACTCTCCCCTCCGTCACCGGAAATGTTTCTCACATAGAACTTGGTGTCCTCCGTGTAGATAACCGGTATGAGATCGGAATCCTTAAGGGGGGCGTTGGATGAGGGGCTGCTGCTGTTTATGGAGCCGTCTTCCTGGACCTTTACCTTACATTTGGCTGCATAAAGCTCCCCGTCCTCAAGCTTCCATACCTTTCCCCGAAAATCTGCGTCAATAGCCTCCGCCGTCTCCTGGTCCAGGGTGGACCAGGCTGATTTTCCTCCGCAGCCGGTTACAGCCAGACACACAAGGCAGGCTGCGCTGAGCAGAAGCACTGTTTTTTTGATGGTTTTTTTCATGTTGTTTCCTCCATTTTGCTCTACAAGATATATTTTGATTTTAACGGACATATCTGTAAATTATCTCTAAAAATGGAGTTTTTCGTATCATTCACTCCTTTTTGCCGCAGCAGGAAGAGCCGCTGCACCCGGAGCAGCCGCAGCCGCAGGAGGAACCGCCTTTTTTCTTGTTGCGTATGGTGTATCCGATGCTGGCTGCCAAACACACGCCTATGATGATAAGTACTATAAAATCCGCCATTTTGAATACCTCCTTTTCTTGCCTGTCATCACCAATTATAGTATTTGGCAAATAATTTTAACTATAATATCGGTGCTTTCAGCTTCTAAAATAATTATATATTATTTTTCCACAGCAGCACAAGGCAGCGAAAATACGCTGCCATGCACAAATATTTTAAATACGGTACATGTTTCTTCGGTCAATGATCCCCACTTCTTCCAAAGTCTTGATCATGCGGTACACCGTGGCGATCCCCACGGCGGGATCCTCTTCCCTTACGTGATAATAGATTTCCTTACAGCAGGAGCACTCATGCTCCAGTATGAATCGGATGAGCAATTTCCTCTGTTTGGATTTCTCCTATTAAAAATTGCTGCGCAATAGCACTAAAGGGTAAAGTCGCTTCGCCACACCTGTAATGAGAGAAACTTTCATTCGAAAGGGCACTCATGAAAGTTCCTCTCGTGCGCCTTTGCGACTTTACCAACAAATATTATATAAATAATCCGCCTATTACATTTACCAAAAGGGCTACTACATAGGCGGTCGCCATCTGTACGGCTACGGCCTTGCCGGTCTCCTTCCAGGTCTTTAACTCTCGCTTCATGGCGCCTACGGCTGCAAAGCAGGGCATGCACAGCAGATTAAATACCATGTAAGCGTAGGCTGCTGCTTTTGTCTTAATATCATCTTTCATATGGGGCAGAGCATTTTCATCGCCGCCCTCAAACAGTACGCTCTCAGAATAAATATCTCCTGCAGACTCCTCATCGTACTCGCCGCCCTCAAAACCAAGCTCTTCCAGTTCCTCCGGGCTATACTGGGCAAAGTATTCTTCCAGATATTCGTCGGTTACGTCCTCGTCATAGAGCTGTGCAAAGGTTACGACTACATTTTCCTTGGCAATCCATCCGGTTACCACGCCTACGGCCGGACGCCACTCACCGAAGCCCAAGGGCTTGAAAATAGGAGCGATGACATTTCCGATGGAAGCCATAAAGCTGTCGTTCATCTCGCACATAACGCTGCCGTCCTCGTTCTCGGCTGCATTTGTTCCATTGAAGGAACTGAGATTGAAGCCGGACAGGAACCAGATAAGGATAGTGGATACAAAGATAACGGTTCCGGCTTTCACTGCGAAGCCTTTTACCTTTTCCCAGCCATGGATGAGGATGCTCTTAAGGGTGGGAATACGGTACTGAGGCAGCTCCATAATAAAATTGGAGGCTCCGTCCTTATATACGAATTTATTTAACAGCAATGAAACAATAATCGCTACTACAATACTGAAAATATATAAGGAATAGGTTACTAAGGTCTGGTTGCTGTCCGCAAACAGAGTGGATACGAACAGGGCAAAAATGGGAAGCTTTGCGCCGCAGGGCATAAAGCCTGCCAGAATGGTGGTTATCTTTCTGTCCTTCTCGGATTCCAGCGTACGGGTTGCCATAACAGCCGGAACGCTGCAGCCGAAGCCCTGAAGCAGCGGGATAAAGGAACGTCCGGACAATCCGAAACGGCGGAAGATTCGATCCAGCACAAATGCGATTCTTGCCATGTAACCGCAGTCCTCCAGGAAGGAAATCAGGATGTACAGCACCAATACCAGCGGAATAAATCCAAGGATTGCGCCAAGTCCCTCCATGATACCGTCAACTACCAGGGAATATACCCAGGGTGACGCACCTCCTACAAGTCCGGCTACCAGGTCTGTCAGCCAGCCCCAGATGGATTCTACCACGCCTGCCAGCCAGATACCCGGGCTGTTGATTCCAAGGAACAGAAAGTTCTCGCTGTTGGTGCAGGCGAACAGCAGGTACATGATCACCGCAAAGATGGGCAGGGCTAGGATTCGGTTGGTGAGAATCTTATCCAGCTTGTCGGATTTTGTCTCCACATGGCCCGTGGAGCCTTTCTTTACCGCATCCTTTACCACCTTTGCTATGTACTGGTAACGCTGATCTGCCACGGCCGCTTCCAAATCCACTCCCGGACCGTAGGCTTTTACTGCAACCTCTTCTACTTTCTTCTTCAGATCTTCCGTTACCTGTCCTGCTACATTTTCATCATTTTCCAGAAGCTTAATGGCTTTCCACTCGCTGTCAGACTCACCTGCGGCTTCTAAAAGCTTCTTTGCCTCGTCTACGGCTCCCTGAAGCTTTTCATCGAAAACAGACAGCTTTTTGGGCGTTTTCTTTCCCTTTGCCACTTCTATCGCTTCTGCCATCAGCTCCTGAATTCCTTTGTTGCTGCGGGCTACGATGGGAACTACGGGCACGCCGAAAATCTCGGAAAGCTTCTCTGCCTTGATCCGGTCGCCTCTTGCCTCTACCTCGTCCATCATGTTCAGGGCAATGACGGCGGGAACACCTGTCTCAAGAATCTGCAGAGTCAGATACAGGTTACGTTCAATACTGGTTCCGTCTACAATATCTATTACTGCGTCAGGCTTTTCTTTTACAATGTAATCTCTCGCAATGATTTCCTCTGCGGAATAGGGGGACAGGGAGTAGGTTCCCGGCAGATCCATAATGTTGATCTCTTTGTCCTTCTTATAGGTTCCCTCTTTCTTGTCTACGGTTACTCCCGGCCAGTTTCCTACACGCTGTCTGGAACCGGTCAAGTCATTGAATAAGGTTGTTTTGCCGCAGTTCGGGTTGCCTGCAAGCGCAATGGTGTATGACATTTCTTACTCCTCCACTCGTTTCTATTGTTAGCTTCTGCTAACTTTAGTTCTTATTTTTAGGGGTTATTATTGGCTAACCCCCTGTCAAAAAAATATCTTTTTTATGCCTGAACTTCAATTCGCGCGGCCTCTTCTTTTCGCAGGCTCAGCTCATAGCCACGCACATTGATTTCCACCGGATCTCCTAAGGGGGCAACCTTAATGACCTTTACGTCCACGCCCGGAGTGATTCCCATATCCATGATTCTCCGCTTTAAGGGTCCGCTTTCACCGATGGATATTACCTGTCCGGACTGTCCCGGCTTCATTTCCTTCAATGTCATGTTTTCTCCTCACTTTCTATAATATAGTTCCACAACACCTTTTTGGCGTTACTGCTTCTCAATTATTTCTGCAAACAGCGTACGAAACGCAGATGCCTGCATCCACATCTGACTTAAGCAACCATAATCTGGGAAGCCAGCCCCCGGTTCAGAGCAATTCTCACGCCCTTGACCAAGAGAATCATACCGCTTGGATTCTCCCCAATCACCTGTACTTTCTCGCCTTTTACGAAGCCCAGATCCTGTAGATGTCGTTTTACTTCTTCTTTTCCGTGAAATTCTTTAATTTCCCTTGTTTCTCCAACTTCCATCATAGCCAGTGCCATCTGTGATCGCTCCTTTCCTTAATTTGCACATGCCCTTTGTGCATAAGGGGATACCCGCAGGGTGTTTCCTTAGCTCTGCACATGCCCTTTGTGCATAAGGGGATACCCGCAGGGTGTTTCCTTAGCTCTGCACACGCCTTTTCAACTTGCTGCCGTTTATTAATTGAGAATAACTATCATTTTCTTTATATATTATAGCATACCAAGCTTGTTTGTCAATACCTTTATTGAGAATAATTATCATTAACAATAACTCCCAAGAATCTCCTCCAAAGCCGCTTTGCTGCTGGTATGACATCTCACTACTTCGATGTTGTTTCGTTTTGCTTCCTCCACGGCACATTTTACCATCTTGTGAGATACCGTATTGGTAAACAGTACAAAAAGATCCGGTTTGCCAACCTGTTTCTTTAAATCCCCTGTCATTTGGGTAAATACTTTTGCCTTGCAGCGATAGGCTTTACAGATATCCTGATATTGGCGAACCATTCGATCATGCCCTCCGATTATTACAACACTCATGTTCCGTACCTCTCTCTTAATTAGCATATACTAACTATTGCTTTTTATAAAAGTTAGCTTTTGCTAACTTCATTTTAAGACTAACATACTTTCCCGTCATATGCAAGTATTTTTTATCGGAATCCTCTCAAAAAACATTCCGGAAGATTCCAAAGAGGATTAATGCCGCCAAAAATACCAGCATCCCGGCGGATTCCCATTTCTTCCAAACTGTTTTCCTGGAAAATAAATAATTCCCAAGAGATTTCGCCAAAATCCATATCAGAAATGGACCAAAGCAAAAGATAACCGGATGGCTGTGAAAGGCTCCCGAAAAATCTCCTTTCCCCATTGCCATCAGCATATGAGTAACGCCGCACCCCGGACACTGCAGATGAAAAACAAACCGGAACAGGCAGGGTACGCCCATTCCGGTATATCTGACAAATCCATAGTATCCGACAAGAAGTAAAGCTGCCAGTCCTGCTTTTCCCAGCCGTCTATGATCCATCATCTTAATTTGCCAGCTTGTTCAGCTCGTTCTGAATCAGCGCATAGGCAATAATTCCGCCAAATATATAGAGAATCAGATAAAGCACACCTCCATTGGAAGCCGGAAGTCCTCTGTCCATCTTTGCCTTATCCAGCAATTCTCCACGCTTATATGCCCAGTAAAAGCCATAAATCCCGCAGGTGATAAGAGTAAACACAAGAGCCATCACGCCGGATGTTCCTTCCTCATTTGCTGCTGCATTGGTATCATCTGTCATGCATATAAACCAATAAAAGCTGTAAATTCCACAGGTAACCAATGACAGAATAATGCAAAGGGCAATGTTTCTCTGCTGTATTGACCTCATAACTATTCCTCCTTCGTAGTATAAACCATAAATTTTTCTGGCTAGTTTAATATACTACTTTGTCAGAAAAAATTCAATACTAACTATACACTTTGTCAGATATTTTTCGAATATTTTTCAGATAATAGTTTTTTATATTTGTATTCTACAGATAATTTCTGCTATCTACGCTTTCAAAGCAGGCGGACTTTGTTCATAAATCTGCCATTTACTCCTGGAAAGCTTTTATGCAGCACTGGTTTTTGGAGTGATCCAGGACCGCATGGAACACAGAAATAAAATGCTGTCCCATTCCCTCTTCCAGAAGCTCTCTCCACCAGAGCGCCACTTCCTTCGGATCGTTTCGAAATACGCCGCATCCATATGCGCCCAATACCAGATGCTTTGCCCTCTGCTCTGCAAAGATTCCAAGACATAGCTTCATTCTCCGGCGCATAACCCTTTTGGCTTCTTCCACATTTTCTCCTTTTAAAATCACCTGTCCCATATTGACTGCCGGCAGGGTCAGCACGGACGCTTTTACGGGTGTTTCTGTCAAACGAAACGTCTCATCCCGAAAAAAGATAACATCCGGAGAGTAGATTCCGTAATCCAGATACATCATGGAGCTGTGAGACCGATTCTCTCTGTAATACTCTTCATGAGCCGTTAATGTTGGATACAGCGTGCCGGAGGCTGCCAGACTTTCTTCCTGTGCCTTGGCTCCGTTCAGAAAACCGCCTCCCGGATTCTTTGCACTGGCAAAATTCAGTACGCCGATATCCGTCTTTCCATCCCCATAAAGCCTGCGGATGGCTTCTACGGTGGAAATATTTTCAACTCTTGTTTCCGGCTGGCCGCATCCCTTACATGTACCATATTTTGCAAGGATTTTCTCTCCCTCCGCCGGAGAAATCAATATGCTGCGCCGGATGGATTGTTCCATGGCTTCTTTTATCTTTATCTGTTTCTTCTCTTCTTTCCGGCCTGCCCCATTTTTGCCGGGCAGCTCATAGTATCCCTGCTTCATAATCTCCAGGGTTTCCTTTGCGATTGCTTTTCGATCCATATTTCCCTCCCAATGTCTCAAATAAATGCATGGCTTAGCCGCATTCTTATATTTTTCATCCTTCGTTTTTCCGGTAAAGTCTGGAGGGCCGATGCCCTTCATTTTCCGTATAACAATCTGTCTCCGTCACCATAGGCGCCGCCTTCCTGCGAAATGCTGCCGCAGGAAATTCTCTGTCCAAAACCACCTCGTACACCTGCTGAAGCTGAGTGAGCGTAAAATACTCCGGCATCAGATGAAGGGCCAGATCTGTGTAGCTTAGCTTTCCTCTCAAACGCTCATATCCGCAGGCCAATATTCGGGCGTGATCAAAGGCCAGACCGCCGGAATCCAGAATCTTACATTCTGAAAAGGGTCTGCCCGTCTCCTTCTCTATCAGGGCTCTCAGTGCGGTTTCCTTATGAAAAAGGGTCAGCTCCCACAGCTCTCTTCTGTCCTCCTGTTCGATTTTGCAGAAGGATGTTTGGAACCAGGCTGCCTGGGCCGCATCATCCCCGGCCTCTATCTGAACCCGGCTGCTGTCTATAAGAGCCATGTAGGAACAGCTCATTACCCACGTTCTGGGGTCCCGGTCCGGATTGCTGAAGGTATAAAGCTGCTCTAAGTATACCTTATCCACGCCTGTTTCTTCACGAAGCTCCCGGGCGGCTGCCTCCTCGGTTGTCTCCGTGGGGCGGACAAAGCCGCCGGGCAGGGCCCAGGATCCAAGATAGGGGTGAGCGCCTCGTTTTATGAGCAGAATGCGAAGCTCTTTCCTGGCCAGCTTCCGGTAATTTTCTTCCTCTGCATCGGTCACTGTGAAAATCACCATATCCGTTGCCACAGAAGGCCGCAGATAATCCCCCGGCTCATAAGCTGCCAGAAATTCTTCTTCGGTCAGGCCGTTGTGATCCTTTTGCAAGGTGTCTTTTCCTTTATCAGTCATTTTGCTTCTCCCCCTTCTGCCAGCAGTTGATCCCGTACCTCTGTCAGTGCGAAGCCCAGGAGATTGGTTCCTCTCCATTTCAGCGGATTCTGGGCATCCGGATTGGCTTTTCCCATACCGATTCCCCAGATCCGGTCCATGGGGCTTGCCTCTACCAGAATACGATTCCTGGTAGTGAGAAGAAATTCAAGAAGGTCCGGATTCTGCGTGAATTTGGCTATATTGCCTCTTTTTACGATTTCATAACCTGCATTGTCCCAGGATGCTTTGTCAAAACCTTTTACTGCACGGCCGTAAGCTTTCATTTCTTTGGGATGGGATGCTTCCATGATCTTTGTGAGCATTTCCTTATCACCAAACATTCTGGCTTTTTCCGCCATCATAAACTGCTCTGCACAGGTGTATTCCACTCCGTCCACTTGAAACCTACTTTCCCACCACTGCCCCAGACAGGATTCGCAAATATGGCCGTCTGTTGCCGACGTAGGCTTCCAGAAAAACAAGAATTTAAAGTTTTCTCCTGTCTCACAGGCTTTTTTCAAGTCGTTCAGATTGTAAATCATAAGTTCTTCTCCCCCTTCTACTTTCTATCCTTCACTTTTCTCTTTGTTCCTGTAAGCAATGAGCTGTTCTTTCTATAAAAAGCACTTACTCACATATTGGTATGATGAACATCCCTGTTCAATCTGCCTATCTATATTTTTATTTTGATATTATCAACAAGATATTATCATTTTGATTTATTATAAAGGAGTAACCATGATTTGTCAAGTCCATAATGTGATCATGATCATTGACATGCACGGCCCCATGTTCTATTCTCATAGTATAGTTTTTGAATATAGGATAAAGGCATTGTACATAAAGTTGCTGCCTTTTGTGCTGGTGATTTTCAAAGATATCCGGAGTTTATCTGCCTATGTCAGCATTTAGAGCAGAAATGTAAAATGAAATAGATTGAAAAACAAACGCATTTTAGATAAAATTTCAGTATCCAATATTGCAAATGATAAATAGAAAGGTTCTGAGGCAATCGTGGTATTTTCAAGTATAGAATTTATCGGAATTTTTCTTCCAATACTATTCTTTCTCTATATGCCCGTAAATAATAAAAAGAAAAAATGGGTTCTTTTCATTGGCAGTCTGGTTTTTTATGCTATAGGAGAACCGTATTATGTATTACTTCTTATGGCTTCTCTTGTGTTTAACTACGCACTCTGCAAACGGATGGCACAAAGTAAAAGTCACAAAAAACTGATTTTGTGCATCCTGTTACTCTGGAATTTCGGGCTGCTGCTCTTTTTCAAATATTTTGATTTTATTGCAGCGAATATAAATACACTCTGCAGAAAAGAGCTTCTGCCGCTTTTACATCTGGCGCTTCCTCTGGGGATCAGCTTTTATACCTTCCAAATGACTGCTTACCAGATAGATGTTTATCGAGGTGCACAAAAAGAAAGCTCCGGTTTTTCCGAATTCGGCTTATATGTAAGCATGTTTCCTCAATTAGTTGCCGGTCCGATTGTGCAGTTTCGGGAAGTAGAGAGAAGTATTAAAAACCCGAACTTCCAAATGAAAAATGTAGAAGACGGTCTGAAGCTGTTTACCCTTGGATTGGGCTCTAAGGTTCTTTTGGCCAACCAGATCAGTACCTTATTTAACACAATACAGGGAATCGGCGCTTCCCATCTGGATCTTTCCATGGCATGGCTGGGGGCATTTTCCTATTCCTTTCAGATTTATTTTGATTTCTGGGGATATTCGCTGATGGCCATCGGGCTTGGCCGGATCTTCGGATATGAGCTCCCCATTAATTTTAATAATCCTTACATGGCAAAATCCGCAACGGACTTTTGGCGGAGATGGCATATTACTTTATCAAGATGGTTTCGTGAATATGTATACATACCTTTCGGAGGCAGTCGAAACGGAAAGCTGAAAACCTGCCGGAACCTCCTGATTGTCTGGAGCCTTACCGGATTGTGGCATGGAGCCAATTGGAACTTTATTCTCTGGGGACTGTTTTTCTTTGTGCTGCTTGTGATTGAAAAAATGGGGCCGGGAGACTATCTGGAACGTCACCCATTTGGGGGACATCTGTATTGCGCTCTTATCATTCCTGTTTCCTGGATGATCTTTGCCCAAACTGATTTGGGAACGCTCTTGGCATATCTAAAGGCTATGGCCGGGGGCAATGCCGGACATGCGCTGGTGGGGACGCAACAGTTACTTCGCTATGCGAGGGAATATTGGTTCTTATTTGCCGTATGCTTTTTGTGCAGCACGCCCCTGCCCATGAAAACATTTAACAAATATAAAAACAAAAAAATTGTGATTCTTATGCTGTTTGGAATTTTCTGGTTTAGTATTTATCAAATACACATTGGAAAAAATAATCCGTTTTTATACTTTAGATTTTAAATTTGTAAAGAAGTGGAAAGCTATGAACAGGAAATTATTATTACCTATAAAAGAATATCCTTATTTTTATCTTTTGCTGGTATCCGGAATCTGTGTGTACCTCTACCTGGGCGCAGGCAATATGAGACATATAATTCACCAACAAACGGGTTCCTTCCATGCAATGGGAACGATGCTTGCCCAGTCTGCGGCAAGGGAACTTGAGGAATACCAAAAGAACAGAGAAGCCCTTATCCGGGAGGCAGAAAGCTCTGCTGCCCAGGAACAGGCAGAATCCAGCCAGCAGGACGAGGCACCTGCCGGGGTTACAGAATTCGTCACTTATGATCCCAAAAGTGTCGTATCCCCCTATTACACGGACCCGGGAAAAATCGCATTAACTACAAGCTATCCCTATGAAACAGCGGATGACGCCTATTTTTCAGATGCCGCTTTTATCGGTGATTCCAGAACCCTGGGACTGTATGATTATTCCGGTCTGCCCTATACGGATTTTTATTGTGACAATGGATTTTGTACCTACCGTTGGTCAATGGGAGAAAAAATCATGTATCAGAATGCCGGAAGGGAGGTCTTGCTGAATGAAGCAATGGAACAGAAAATTTATGGAAAAATCTATTTGATGGTAGGTTTAAATGACTGCGGATATGGGAATATAGAAAACTTCAAGGAGCGATATGTACAATTGCTGGATATGCTCCATAACAAACAGCCGGATGCTGTCATCTATCTGCTTGCCAATCTGCACATTAGCAAGGAAAAGAGCGATGGGGACGCCGTCTACAACAATGATGATATTAATGCCCATAATGTGGCGATTGCGGAATTGGCAGATGGTGTAAACTATTTTTATCTTGACGCAAGGGAGCTTTTTCTTGATGAACAGGGGTACTTAAAAACAGAGCTTACTTTTGACGGCGTGCATTTGTATGCAGACGGCTACCGGCAGTGGATGGATTATCTCAGGCAGCATGCCGTAGTGAAATCTCCCTTGGCAAGCTGATAAGTATTGCTTTCTCAAAGGTAATTGCACGGCTCCTATCGCAATACGTCCGCCAATATTCTACGTTTCGAAAAAGGGGCTGTCGGGAAATAAGACAGAAGACTTTTCTAATACCCAGTGTCCGGCTGTTTGTGTACAGACTGTCTGATATGTACGGATATTGCTTTTTAATGTCCGTACAGAGCAGACAGTCTGTACACAAGCTATCCGAACACAGGGTATAGAAATGGCTGATGTCTTATTTCCTGACAGCCCCTTTCATTCTCTTACTTTATCGTGTCAGGCACAAAGCTCTCATTAGATAGCCGGTGCATGCTCCAGCAGGTACTTCTCTGCTTCCGTATTCCACAGACCGTTAGTCTTGGATACCAGCTTATGAAGCTCCGCAAACATGGGATCTTCTTTTCCCTTCTCCTCAAAATCCGCAATGGCAGTAAGAGGCAGAGAAATATGAGTATAAATCAGCTTCTTTCCGCCCGGTACTTTCGGCAGGTTTAGGGTTGTATCCTTTGCAACATCCAGGCCGCCGATATGAGTAACCAGAATAGCCGGATCAAGCTTGCCCTGCCCCATCATAGCCAGGCATTCTTTCATATCATCCGTATTGCCGCCGGAGGTTCCAACTACATGGGTTCCGGAATAATGTACATTGTAGAAATTGAACTTTGCAGAGAATTCCGGGTTGGAGGGGCCTGCAAAGAAGTTGAGGCAGCCGTCCTGAGCCAGAATGCTGTCAGCCAGCTCTACCACCGGAGCAACGGGAGCAAAGCACAGAACATCATCATAACCGGCTCCGTCCGTAAAGTCCATCATGCATTTCTTCTGATCTTCAACCTTGCCTGTGTTCACATAGACCAGCTTAATTCCCTTTTTCGCCGCTTCTTCCGGGGAAAGGATCTTCTCTGCCCGGGCAAGACGTGCATCGTCAATATCCGTTACAATCAAAAGAGAGGGATTGCGATCACAGTGAATGATATAGTCGATGGCAGCCAGACCCATGGGGCCTACGCCTGCCAGGATCGCCATCTTGCCGCCCTCTACGATGCCCATGTCATGCTCGTATTTTCCTCTGGTTACATGGTACATGGCATGGAAGGTTCCTGCCACGCAGGACAGAGGCTCTGCCAGAGAACCGCCGAAATAATTCTCGCTGTCAAAGTGAAGAAGACAGCCCATCTCCATAACCTCATTGGGAATTACCACGTAGGTGGCATCTCCGCCGATGTACTGGAAGGAATATCCCGGTGCGTCCAGGCTTCCCTTGTAGTTAAGGGCCGGCTGAATGGAGAACTTCTCTCCCTCCTTAAACTCATGTGCCCACTTGGAGCCTACCTTTACCAGCTCACCGCAGAACTCATGTCCGATGATGGTGGGATGCTCTGCCACATCGTTGGGTACACGCTTGTGATCCGCCCCCTGCATGGCTGCCTTGTAGGAGGACATGCAGATACTGTCAGATACCACCTTAGCCAGAATCTCATCATCCTTAAGCTCAGGAAGCTCAAACTCCTCCAGACGCAGATCTTCTTTTCCGTACAATCTTAACGCTTTTGTTTTCATATTTTCTCTCCTTTTTGGCTTTGTAAGCCTTAATTTTTCTTTTTCTAATAGCAGGCAGACTTAACTGCTGCTGTTACAGCATTTCACAATTTATTCTCTTATCCTGCAAATCCTCCGTCTAACGGAAGGTAACCTGCTGCTCCTCGTGCTGGGAAAGCAGATAGCGGCACTCCTCCTCCGGAAGATCCTTTTGCGTTCCCACAAGCTTTGAAAGGGTCAGCACCTTGGCAATGGCTTCGGCTGCTTCCATATTGTTCATAGCTTCCAGGGCATCCGGTCCCACCGCAATGGCGCCGTGATTTTCCAGAAGGGCCACGTTGCTGTGCTTTAAAACAGGTCCCAGATCACGGCAGATATCGTCCGTTCCCGGCCTTCCGTAGCCTGCCACCTCAATGCGTCCGTATTTAAACATCATCTCAGGATAGGCCTTGGTCTCCACCGGCTTGCCGCACACCGCATGAGCCGTAAGATAAGCGGGATGCGCATGGACAATTCCGCCTATATCCTCCCGCATCCGGTAAGTCAGCACATGAAGCCGAAGCTCTGAGGTGGCCTTTAAGGTTCCGCCCACCTGATTGCCGTCCAAATCGGTAACGGCAATCATTTCCTCTGTAAGAAATGCCTTATTCCTGGCGCTGGGCGTCACATAGATAAGCCCGTCACGCTTGATGGAAATATTCCCCTCCACCGCATTTAAGAGCTGCTTTTCGTCCAGACGCTTTGCCACCAGCAGAATCTCCCGGATCGCATCCTTGTCTATTTGCATGCTATTCACTCACCTTTTCCCGTTCAATCAGCTTCCAGGTAGCGTCCACCAAATGCTTGAACTGTGGGTCCTCAAGCTGCTTGCAGATCATGCTCTGCCGGGAGCTGTTTACATCCTCGCCGGAGATCTCGGTCATATGGTATTCCCGGCAAAGCTTCTGAAGCCTTGTCATCTGCTCCTTGGTATTCCGGGCCGGCATATAGGTTACTCCATGGACGCCTTCTTCCTTCAGCATCTCAAAAAGCTCATCCAAGAACTCATCCTCAAACTTGGCAGCCTTCTTGTCCCCGGTTACGGAATCCGTAATGTCTCCCAGATAGGGATAGCATAAAATGGCTCCCACCTCATCCGCCAGCTTTACCAGATCCTTAAAGGAAATGCATTCCTCTGTTGCCGGAATATAGATCTTCTCCACCAGCTCCGCTTTCATAACTCCCAGCAGATCATATACAAAATGAGGATTCTCCGGGTCGGAAAGCTGTCCCCTTTGCTTCTCGGAAAGAGCGATTCCCAGCTGCTTTTCCACAAAGTCCGCACACTGCTCTTTTCCTGCCTTTGCAATAATCTTCTCGCTCAAAGCACACAAAAGATGACGCTCGGTTACGGAACCTCCATTTGCATACTGGGAAATGGGCAGTACATCCTTGTTAAAATCCAGAGTGATTCCTTTTGGCTCCATCAACTGATTGATGTTGGCAACCATCTTCCGGTTCCGCTCATTTCTCTTTTCCCGAAGAGGCCCGAACACCTCCTGGAGCCTTGAAAAACCCGAATCGGGTACGCTGTGAATGGCCATGTAAGCAATGCCTGCCTGGTCCGGGTTGTTTAATTTTCTTCCTGCCATACGAGTACCATCCAGGTTTGCACGGCACTCCATGCCGCAGGTGGTTCCGATTCCTGCAAGCTTTCCTGCCTTGCGGAATTCCACCGCACCGGCAATGCTGTCGTGATCCATAATTCCTGCTGTCTCCAGGCCCTCATCTCTGGCACAGTAAACTGCTGCTGTGGGAGAGTAGGGCGAGAAGGAATAGATGGTGTGTATATGATTATTGGCAAACTGGGGCTTTACCTCCGGCTTCTCCTTTTCACTTCCAAGAACGATAGCCAGGTTTGCCAGACGCTCTTCCGGGGTGGGGGCGTTCAAAAGCTTTAAGGCCTCCTGCCGTTCTACAAATTTATCCATAAGTCCTCCATATTTAAGTTCCGCATCCTTTTAACAGTCCCCCTCTACTTAAATGAATTTCCAGCCACTAAGTACATGTGTCTGTAAATCCGTCTGGGCACTGTTCAAAGGATGCCGTGTAAGTTTTATTAATTCAACATATTCTGTCCGCCGGTTACCGGTACGGCCTGTCCTGTCTCAAAGTTCTGCTCCACACAGTAGAACAGTGCCTTGGACACGTCTGTCGGAGTACAGCCCCGATGAATGGGAGATTTGGACAGGTAGTAGTCTTTTACATCCTGTACGGTCTTTGCTCCCGGAACCTTGCCTGCATTTAAGTACTGTACGAAAAGTCCCCTCTCCGGGTCGGACCACAGAGGACCGTCATAGAAGTTGCCGGGGCAGATAGAATTAACCTTAATCTGATATGCTACCAGCTCAAGGGCAAAACTCTGGGTCAGGCCGATGCCGCCGAACTTGCCGCCTGCGTAGGCACTGTTATTCTTGGAGCCTTCCAGACCGGATTTGGAGTTAATCTGAATGATATCAAACCAGAGGCTGTCATCGGCCTCATGCTGTGCTTTCATAATTGCAGAAGCATATTTTGCCGCATTAAAGTATCCAATATAATTCACCTTTGTTACAAACTCAAAGGCTCCCGGCTCCATATCCTCCAGGCTTCCGGCTTTGAGAACGCCTGCATTGGATACAAAGATATCAAGCCCGCCGAAATGCTCTACAGCACCGCACACCATAGCCTCCATGGATTCCGCACTGGATACGTCTACCTTTAAACCGACAGCACGCTCTCCTAATGCCTTGGCTGCTTCTACCGCCTGTGCTTCGTTTAAATCTGCCAGTACTACGCTGGCGCCTTCCTTATACATCTCTGTTGCAATTCCGAGTCCGAATCCCTGTGCACCGCCTGTAACAACCGCTATCTTTCCGGCCAGACGTCCGGTTGTCTGAGGTCTGTTGTGAATGTTTTGTTTTGCATACTCTTTTGCTTCTGCTAAATTCATGGTTTTTCCTCCATTTTAGTTCCGCAGCACCTCTCCCAGTACCCCTTACCTAGAAGGAATTCCAATCACGAAAGCATGTGCCTGTAATTCCTTCTGGCACTGGAAAAACTGTTGCTGTTTCCATCATTTTCTAATGGATTGTTTTTGAATTACAAATTTATTATAGCACTCTTCCAACACAAGTCAATATGAATCTACTAAAAACCACACAAAAATCCAAATTTTTTATAAGCAAAAAAGGAATCGCACAGAAAACTCATGCTGATTCCTTATCGGGGCTTTATTTTAGAAAATTTTTGTCCTATAATTCTGAAACCACAACTCATATCAAGTCATACCCCCTGCATACTGTGTCATATAAAGCTCATAATACTTTCCTCTCTTGATAAAACCGCAGAAGCAGATTCACAATCGTAGTCTTTTCGCTTCCAGTAGAGCCCACTAAAGCCACTTTCTTACCCGACGGAACAGTCAAGGTAAAATTCTGAATAACCGGATGCCCCGGTACATAGGAAAAAGTCACTTTCTCAAAAGAAACCACTGGATTTTTTTCTTCCTTTATGAGGCTCCTCTCCATAGATTCTTCCTCTTCATCCAACACATAAAAAACACGCTCCGCACCTGCAACAGCCGTCTGAAGCTGGCCATATATCTGGGCAAGCTCATTAATAGGACGTCCAAGCTGCTTGGCATAAACGATAAATGCAGAAATTACGCCTACAGAAATACGTCCATGAATAGCAAAACACCCTCCAAATGCGGCAATAATCACAAAGCCAATATTGCCGATACAGTTCATAATCGGCCCCATAACCCCACTATACCCATCGGTGCGGATTCCTGCTTTTGTCAGAGAATCCGATGTTTTGCAAAAGTTCTCTATTGTCTCATCCTGGCGAGTATAAGCCGTCACCGTACGGTATCCGGAAATCATTTCCTCAGCCGTGCCATTCAGTTCCCTCAAAAGCCGCTGGCGCTTTCGTGAAAACTAACGCACCTGCTTTGACAAAATGTTAGCAGCCAGAAAGGTAAGGAAAACCGTTATAAAGCTTAAAATCGCCAGCTGCCAACAGTAAAACACCATAACTGCCACAGTCCCAATCACCGTCAGCACACCGGAAAACAAAGAAGGCAGGGACTGAGAAACTGTTGTAGAGATATTTTCAATATCATTTGTGATGCGGCTCATCACATCCCCATGGGAATGTGTATCCATATACCGAACAGGCAGATCCATAAACTTCCCAAACAGCTCATCCCGCATTCGCTTAACTATCTGCTGGCTGATTCGTGCACTTAGGATCCCCTGAAAAAGCTGACTTGCACAATAGAACAAATAGAACATCAGCATTCCGGCCAAAGTACTTGTAAGAATACCTTACCTCGCTCCGGCAATCATATCAACCGCTCTGCTTTGCAGACTCGGGGCATAGACGCCGCAGAGGGTTCCAAGGACTACAACAGCCGGCATAGTCAGTACCATCCGCTTTTCACGGGCAAAATAGGTAAAAAGCTGCTTTACAGTTTTCCCGCATTTTCCGCATGCTCCGCTTCCATCTTTAAATCCAGTGCACTGGTAGAATCATCAAATATGAGAATCTCTGCATCCCTGATAATCGCCCTGCTGATAGAAATCCGCTGCTTTTGTCCGCCAGACAGACTCATCCCCCGTTCCGCAACCATTGTGTCATAACCAGCGGCCGCTGCCCGAATAAAACCGTCAGCCTGGGCTGTCTTTGCTGCCCTTTGAATCTCATCCTGTCCGTCTCCTTTCTTTCCCCATGCAATATTTTCCTCAATAGAAAGGCTGAACAGCTCGCTTCTCTGCAGTACGAGGGCGATTTTTCCCTCAAAGCTTTCTGAGCATATTCTTTGACATTCACTCCATCCACCAGAACCATGCCCTCAGACACATCATAAAACCGAGGAATCAAATGAACCAGAGAGGACTTTCCACAGCCTGTTGCACCCATAATTGCCAGCGTCTCGCCTGGGTGTATCTTGAAATTAATATCTTCTAAAATTGTCTGCGTACTGCCTGGATAGGAAAAAGATACATTGCAAAATCCAATCTGCCCTTTCTTTTCTATCTGGCCCTCAAAGATGCCGTCTTTCAATTCCGGGCTGCTCTCCAGAATCTCTTTCAGCCGCTTCCAGGATACAATTCCCTTGGAAATACTCTGAAACAGCATAGCAAGTCCCAGAATTCCCGTTAAAAGCTGTGTTGTATAAGTAATCGCCGCCATAACATCTCCCGGCGTAGCTCCCCCCTGCAGAAACCTGATGATCCCCTGCCTTTAAAATAACTGCTGCAGACAGATAAATAATTCCATTAATAAGGGGATTCATAAACGCAAATATCGTCAGCACCTGAAGCATTCTGTCCGGTCATATGCGCAAATACGTTATTCAGCGCTCTGCACAGGCCTCCAAAAATCACAAGACACGCCATTCGGATTCCCAAAGACCACACAAGCGTCATATTTCCCACACCACCGGCAGAAAGACCCAAAACACCCTCATCCACAATCTCCCTCATGAGCCCCGGCTGTAATAAATCCGTCAAAACCTCACCAATCATAAAGCTTCCGGCAATAACTGCAATATGTAAATGCCGCCTGATATACTTCCACATTTTTATTTCCCTATGTCAACTCTTTCTGTGTAATATTCCTATTCTCTTTCAAAAGCATCTAGATCCGCTTCTGGCTTCCTTTCCCCTCCGAAATCCGGCGCTTTGTATTGCTAATATCCCAAAAATTTAAAATAATCTTATTATTCATATCAAATCTTCATACTTCTTAACCATGCATATTCTTTCATCAAGCTGCCTTGACTATTTTAACCCGCTTCCCCAATAAATTCAAGGTACCTTAAAAAAATTATTCTGGCATTTTCCGAAACAACTGTGCTATAACCTGAGTTTTACAGTTATGATAGCAAAAATCCTTGTATTGCCCGAAAATACTGGCTTTACAAGGATTTCTTTTTGTTATGCTCTTTTCATCAATTTCATCTCTTTGAAAAATCGCTTGGCTATTGTATTTTAAACGCTATGCCGTTGCAGCAAATTGTTCTTTTATTTTGCGTATTTCATCTTCCAGTATATTAAGACGGATTCCCTGCAGTTCTTTCTCATTTTCAACTTTCAATGCCTCATCAAGCTTTCGGCTCAAATCCAAATGGCCTTCCGCAATCAATCGAATATTCCGATCCGTTACATTCTCCAGGTGCACTTCAATGCCAGTAACCTTCCGCTCCAGCTTCTGCATATTGTTTTTCATGTCTTGCAGCTCACTCTTCATGCCCTGCATATCGCTTTTCATGTCTTGCAGTTCACTCTTCATGCTCTGCATATCACTCTTCATGCCCTGCATATCACTTTTCATGCTCTGCATATCACTCTTCATGCCCTGCATATCACTTTTCATGCTCTGCATATCACTCTTCATGCCCTGCTGTTCGCCTTCTAAGCCCTGCACATTATTCTTCACACCCTGCAGTTCTGACAAAATCAGATCCAGCTTTTCACTATCCGTCATGTTCCTCCTCCTTCCTTTATATTCACTGCTATGTAGTGTATTGCAAGTATACCATAATACCAAAGCCAAGTCTATTATTAAAATATTTTTCAGCACTTTTACTATAACCGATACTATCATATTTCATATTTTATTTAGGTACCTTGACTTTTTTTGCTCCATTATGTTTATAATAAAGTTACCAAAAGTTATAACTTCTCGGAATCTCAATGAATGAGATTCTAACCGAAGACTGACAACTGAATATGGTGCAGGAAAAGAAATTAGAGAAAAATGGACATAAACATTGGACATAGCGGGGACTATGCCTTGAAAAATCTTGTGGAATCGCTTAATATATCATTATTAGGCGGCTAAACCTAAGAATGATTTTGAAATGCTTCGACAGAGGGCATTTCCCAGGCATCAAGGTGTTGGAGCATCATGATGCCGTAGAGGCGGCAGTACCACATCTTAGTCGAGCGGCGCCTGCCGTCTTCTAATTTATAGTCCTCTTTCTCCCGCTTGTTGGAGCGGTCCACGGAAGTTCTTCTATCATATTCCTTTTCCCATGCTTTAGAGTCCCTTGGCGGTATGTTAAATAACCTTGGATTGTCATCGGTAAAGATGTGTACGGTTCTTCCATATTTCGCCGGTGAACAGGGGTGTTCACAGAAGCAGCCACGCTTCTGGTTTGATTTCGGGCACCGGTATTTTGCTCGGTGCTTGGCAGCTTCATATCCATCTTTATGCATGCGTAAGCCCATTTTACAGACAGGGACACCATCATCATCAATAGTGAAATCATCCTTATAAGTGAAATATCCGGTATGTCCGGGGTTGAGGTCAATAAAAGGAACGATATTTTCCCGTCTGCAGTAATCATAGACAGCGTAAGCGTCGTGTGCAGAATCCAGAAGGAGCTTTTTCAATCTGGAATTCCGGAAGATACGCTTTCATGGTGAAAAAGGAATGCAGGAAAGAAAGCATGTCATGCCGGGAGGCCCGTTCTAAAAGCGGAAACACAGGGAGATCGCTGAAGGAATCGGAAGCCACATACATGTAGAGGTGGCAGCCGAAGAAATAGCATTCCTGGTGGGAGTCCCATCCCCAGTTAGAGTCGGGCTGGGAATAATGACGTTTGCAGTTACAGGAAGAACAGCCTTTCTCCTTACAATCGCAGATGCGCTTTTTCCGCTGCTGTGCGGCAGTAGGGACAGGGGTGCCGTCACCGGCAAGAGCCAGGTGCCGGGGATCAATCAACCCACTGTGGACGGAATGATCCGGGAACTGCTGATGATAAAGCCGGAAAATGAGGAAAAAGGGATTCTCAGGCTTTAAATGCCATCGTTCCAGCAAGGGAAGAAGTTTTGAAGCAGTGCTGGAAGACACTTTTAGTTTCAAAGCAAGCAGGTAGGAATGCAGCATGCAGGAAGGGAGCCTTGGTTCCGGTCCAAAAACAGAGTAACATTCCCGCATGATAGAATCAGTCTGGGAAAGATCGAGATACCAGAACTGCACGATATAATCCCATGTGCTTTTTGGAAGCACAAAGGGATCAGGATAGAATTTAAGAAACCGGGATACGAAAGTATCCTGATAGGCGGCATGGCCGCCGGGATTTGTAGGTAACAAAGAAATCGCCTCCAGTCGATTGAAATAAAATATAATCAATCGGCTTCGCCGCAAATTTTGATCGATTCGTCAAGTGTTTTTACAAAAAAAGTGGGTGATTTTTGAGATAGGGGTGTGAAAGCCTTATAAAATCAAGGCTGAAGATTCCGAGAAGTTATAATTGATCTGAGGAGGAAAAAAATGCAACTTCCTGAAAACTTTAAAAAGCGTATTTTAATGACAACAAGCGGCGTAACCCTGTGCGCCATAGCCGTAGGCTTCTTCAAATGCTCCAGCTTTGGCGTAGACCCTTTCCAGTGCTTCGCCCAGGGCATCTGGGGCCACTTTTTTGAAACAACTCTTTCCTTCGGCTTGTACTACACAATCCTAAGTGCTCTTTTGCTGCTTTTGGATCTCATCATAGCCAGAAAATGCATGGGCGCCGCCACCCTGGTCAATATGTTCCTCACCGGCTACATCGTAGACTTCACCTGCACAGTGATCAACCGCCTTGCCCCGGCCCCTACCCTGCCCTTACGAATCGTATACCTATTCATAGCCGTCCTGGTCATGTGCTTCGCATCATCCCTCTACATGACCTCCAACCTGGGCGTCTCCGTATACGACGCAATCCCCATCGTCATCTCCGACACCCGGAAGCTCCCATTCCGCTTCGTCCGAATCGGCTGTGACCTCCTCTGCGTCGTCATCGGAACCCTAACCGGCCTGCTCCCCGGAATCGGTACCCTAATCACCGCATTCTTCATGGGCCCCCTAATAGAATACTTCAACCACACCTTCTCCGAGCCTTTCCTAAAAGGAAAACACACAAAACAAACTATCGCCCAAAATACATAATCAAACATAGAACAAAAAACAACCAACACACTTCCACCCCCACAACCAGGGTCATCCGGAAAATAAGCCGACAGGCTTTTCCAATATCAAGTGTCCGGCTGTTCACGCACGCTCCGTATGATATGAACGAACATTGCCCACAGTAATTAACACCCCAAAAACGTTCAGGGGTAATGTACGTTCAGAGCATATGGAGTGTGCGTGAACCGTCCGAACACGGATATGGAAAAGCCTGCCGGCTTATTTTTCGGATGACCCGTCCGTCCCCCTGTGACAATTCACAACTTTTGTACCAATTGCCAACTTCCTCTCCCCATTACCAACCTCCCCCACTCCCCTTGTTTTCCCCATTTCAACCTGCTACTATAAACCTACCAGAAGGAATCATTCATGTACATCATCCCGGGAAGAATGAGATTCGGTAAGAGTAACATAATAAAAAACGAAGGGAAGTGTGTTGTAACAATGATGCAAAAAATCCAAAAATTCGGCGGCGCCATGTTTACACCAGTACTGCTTTTCTCCTTTGCAGGTATCATGGTCGGCATCGGTACCTTATGTACCACAGAAGCAGTCCTTGGTTCATTAGCTGCTCCCACAAGCATGTGGTATCTCGTATGGAACGTAATTCTTCAAGGCGCATGGTGTGTGTTCAACCAGCTGCCGCTGCTGTTTGTAATCGGTCTTCCAATCGGCCTTGCCAAAAAACAGGCCGCCCGCTGCTGTATGGAAGCCCTTGTCCTTTACTTAACTTTCCACTACTTTGTCAGCACCATCCTGGCTCAGTGGGGCGCAGCATTCGGCGTTGATTTTGCTGCCGAGACAGGCGGTTCAAGCGGATTAACTATGATTGCCAACATCAAAACCCTGGATATGGGTATGTTTGGAGCCCTGCTGGTATCCGGTCTTGTTATCTACCTACATAACAAATACTTCGACACAGAGCTGCCGGAGTGGCTGGGTTCCTTTAACGGTTCCACTTTCATCTTCATGATTGGCTTTTTCGTAATGCTTCCGGTTGCACTGTTATCCGTTCTCATCTGGCCCAACATCCAGCACGGTATGCAGATCTTCCAGAACTTTGTTATGAACGGCGGCGCACTTGGCGTCTGGGTATTCATCCTCTTAGAGCGTTTGTTGATTCCGTTCGGTCTGCACCACCTGCTGTACAGCCCGTTCTACTACGACAACCTTGTGTGTCCCGGCGGCATCTACTCCTACTGGGCTACGCAGCTCCCGGCGCTGGCTGCTTCCACAGCCTCCTTAAAGACCCTATGCCCGGAAGCCGCATTTACCGCAACCGGATTTTCCAAAATCTTCGGTTGTCCCGGTATCGCACTTGCCTTTTATGCAACCGCAAAGCCGGAAAAGAGAAAGCAGTTAAAGGGTCTCTTAGTTCCCATCGTACTGACAGCTATTGTCTGTGGTGTAACGGAGCCTATTGAATTTACTTTCCTGTTTATGGCACCGGCACTGTTTGTTGTCCATGCAATACTGGCAGCATTCCTGTCCACAACCATGAACCTGTTCGGAATCGTAGGTGTATTCTCCGGCGGTTTGATTGAAATGAGTTCTCTGAACTTTATACCACTGATGACCTCCCACTGGAAAGAATATCTGCTGATGCTGGTTATTGGTCTGGTATACATGGGAATCTGGTTTGTTGTTTTCCGTTTCCTGATTGTCAAATTTGACTTTAAGACACCCGGCCGTGAAGAGACAGACGAAACCAAGTTCTACTCCAAAGCAGAGTTCCGTGCAAAACAGGCCGGCGGCGGAGAGATGGACAAAAAGACCATGCTGGCAGCTCTTATCTTAGAGGGCTTAGGCGGAGCCGACAACATTGTAGATGTTACCAACTGCGCAACCCGTCTTCGTGTAAATGTAAAGGATGCCGCACTGGTAAAGGATGACGCATATTTCAAGGGCGTAGGTACCCATGGTATTTCCAAGAACGGCAAGGCCATGCAGGTTATCGTAGGCATGACCGTACCAAGCGTTCGTGAGAAGTTTGAAAATATTCTGGCTAATCCCTCCGCCCATGTACTGGATATGGGGCAGGCAGATGAGCAAAAGGGCGCTGCCAAGACAGAGGAAAAAGCGGCTGTAGATGCTGCAAGTCTTCCGGCGCATGAACTTAAAGCAGTTGCAAACGGCGAAGTTATCCTTGTAAGTGACGTACCGGATGAAGTATTTGCATCCAAAGCCCTGGGGGACGGCGTAGCGGTTATCGTAACAGACGGCAAGATTTACGCTCCCGCTGACGGAACCATTTCCATGATTGCGGAAACCCTCCATGCTTATGGAATCTCCACCCCTGACGGACTTGAGCTTCTCGTTCACATCGGCATCAATACCGTTGAATTAGACGGAAAGGGCTTCACGCCAAAGGTTAAGGAGGGAGACACGGTAAAGGCCGGCGATCTTCTCTGCGAAATTGATATGGATTTAATGAAAGAAAAGGGTTATCCAACCCACACTCCCATCCTTATGACAAACGGCGACGAATGTGCCGATGTAAAGCTTCTTCCGAATAAGGATGCCAAAGCAGGAAAAACCACTGTAATTACCTATCGTAAGTAATATTAAATAATCATAAAAACAGTAATATTCCTCACAGTGCACAAATCGATTTACGGGCACATGCACTTTTGGCTGGAAATTGATTTAGACTAAGGTGTACTGAGAGGGATATTACAAAACTTAAAAACAGTAATATCTTTCACAGTGCACAAATTGATTTACAGGCACATGCATCTGTGACTGGAAATTGATTTATCCAAGCTGTACTGGGAAAGATATTACGGAACTCAAAATAAGGAGGAATTTATTATGTCTAAAAAATCATTTGCTGTAACAGTTGCCGGAGGCGGCAGTACCTTTACGCCAGGAATCGCCCTGATGCTGTTGGAGGAGCGTGATCGTTTCCCGGTTAACAAGATTATGTTTTATGACAACGACGCAGAGCGTCAGGAAATCGTTGCAAAGGCTTGTGAAATCTATTTTAAGGAAAATGCGCCGGATATCGAATTTGGCTATACCACAGATCCGGAAACCGCTTTTACCGGCATTGATTTCGTTCTTGCGCATATCCGTGTAGGAAAATACGCAATGCGTGAAAAGGACGAGAAGATCCCCTTGAAGTACGGCGTTGTCGGCCAGGAGACCTGCGGGCCCGGAGGAATCGCATACGGAATGCGTTCTATCGGCGGTGTTCTGGAGATTCTGGACTACATGGAGAAATACTCTCCCAACGCATGGATGCTGAATTACTCCAACCCGGCTGCTATTGTAGCTGAGGCAACAAGACGCTTACGCCCCAATTCCAAGATCTTAAACATCTGCGATATGCCTATCGATCTGGAGGAAAAGATGGCAAGCATGGTTGGCCTGAAGTCCAGAAAAGAGATGCAGGTTGGCTACTACGGACTGAACCATTTCGGATGGTGGCACAAGATCTATGACAATGCAGGCAATGACCTGATGCCCGAGATCAAAAAGCATATGGCTGCAAACGGCTTCGCAGACGGTATCGCAGAGACTAATCAGCATGTGGACGACAGCTGGAAAGAGACCTTCGCAAAGGCAAAGGACGTATACGCCGTAGATCCCACTACTATTCCGAATACCTACCTTAAGTACTACCTGTATCCGGACTACGTAGTTGAGCACTCCAACCCGGAGCATACCCGTGCAAATGAGGTTATGGAGGGTCGGGAAAAGACCGTATTCGGCGCTTGCCGGGAAATTATTGAAAAGGGAACTGCAAAGGACTGCGGCTTTGAGGCAGACGCACATGCTACCTACATTGTTGACCTTGCCTGCGCTATTGCCGAAAACACAAGAGAGCGCTTCCTCCTGATTGTTCCGAACGAGGGCGCTGTTGAGAACTTTGACCGGACTGCAATGGTAGAGATTCCCTGTATCGTAGGCTCCAACGGCTACGAGCGCATCTGCCAGGGCGCAATTCCCCAGTTCCAGAAAGGCTTAATGGAGCAGCAGGTAAGCGTGGAAAAGCTGGTTGTAGAAGCATGGGTAGAGGGCAGCTACCAGAAGATGTGGCAGGCATTGACCCTTTCCAAGATTGTGCCCAGCGCACGTGTTGCAAAGCTGATTCTGGACGATCTCATTGAGGCAAACAAGGGCTACTGGCCGGAGCTTAAATAATTCAGATAGATAAATAAAAATTTATTCCTGGTCAGTCGATTTACGGCTGGCCGGGAAAGTCGCAAAGATGCACGAGAGGATCTTTCATGAGTGCCCTTTCGAATGAAAGTTTCTCTCACTACATGTGTGTCGAAGCGACTTTACCCTTTAGTACTGTTGCATAGCAACTTAAATCAGTAATATCCTATTCGTGCACAAATCAATTTACAGACGCATGTATTTGCGGCTGGAAATCGATTTATACAAGGATGTACGGATAGGATATTACGGAACTTAAAATAGGAGGTAAGGAGCATGACAGCAATGAAAGCAATAAACATAAATACCCAGACAGATTATCACAAATATGATAAATGGTTTACAATCGCAAAGGTACTTTTAACACTGGCTCCGTTTATCGCATTAATATACATGCAGGCATTTATAGGCGGAAGCAATCTGTCCGAATTATTGCAGCAGAATCCCGAGATCACCCTTACCTTCCTGGTATCCATGGCCGGGCCCTTCACAGCCTATCTTCTGAGCTTTGCACAAAAGCATCTCTATGAAGAAGATGTCCCCTATATGATGGCACATCTGGCGCTGCTCTTTGCTGTTGAGCTTCTGCTCCGCAACGGAGTTTATGCCCTCCTTATGGGATGCCTGATGTTCCTGGTATATCGAATGACAGGAATGTCGCCTCTTGAAGCCCTGCGGCTAAAGTGGAAAGATCACTTCTTTCGGGATCTGTCCGGCTGTATTGTACTGATGGTCTTTGCCATGTTCTGCCTGTTTGTTTCGCTTCGCCTTGGTATGTAATATTTATTTTCCGGTGATTCCCATGTGGCTGCCATAGACTTGTCCTATGGCAGCCATATTTCGCTTATAATGCAGTTCAAGCTGCAGCTCTAACCCATTCCATAGCGCATACTTCCTATTTTCCTAAAGAACAGCCGTTACTGTGAACAGTAATGGACACCTAATTTTACGGAATCAGTGGACTTTACCGAAAAAAATATGCTATGATATTCACATCAAAGGCAGAGGGAGAATATGATTATGAGCCTTGAAGCATTGGTGAATCAAAATTATAAGCATTTCAGCGAAAGTGACCGGGCAGTGTGGACATATCTTTCCGCTCACCGGAAAGAATGTGAAGATATGGCAATCAAGAAGATGGCAGATCGATGCTGTGTCTCCCGCTCTGCTGTTATGCGTTTTGCTCAAAGGCTTGGATTCAAAGGCTTTGCGGAGTTAAAGCTCTATTTGAAAATGGATGGCCAAAAAGCGCCTGCTCACAACGATCTGACACACATCTGCAAACTGTATCAAAACGTTATGAACAGCATGTGTGAAAAAAACTGCGATCCCATGTTTCAGGCTTTCGACGCTGCCAAAGAGCGCTATATCTTTGGGGAAGGCATGGTGCAGGCTTCCATAAAAAAAGAATTCAAGCGGATCTTTATGAGCGGCGGCCGCATGCTCTACGATGCCCCAAGCGGTCAGGAAATGTACAATCTGGTTCCCATGATCGGAAGCAGCGATTTCTGTATCCTGGTTTCTGTATCTGGTGAAAATAAAAAGCTGGTAGATATTGCAAGAAAGCTCCACATTGCCGGAGCAGCTTTAATGTCCATTACAAAAAACCGTGAAAACACCCTTGCCCATTTATGTGATTTCAATCTCTATGTGGATGAGAGCAACTATTTTGAGACCCCCATCCATTGGCAGTATGAATCCACTACTTCTTATTTTATTTTAATTGATATCCTCTTTTTTAAATATTTGGATTACCATCAGCGAAAGGAGACTTCCCATGAAACTGGATGATTTGGTTCAGGAACACTACGAACGTATGAGCGCCAATGACCACCGTATCTGGCAGTATATCTGCCGGCATAAAAAGGAATGCAGAAGCATGACCCTCCATGAACTGGCGGATGCCTGTGAAGTCTCCCATACGACTGTGCTGCGTTTTCTGCAGTTAATCGGTATGGATGGCTACAATGATTTCAAGGCATTTCTCAAATGGGACAGCTTAAACCAGCCTGGATTCAACCGGCAAAGTATTGAAGAAAATTGCTTTAATCTCTCAAGAACCATCTCTTCCATCCAGCAGGCTGACTGTCTGGAATTATTTTACCGGATGGAACAGGCCAAGAGGCTTTACGCCTACGGAAGCGGCGCTGTCCAGAAATCCGTTGCCAAGATATTAAAGAATTATCTGATTTTGTCCGGAAAGCTGCTGCATGTGATTGAGGGGCAGGAAGAACGGATTATGGCCCTTCGGCAGATGGAAAAGGGAGATGTAGTCTTTCTCTTTTCCGTGTCCGGAAATAATCCGGTTATGAATGAGTATGCCAGGAAGCTTCGGGATAAGGGGCTGTTTCTGGCTGCCATCTGTCAGGACGGAGCCAATGACCTGTCCAAGATCTGCCACTTCT
>NZ_JAYMNS010000025.1:0-62790 GCF_036941035.1 Candidatus Merdisoma sp. JLR.KK006 | reverse complement strand
TAATATGACCATAGAAACAGTCTTTCTATTGCAGAAAGGCTGTTTTTTGATAGTAAGGAGATTTCATAAATGCTAGAGGAGTGGGATATGGTGTAGAAATTCTGGGAAGTGGAAAAAATGGCGATTCCTCTCTGGTCAGAGAAACACAGAGATTTAGAGGATATGGTCTGTCAGACAAATACATTGCAATTAGAAATGTGGATGAATGGATTTACTGTTTTGATAATGAAAGTGGAAAGGTGACAAGCTGGGACAGAATGGATAAAAGGCATTTGGTAAAGAATGATAGTTTGGAAAAATATATATTAAATGAAATGAAAGATGCAAAAGCCGAATGGGACTAAATTGAGGAGAAATAACAGCTGGCGAAACGGTGTTACCGGAAAGGTCTGATCAGGTTGAAAAGATAGCAATTTTATGCTTCTGGGGAGATGAATGGAATTATAATATAGATAATGTTAAAGCTTTATAGAAAATCCAATTGTAATCTCATCTCGGATTCGCTATACTAAAACAAATCAGCATTCTAGTAGTCCGTACCGGAAATCCTTGTGCATATTTCCGATACGGACTACTAGTACAACGAAAATTAAATAAGAGTTTATATTTACGATGTACTTGCAAGTAAAATTTCCAACAATTTAATGTTCGTTGTACTGGGAAGGAAAGGTAAACATATGGCGAGAACCGTAGGCATAGGACATCAAGATTTTGAAAAGCTAAGGATGAAAAATAACTTTTATATAGATAAAACTGATTTTATCCGGGAATGGTGGGATGCAGATGACGAAGTGACGTTGATTACTCGGCCAAGGCGATTCGGAAAGACTTTGACTATGAGTATGGTGGAAAAGTTTTTTTCCGTCAATCATGCCGGACGATCCGAGCTGTTTGAGGGACTTTCTATCTGGAAAGAGGAACGATTCCGCAAGCTGCAAGGAACTTTTCCAGTATTGTCCGTGAGCTTTGCGGATGTAAAGGAGACCTCTTTCACACAGGCACGAAAAGCTATCTGCCATATTATCAAAGGCATTTACAATGCACATGACTTTCTGTTAAAGAGCGATCTGCTCAATGATCATGAAAAAGCAGATTTTCAGCATATATCTGTAGATATGGAGGATCATGAAGCGTCCGTTTCCCTGAAAGCTTTATCAAATTATCTGAGTCGTTATTATGGGAAAAAGGTGATTAAGATGCTCCGCTTCCGATACTCCCTAGGAGACGCATGAAAGTAACGCTTAAATGCAGTGGAAAAGTGCTCTGCAGAAGAATAGCCGAGTGCTTCTGAGACAGAAGAAATACTGCGGTTTTTGTCAGACAAAAGCAGGAGGGCAGCAGCCATTTTGGCTTCTGTCCTTTTTTGAAGAAACGTTTTTCCATAGTGTTCTTTCAAAAGCCGTTCTGTCTGGCGGCAGCTTAAGCCCAACCGTTCCGACAGAGCTTCCAAGGAAAGATTCTGATATTCATACAGAAAATATTCTTCTAAAATAATAAATTTACTATCGCCCAGATTCGAGGGGCCAAAATGCAGCAGAGCTTTCTGCTTCATTTCATAATTGCGGACCATATAGATAATAAGCTGTGTGAGCAGGGTCTGTACCTGTGTCACATATCCGGTATATTGGTTTTCCAACTCAAAAAAGAGCTGTTTCATAATCATTCCCACATTTTGCCTGTCCTGTCCAAACCAAAAGGAGGTTTCTTTAAAGAGCGTAAGAGTGGGAGTCATTTTATGGAGTCTCTGTTTTCCCATTTTCAGATAAACACAGTATTCACACATGGGATCTTCCAAAGAGGGAACCTGGGCATGCTCGATATGCGGGCCTGTGATATACAGAGTATTGGGGGTAATCTCGTAGAGAACCTCCTGAATTTTTGCATGTCCGTAGCCGGAAGCGATATAGTGGATTTCATAGCTTTCGCTTCCATGGCTATGGCTGGGCATTGTCCGGAGAAAACGTTCGTAGCAGATATTCAAAGCATAGAAATCCGTACCGTCCACCGAAAATTTAATATTCAAATCCGTGTATAGTTCACGCATAGATTTTACCCCGCAGTTTCTTTTGGCCCCAGTGTATCATTTTCCTGTGAAAATTGCAAGAAAACTTCGAAAAGGCGACATAAAAAGAGGAATCATGTCCGGTTTTTCTCTTACAGGAAAGAGATGATTCGCTATAATAAATTTATAAAATAAAAGCTGCTCTTTGAAGCTTGCGAGGGATTCGACTCACTGAGGGCAGAGAACGTTTATGAAAATGGAGGTAAAAAGGTATGGAAAAAATGATGGGAGCTATTTTGCCGGGAAACAGTACGGTTGAATTGAGAGAATTCGACGTGCCAAAGCCGGGACATGGGCAGGTATTGATTCAGACAAAGGCCACGACCATCTGCGGCAGTGACATCCGCTGTATTTACCGGGAACATACGGGAAAGGGAGCGGAGGGCTATATTCCGGGACTGGTGGCAGGGCATGAACCCTGCGGCGTAATTGTAGAAGAGGGAGAGGGACTTAAGCGGTTTAAAAAAGGGGATCGGGTGATTGTATACCATATCTCCGGCTGCGGTGTCTGCAATGACTGCCGGAGAGGGTATTTTATATCCTGTAAAAGCAAGTACCGTGCGGCTTATGGCTGGCAGAGAAACGGCGGAATGGCACCCTACATACTGGCGGAAGAGAAAGATCTGATTGCACTGCCGGATGAATTGACCTATAAGGATGGAGCACAGGTGGCCTGCGGCTTTGGCACGGTGTATGAGGCCATTGAGAAGATTGGCGTATGCGGAAATGATGCCGTACTGGTAACTGGTTTGGGGCCGGTGGGACTGGCGGCATTGATGGTGGCAAAGGCCATGGGGGCCAATATGCTGATTGGCGTGGAGATGAACGATTACCGCATGGAACTGGCTAAGAAGCTGGGACTTGTGGATCATGTGTTTAAGCCGGGGGATAATACCCTGGAAAAGATTCTTGAAGTTACGGGTGGCCATGGTGTGGAGCGTGCCATTGACGCCAGTGCCAGCGATCCGGGAAGACAGCTTGCAATTCGGGCCACAAGAGAGTGGGGGAGGATAGCCCTGGTGGGCGAGGGAAATACGTGTACCTTTGAGCCAAGTCCAGATATTATGCACGGGCAGAAGACAATCTACGGTTCCTGGGTAACGTCATTGTGGAGAATGGAGGAACTGGTAGAGCGTCTGGTACGCTGGGGGATTCATCCGGAGGATTTGATTACCCATGAGTTCCCGTTGGAGAAAGCAGGAGAAGCATATGCACTGATGGCCGGCGGCCAGTGCGGGAAAGTAGCTGTTGTGTTTGAGTAGTCTGGCAGTACTGTTGTGTAGCAACTTTAAATCAGTAATATCCTGTCAGTGCACAGATCGATTTACAGACACATCTTTTTGTGGCTGGAAATTGATCTAGATTAGGGTGTACTGACAGGATATTACGGAACTGGAATAGGAGATAAGCATATGAGTGAGAGAATCGATCCGGGCAGAGTGCCCAAAAGAACATTGTACACAGGAGAGGAGATCCCGGCCATTGGCCTGGGAACCTTTGGATCGGATAAATACAATGGAGAGCAGGTCTCAAAAGCCGTTTACGGAGCCATTAAAAGCGGATACCGTCTGATTGACTGTGCGTCCGTGTATCAGAATGAGGATCAGATTGGCGAAGTATTGAAAAAGCTGTTTGAGGAAAAGGCAGTAACAAGAAAGGAATTATTCATTACCTCCAAGGTTTGGAATGACTGCCACCGCCAGGTAGTGAAGTCTTGCAAAAAGAGCCTTGCGGATCTTGGCCTGGATATGCTTGATCTGTATTTTGTGCACTGGCCTTTCCCCAACTACCATGCACCGGGCTGTGACGGGGATGCGAGGAATCCGGATTCGAAGCCCTTTAGCATAGAAGAATTTATGGATACCTGGAGACAGTGTGAGCAGCTTGTAGATATGGGACTGGTACGCTATATCGGAATGTCCAATATGACGATTCCAAAGCTTAAGGCAGTGCTGCCCCTGTGCAGAATTCGCCCTGCGGCCCTGGAACTGGAGTGCCATCCGGGATTTCAGCAGCAGGAATTATTTGATTATGCACTGGAGCAGGGAATTTGTCCTATCGGATACTGTCCCTTAGGATCACCCTCCAGACCAGAACGGGATCGGACCCCGGAGGATATAGCGGATACCCAGATGAAAGAGATTGTAGAGATTGCAAAAGCTCACCAGGTTCATCCGGCACTGGTCTGCCTGAAATGGGCGGTGCAGAGGGGACAGATTCCCATTCCTTTCTCCGTAAAGGAGCCGCAATATGTCAGCAACCTGAAATGCATAATGGAGGATCCGCTGACGGAGGAAGAGATGAAGCGGATAGCCGGTGCGGATAAGGGCTGCCGTCTGGTGAAAGGACAGGTATTCCTCTGGCCGGGAGCATCCGGATGGGAGGACCTGTGGGATGTGGACGGAAAGCAGATTACCGGTTCTGTTGGTGAATGCCTTAAAGCAATTGATTGATTAGATTCGAGGTGCGTAGAACCACATCTTCTGCCAGAGCCTTTCCGAATTCCGCAGTGGCTAAGCCCCCATCACCAAATGACCCTGTTTTTACAAATTCTTTCCAATGCATGGGACGGTAGGGATAGTCTTTTGGTGCCTGGGGGTATTCCCTGGTGGCTTTTGACAGATCTACAAGCTCCGGGTGAAGATAAAGCATAAGAGCTGTTTCCAGTTCTCCGGCATGGGGTGCCATTGGCTGTGGTGATTTTGCCAGAGAAAGTACCTCTTTGGAAAACGTGAGGGGGAAATGCCAGATATTGTTCCATTTGAATTCATCCAAAAGTTCCCGTGCCAGTTCTTTTAAATAAGGATAATTTCCATTATGGCCACTCATAAGAATAATATTGGGAATATCCTGCTGATGCAGACTGACAACAAGTTCACGAAGCAGTTTTTTGAGAAGATCGGCAGAAAGGGAAATGGTACCGGGAAAGCCCTTTGCGGACCAGACTTGTCCATAAGAAACGGGCGGCATTACAAGAAGCTTTGAACGATCTGCAATACGAAGAGCCAGTTCAAAGCCGATTATGTTATCCGTATCCAAGGGAAGATGGTATCCGTGCTGTTCACAGGAGCCGCACACCAAAATAACACCTCGTGATTGGGCGACCTTTTCTTTGAATTCCGGAGCAGTGAAATGTCCGGCATATAGATTCTGAAAGTTCATAATGTTCCTTTCCCGGGGCTGTCGGAAAATGCGGTTTTCCCACAGCCCCACAATTGTCCGCTTATTAGGTGATTTCAACTATTTTTTATAAGTATAGCGAATTAAAACGGCAAAATTACAAATAATTTTATAAAAATAGTAATTTTTTCAGGGGAATTGACGAATTGCAATTGTTAATTTCGGTACTGCTTTGGTGTGAGTCCAGTGTGCTTTTTGAATACTTTGGAAAAATAGCTTTGATTGTCAAAACCTACAGCAATCGCAATATCAATGATAGAGTAGTTTGTATTTGTAAGCAGATTCTTACTTTCCTCTATGCGGATATAATTCAGATATTCCTTGAAAGAGGACCCGAAAGATTGCTTAAAAAGGGTAGAAAAATAAGAGGGATTCAGGTGAACATGGCGTGCGGTATCCTCCAGAGTGATAGGCTGATTGTAATTCTGAGAGATAAATTGGACAGCGTTTTTAACAACCTCACTGTTTTTGTCCGAGGCTTTTATAAACATGCTTTCAATAAAAAACTCTACAGTTCTTTGAAGCTGCCAGCAGAGGTCTTCCTGGCTGCGGGTGGAATTGATGTCCTGAAGAAAATTGTTGCTAATCTTTAAAGCAACCTCCGTATTGGCTCCGCCCTCCATAGCAGCCCGGGAGAGAAGAGAACAGAGCTCAATAGAACGGGAACGAATACTGCTCAGGTTGCTGCCGCCCTGAAAGAACACATATCCCAGGAGCTCATTTAATACCCGTCTGGATTCGGGGACATTGCGTTCCTTAACCTTTCGAATCAGTAGTTTTTCCTTTTCATAGGGGTAGGAGGATTCCTCTAAAGGCTCTTCTGATTTATACATTTGAATGGACTCATTGATGCGGGACTGCTGAACGATTTTACTTCGGTTCTCATCCATCTGCCGGTTGGCGGAAGGGATAAGATGATTGAAGGTGTAGGCAAGCAAACGGCTGATTTGCGTAGCCTTTTCCGGAGTAATGATGTGAACGCTGTCCGTGGATTCATAGAGATCCAAAATATTTTCCGTAGATAGGGAGTAGCGTTTTGCAATGTCCAACAGCATCATGGAATCGGCGGCTTCCATAAGAAAAGGGCCCACCAAAATGGCCCCAAACAGAGCATCTTTATTTACCAATGGATATATGATATGATTTAGGTTGGCATGACAGGAAAAGATGTAAGATTCTCCCAGATCCATGGCCCGACGGCTGGCTTTTGCATGAATATCTCTGCAGGAATTCTGATGTTTTGGAGAATCGGGAAGCAATTTTTTGAATTGCATACAGAAATCTGTAGCAGTACCAAAGCCGCATAAGGTATTTCCTGTCTCATCCAGGGCCTGAATGGGGAGACCTAAGCAGGAATAGAAACATTCTAAAATTTCTTTCAGCTTCTGGCTGTTAATAATGGTGTAAAGATATGGCTGCATAGTGATCCTCCCATAGGTCTGTCTTATTTTGCGACAGACCCTCATAAACGTATTTGTTTGGAAATTGGGATACTGTTTTTGTAATCATACCATAAAATCTGTAAAAAATACAAGTTTTCCAAAAATATTTCCATCAAAGGACAAAAAAATTTACTAGAATAACATTGTGCATGGGATGAATTAGAGGAGTTTTGCAATGTCATTGATTCAGGATATATCAGAAAATATTCAGCTTGGAAAAGCGAAAAATATCAGACATCTGGTTTCCAAAGCTTTGGAGGAAGGAATTGAGCCGCAAAAAATCTTAAATGAAGGGCTTTTGACCGGAATGCTGGCTCTTGGAGATAAATTTAAAATGGATGAGGTGTTTGTGCCGGAGGTTCTGGTTGCATCCAGGGCAATGAATGTGGGCCTTACCCTTTTGGAGAAGCATCTGGTTGCAGAGGACGAACCTTTTGTAGGCAGAGTAGTATTGGGAACGGTTCGGGGAGACTGGCACGATATCGGAAAGCATATGGTATCCATGATGCTGCGAAGCGTAGGTTTCGAGGTGACGGATATCGGTTACGATGCGGATGCGGATCTGTTTCTGGATACGGCAGAGGAGATACATGCGGATATTATCTGCATGTCGGCACTGCTAACAACAACCATGCCCTCCATGGAGGAAGTGATACGAGCCATGGAACAAAGGGGAATTCGGGATAAATACATTGTGATGATAGGCGGAGCACCGGTGAATGCCCGATTTGCGAAAGAGATTGAAGCAGACATTTATACCTCAGATGCGGTAAGTTGTGCTCAGGCAGCACGAAAAGCCATGTTGGAAAAGAGAGGGAAGCATGAAGTTCACGAATCTGAAAACGGAACTGTCCAATGAGAAAATTCTGAAAAAACTGAATTGCACCATGGCTTCGCCTCTTCATGATGAATTTTTGGAGGAATTGCTGGAGATTAAGGAAGAGGCACAGAGAATGCTTCATCCTTTTGGTGCTATGGCTTTCGGGGAAATTTCCGGACAGGTTGCTACAAAGGAATATCCGGAAAGAACCAGGGTCGTCTATGTGATTACTACGGTAGGTGACGAGATCAGCGGCTATATTGAGAAGTATTTTGAAGAGGGCGATTACGTAAAGGGAATGCTGGCGGATGCCCTGGCAGATATCTGTCTTTTTGAAATGGAAAAAGGCTGGGGACATATAGTGATGGAAGAATGCAGGAAAAAGGGCCTGGGCATAGCAAGACGCCTGGAGATTCCACAGGATCTTCCAATGGAGACCCAAAAAGCGGCTTTTGAAACGATTGGTGAGGAAGAACTGCCCGGTATGCGGCTTTCAGAAGGGTATATGTTTTATCCGGTGAAAAGCATTTGCCATGTATTTCTGCTCAGTGATGAAGCCGAGCATTTTGAGATTGAACATAATTGTCGTACCTGCCGCAACAGAAGCTGCAATATGCGTCAGATTCAGCCGGCTACTTTGCGGGTACACCGAAAAGGGATTCTTGAGCTGATAGAAAACAGGGGAGAGGAGACCATCCTGGATACCCTCCAGAGGGTGTGGCCTGATTATAGTGCGGTCTGCGGAAAGCGGGGAGTCTGCGGAAAATGCCGGGTTCGCATTTTGCATGGCCAGGTGCCGCCGTCCCCGGAGGATCGAGATTATTTTACAGAGGAAGAACTGGAGTCCGGATGGAGACTTTCCTGCAAGGCGTATCCTCTGACCGGGTGCGAGCTGGAGGCTTCTTTTGGAGAAGAAGACTTTGCGGTCCTGACAAATGGAGAAAATGAGGAAGGCAATGGCAGGAAGTCTGGGGAATCAAAAAAGCAGGGCTATGGAATTGCCATTGATATGGGGACTACAACTCTGGCGGCACAGCTCCTTGCTCTGTCTAATGGAAATGTGATTGATACGGCAGTATCCATCAATCATCAGAGAAGCTTTGGTGCGGATGTGATTTCACGAATTCAGGCTTCGAACACAGGGAAAAAGGAAGAATTACGGCAGTTGATTCAAGAAGATCTGCTGCAGCTAATTGAGAAGCTGCTATTGCATTGTAAAGAGGCAAGAGAACAGCTTGAGGCTATTTGCATTGCGGGGAATACAACGATGGGGCACCTTTTGATGGGATATTCCTGCGAAACCCTGGGACGGCTGCCGTTTGCCCCGGTGAATATTGATGAGATTGTAGGAAAAGCAGGGGAAATTCTTGGAAAAGGAATCGAAAGAGCCGGAGTGGATTACAATGTGCCCGTTTGCCTGCTTCCCGGGATATCCGCCTTTGTGGGAGCAGATATTGCAGCCGGACTTTTAACTTGCGGGTTTGACACACGGGAAAAGGTAAGCTTCTTTTTGGATTTGGGAACCAATGGGGAGATGGCCCTTGGAAACCGGGAACGAATCTATACGACTTCCACAGCGGCAGGGCCGGCCTTTGAGGGAGGAAATATTCACTGCGGATGCGGCAGTATCCCGGGTGCTATCTGCCATGTAAGGATTGGGACAGATGGAAGCTGTCATATAGAAACCATTGGAAATAAGCCACCCGTAGGCATCTGTGGAACGGGACTGGTGGAAGCTTCTGCGGAGCTTGTGAGAAATGGATTTTTGGATGAAACGGGAAGACTTTCAAGCCTTTATGACAAGGAGGGATATCTTCTGGCACAGACAGAGGGGGGAGATCCGATTCTTTTGACCCAGAAAGATATTCGGGAGCTGCAGCTGGCTAAGGCGGCTGTTCGTGCAGGGCTTACCATACTGGCACATAAATACGGAGTTGACTGGGAGGATATTGACCGAGTATTCCTGGCCGGAGGATTCGGATACGGAATGGATCTGGGAAAGGCCTCCAGGATTGGATTATTGCCCGGAGCGTTGTTAGGACGGGTGGAGATCGTAGGGAATACGGCTCTTTTGGGGGCAAGAATGTACCTGACAGACTCAGATGCACCAAAGCGTCTTAAGGCAGTACGCCGGGTTTGCCAGGAGACGGCACTGGCCAGGGAGCCGGAATTTCAGGATTGTTATGTAGACGCAATGTATTTTGAAGAATGATCATATGAGAGGTTTGCATGCGGCCTTTTGTATATCAGATAAAAGCTGAAAATCGATTCATGAACAGAAGAGAAAGAGAGGGAATGTATGGATTATATTCTTGACCTGTTATTAAAACAGATTTTTGGTCAGCCGTTCTTGCTGCTGGCAATTGTAGTATTTATTGGCTATATTGCTATGAAACAGACAGTTGGAAAAGCGATTATCGGTGCTTTCAAAGCATCCATCGGTATTCTTGTTATGGGAATGGGATCCGGAGCTCTGATTACTAATTTTGGAAAGCTTTTGACTGCTCTTCAGAATGCTACCGGCATTCAGGGAGCCGGACTGAATACTTATCCTACCATGACGGCCAGTTATGAAAAGATGGATGCAATATTGGGAGAGGGTACCGGTGCAACCTGGGGCATTTATGTACTTTTAGTAGCTTTCTTGATGAATCTGGTATTGGTTGCTCTGCGGAAATGGACGAAGATCCGTGCGGTGTACCTGACCGGAAATGCCATGATTGTACAGTGCGGAATCAGTACTTATATTGTATGGAGATTCTTAGGAACCGGAATGATTGCCACGGTGCTGATCGCATCCTTAGTTACGGCTCTTTACTGGGGCATTTGTTCTACGGCTTTGATTAAGCCGACGAAAGTGATTACCGGCGGTGCGGACCTGACCGTTGCCCATCAGCAGATGTTTATGAGCTTTGTGGCATATAAGGTGGCTCCGAAGCTTGGCAATCCGGAGGATGACATCGAAAAGAAGAAGATGCCCAAGTCTTTGAATTTTCTCCAGGACAGCGTTCTGGCCACTTTGCTGGTTATGTTGATTTCTACGGCAATCATTATGCTTGTAATCGGAAAAGACGGTGTAGACTGGCTGCGTAGTGCAGACGGATTTAACCAGGGCGGTTATAAAAACTTTGTGGTATTCCTTTTGTGGATCTCCATTACACTGACAGCGAATATCTGGGTGCTCTTAGCCGGTGTTCGTATGTTTGTAGGCGAACTTATGATGTCCTTTAAGGGTATCTCTGAGAAACTGCTGCCAGGTGCGGTTGCCGGTGTTGACTGTGCCGCTATCTTTGGATTTGCACCTAAGTCGGTAGTTCTTGGACTTATCTGCGGTGCTGTCGGACAAATTCTGGGCCTTATATTGCTTCTTGTATTTAAGAGCCCTATCTTCCTGGTACCTGGTTTTATTCCGCTGTTCTTTGATAATGCAACCGTTGCGATCTTTGCGAATAAGTTTGGCGGCTATAAGGCGGCAGCAGGTATCTGCATTGCTAACGGATTGATTCAGATTATGGGATCTATGCTGGCAGTGTCCATGATGGAACTGACCTGGTGGCAGGGAAGTGCTGACTATGCTACTGTCTGGGTCGGAATTATTGCAATCTTTAAGCTGATTGGCTCTGCCCTGGGAATCCCGGTAGCAGGCTGATGGAAGCAACAGTTATGTAACAAGTAAACAGGGCTATAGGATGTCGCAAAATAAGACATCAGCCATTTCCATATCCTGTGTTCGGACGGTTCACGTACACTTTGTCTGCTTCGTACGGACATTGCCAAAGCAATATCCGTCCATATCAGACAAAATGTTCGTGAACAGCCGGACACTGGATATCGGAAAAGTCTTCTGTCTTATTTTGCGACATCCCCGGCCCGGATTCAAAAAGAAAAGAGGTTATCTATGTTAAATCTTTTATGTATATGCCACAATGGTATGGGAACCAGTATGCTGTTAAAGATCAATGTAACAAATATATGTAATGAGAACGGAATCAGTGCCACTGTTGAAGCCTGTGCCCATGGGGAGGCAATGAGCTTTCTGATGAACACGGATATTGTACTGACCAGCCCTGAGATTGTAGAGTTTCTTCCGGCTACGGATGCGAAAATTATTGCAACTACCAATCTGATGGACAAGGCAGAGGTAACAAGACTGCTTGTTGATGCGGTGAAAGAACATTTTCCGGACGAGATTGCATAGCGGAGGAATTGATATGACCAGTTATGAGATTATGAAAGCCAATATTCATTTTCAGAATCCGGATCGAATCGGACTTCGTTTTGACCGGATTGCTGGAAAGGGTGATGTATGCCGAATCTTTGTGCTTCCGCCCAAAGAAAAAAGAGATAACAGTAAGACCTACAGTGTGTCCAAGAAAGTGCGTCCCGGGGATAATGAGTATGATGAGTGGGGATGTCTGTGGAGAAGTGATGGAAAGGGTTCCAGTATGGGAGAACCCTGCAATGTAGCCCTGGAGGATCTGGAAGAGGATCTGAAGGACTTCGCATTTCCGGATCCCAAAGCAGAGGGACGGTTTGATGGCCTGGAGGAAGCCCTTAAGGAGGCAGAGGAGAAGAATCTCTATGTGCAGCTTAACAGTCCCCAGTGTATTTTTGAACGGATGCATTTTCTCCATGGCTTTGAGGATACCCTCTGTGACATTATTGAATTGCCGGATGAGACGGCGGAACTGGCCGAGAAGCTGGCAGATTACCAGATAGGAATTATTGAGGAGGCTTATCGCCTGGGAAAGGGCAGAATTCATTGCTATGACACCACAGATGACTGGGGAACCCAGCAGGCATTGATGATTTCCCCAAAGAAGTTTCGGGAGATCTTTAAGCCGCAGTATAAGCGGATTTTTGACAAGGCTCATGAGTGCGGCATGGATATCCGTTTCCACACAGACGGAAAGATTAATGACATTCTGGAGGATTTGATTGAACTGGGTGTGGATATTATCAATATTCATCAGCCGAATCTGGTAGGGATTGATGAGATCTCCAAGATTGCCCAGGGGCGTATCTGCTTTGAGGCATCTGTGGATATTCAGACTACACTGCCTACCGGTGACAGGGAACGGATTGAGAAAGAAGCCAGAGAATTGATTGAAAAATGGGGCACCAGAGAGGGCGGATTCATCGGAGTGGAATACGGTTATCTGGACGCAATCGGAACAACGAAAGAAAGCATGCTTTTTGAACTGGAATGCTTTGAGAAGTATGGAACGTATAAAGAGCAGGGGTAATGATGACGTTGATTTTAAACTATGCACTCTGTATTCTCGCACTTCTTGCACTTGGAGGAGAGACTTATCTGATTGCCAGGCGTAATCGGACCATTCAGGTAAAGGGAAAGGATGATTACTTTACCCTTTGTCTGGTAATGCTCTTTGCCATGCTGTTTTTGCGGCCAAGTACGGAAGCGGGACTGGTGGAAAGCTTACGCAATACCTTAATACTTATGGCACTTTTTTTCTCTATAGGCGTAAAGCGGGGAATCAGCAAAAGGGGAATTGAAAAGCTGGGCTTTGTGGTTCCATGGGAACAGATTACGGGGATTCAGATTGCTTCCTATCAGATGAATAAGCTGGTGCTTTTGTGCTCTGCCAACAAACGGAGCTATAAGCTGTTTTTTCCAAAGTACCGGCTTAAGGAGCTGGTTTATGAGATACAGAAATATTATCCCAGGGTGATGCTGGAGGAATCTCTGAAAATAAGCTGACAGAGTAAGAGAACGGTACTGCCCGATGGAAAGAGGAGAGAAAAGATGATTATTATTGGCGAAAAGCTGAATGGAACGATTCCCTCTATGGCCAAAGCCATTGCCGGACGTGATGAAGAATGGATTAAGGGGATAGCACAAAAAGAGGCGGATGCGGGAGCCGATTTTATTGACGTATGTGCATCGGTAGAGATTGGCGAGGTGGAAACGCTTCATTGGATGATCGACTTGGTTCAGAGTGTGACCAATGTACCGATTTGTATTGACAGCCCCAGCACAGAGGTGCTGGCTAAGACTTATCAATTCTGCAAACGGCCGGGGATGTTTAACTCCGTATCTATGGAGAGCAAAAAGCAGATTGACGGGATCTTCAAGATTATGGCGGAGAATCCGGGCTGGGAAGTAATTGCCATGCTCTGTGATGATACAGGAATTCCCAAATCTGCAGCAGATCGTCTTCGTGTATTTGAAGCGATCATGGAAAAGGCAAAGGCGTATGGAATCGATCCCTCCCGAATTCATATTGATCCCATTATTGAAGCGGCTGCTCTGATGGATCCGGATCGGGAGGATGGACCGGGAATTGCCATTAATACGAAAGTGATCCGGGCGATTCGGGCGGCATATCCGACCATTCACATAACTTCAGCCATCAGCAATATTTCACATGGATTGCCGGCCCGTAAGTTTATGAATTATGCATTTACTGCACTGGTATTGGAAGCGGGACTTGACAGCGGCATCCTGGATCCGTTGAATGAGGGGATGCTGGGTGTTATCTATGCGGCAGAGGCTTTGTTGGGACTTGACGAGGACGGCTATTGTATGGAATATATAGAAGCCTACAAGGACGGGCTTTTTGGGGCATCAAAGAAATAGAAAGTGACTTTACCCTTTCGTACTGTTGCGTAGCAACTTAAAACAGCAATACCCTGACAGTGCCAGAACAATTTAAGGACACATGTTCTTGTGGCCGGAAATTGTTCTAGATAAGAGGTGCTGGAAGGGTATTGCGGAACTTAAAATAGGAGGTAGATTATGAGACCTGAGATAGAAGAAGTAAAGGCTTTAGTGGTGAAAGGAAGTGCAAAAAAGGTCGGAAAGGCTGTACAGGCAGCTTTGGACGCAGGCTGTGACGCTTCTGAGATTTTGAACCAGGGCATGGTGGAGGCTATGTCTGAGGTAGGAGAGCAGTTTACAAAGAATGAGATATTTGTATCGGAGATGCTGGTGGCGGCCAGAGCTATGAAGAAAGGCGTGGAGGTACTGCAGCCCCATCTGGCAGCAGGATCTACAGGTGCCCTGGGTAAGGTGATTATAGCTACCGTAAAGAATGATCTCCATGATATCGGAAAAAATCTGGTGGCTATGATGATTGAAAGTGCCGGATTTGAAGTGCTGGATCTGGGAATTGATGTGCCGATTGCAAAGATTATTGAGTGTTATCGGGAGAATCCGGAGACCAAGATTATTGCATTGTCCGCACTTCTTACTACGACCATGCCGGATCTGAGGGAGACGGTGGAGGCTCTGAGCAAGGAAGATTTCAGAAATGATGTAAAGATTATGGTGGGAGGTGCACCTATCACCCAGGCCTTTGCAGATGAGATTGGTGCAGACGGCTATTCGGCGGATGCGGCAGGAGCAGCCATCCTGGCGAAAGAACTGGCGGCAGCTTCTTAAGAATCTGGGAGAACATATGAATTAGTACAAGAATGTATTAGATACGGGGGTGTCAGGGAAATAAGGCAGAAAGCTTTTCCGGCATCCCCGTATTTTGAGTTTCATTACCCAATAAGACAGAGAAACTGCTGGATATTCTCCATATCCATGGCAGTGTCCATATTCAGTAGGATGATGGCATATCCGATAATTAACATCAGGAAGCTTAGGGAGACTACTCCAACAATCGTAAGGACCAGCCGCAGCTCAGAGTATTTTTTAAGGCAGCCGGAGGACTTGCGTAAAAAGTAGCTTCCTGTAAAGAGAAGAATGGGTGCAAAGAAACCTATGATCAGGTAAGAACCCAGGCTCAGCAGCAGGAAAGACGGATCGGATAACAACTGGGCGGACTGCTGTTCTATTTCAACGGAAGAAGCACCCAGGCTGGACACGAAAGAGAGACTGTTGTTGATAAAATGAAACAGAGCCGGGAGCAGCATATTATTGGCCTTTCGCATAATGTAAGCAAGCCCCATACCCAAAAGTGCCGTAGGCAGAAAGCGATAGGGATCCAGATGAAAGAGCCCGAAGATAAGCCCAATACAGATCACTGCTACCCAGTCCTTATGGATCCCCCGAAAGGTATGCATAATAAAGCCCCTGTGCATGGCCTCTTCACAGATGGCCGGGGAAACTGCCACGATCAAAAAGGAAAAAAAGGCAGGGATGGATGCAAACATGGAACTCATACTGGAGCTTACATCCAGAAATCCCTCGGGGAAAAAGTACATGGAAACTAGAGTTACCAGCATAACGGACAGGAAACATCCGGCCCAGAGAAGAACGGTTCCCAGAATCTGTCCGAAGCGGGGACGATATATGGGAAACACTTCCCGAAAGCTCTGTCCGGTGAAACGAACGGCTAAAAGAGTCACGGCCAAAAGGCCCAGCTCTGTCAGAAGAAGCCCCATCATGCCAAAGTGGTATTGCAGGGGAGCAAAAACAAAGATAAATAAAACCATAACAATCAAAAACAAACCGATTCCGTAAAGAGGATTTAGGCGGCGTCTTTCTTCTTCAAAGTCCATAAATTCAAACCTCCGGTTAAAAAATCTTTTCTAATATTTTATCAAAACTCTTTCCTGTATGCAATAAAATCTCAATCCTTATTGGAGAAGCCTTTCTTTCAAGGTTCGAACAAACATGGTCTCTTCCTGCTGAGACGTAAATGCCCATTTGGGAATCATAATGAGGGCGGAGATCTCTTTTTGCAGCAGAAAATAGACATCCTTTGCTTCATAAAGCCTGTCAAATTCACGGTAATAGATTTTCTGAGAATTCTGCCGCCGCTGCAGGAATAAGTAATTTTCGTAGAAAGCAATGTACTGAGGTCCACATAAGGACACAAGTCCATTCCTCTTCTTTATTCGGTAGCAGGCAAGAAGTACCATGAGCAGAGTAATCATGTGAATGCTCAGAAAAAACAGGAAAATGCTTAAAAGCGTAGGAAGAATGAGCCGGGGTGCGTAAAAGGCATTCCAAAGGAGCGACACGGCAAAAGAAACAGCCAGAAAGATGAGAATACCCCGCCTTTTTCTCAGGGCACGGCCATATAGAAAAAAGGGCTTCCGGTTTATATACAGATTACATTGCCTGTATAAAGTATATACGTGAGATTCCGGAAGTTCAAAATACAGAGTGCCGTATGCAGGGGCTTCATCGGTCTCTTTGGGAAGTTCAGAATCCGTGCGGGGAAGTTCACTTCCAGCCATGGATGCAGCGTTCCATATAAAAACAGCACTTTGCTGGGGAGTGCTTGTGCTAAAAGCTGCCTGTGGGAGAAAAAGAGCCACAGGGCCGGAAAAGCGTAGCAACAGGCCGCCACGAAAAGGCACTGCTTCAAGAAGATCCGACAGAGGATGCTGTGCGTTTGAGACCGTTCCATCCCGCAGGGAAATCTCTTCCGTCAGCATGCCGTCCGCCAAAGCAGCCTGATAGAAAGCAGGAAGCTGTTTCTTTAATACTCTTTTATTGCCAAAATGTATCATGACCAATAAGAGAGGATAGAAGAATGCCGCAGAAAAAAGACTGGAACCCAGGTTAAAATCTCCGTCGATTACAGGATGGATAAAGGCAACAAATAAAACGATAGCAGGAGGGAACAGCGTCTGGAAATAAAATGATTTTCGGGCGGATGTTCCCTTTATTCTTCTTAAAGCGGCATTACTTTCCTTTACAGTCTGAAAATTCATCTGATAGATCCAGGTCATAAATTTCATCCCCTCCATGTGAATACTTCATAATACTTAGTTTACCACTGAGGAAATCCTTACGCAATAGCAATCGTTCGGGCGGGCAGCGGCAGGGGCAGACGGGCTTTTCCAATATCAGGTGTCCGGCTGTTCACGAACATTTTGTCTGATATGGACGGATATTGCTTTGGCAATGTCCGAACAGAGCAGACAAAGTGTACGATGAACCGCCCGAACACCGATATGGAAAAGCCCGTCTGCCCCTGCCGCTGCCCGCCCGAACGATTGCTATTGCCTGCAATGTGAAAATAATGTGATATCTGGTTTCACTCTATGGTCAAGCGGTAAAAAATATGGTAAACTAATGAAAGATGTTGAGAAAGAATTGTATCTGCTTTGGCAGAAGATAGAAAGGAGAGCTTAAGATGGAGGAATTCATCCAGGGCGGAGATCGAGCAGTCTATCAGGGTTTTTTTCAAAAGCTTGAGAGAGAAAAGCATTTGCCAGAGCAGGACAAAGCCTATTTGAAAGAAAAAAATCCGGAGCTTTATGAGATGGTAGAATCTCTGGAGCAAGAACTTGTGATTTATAAGGAAAAGCTGAAAAACTGCAGTTCGAAAGAGGAAGTGCAGGAACTCAAAGAGTCTTATGAGGACGGTCTGTTGTTAGGAATTAGTCTGGTAGAAAGTAACCCGGTACTTCCGTTGGAGAAGAAATTGGAATACACCATGTTTAAGGATACCAAGCTTTCTATTATGGAAGAGGTCATTGAGGAATTTGTGAAAAGTGCCGGGTATGAAGAACTTCCGGATAAGGCTGAGAATATGGGGGAGACAAAAGGAGAGGAAAACGAAGATCAGGACGAAGAATTGGAGCTGCAGAAAATCAAGCGTGCAAAAGCTGTGAGCAGTTATGCATACAGCCGGAGGGCGGAAGAAGCAGGCACACAGGAGACTTTGCCTTTTGACGTAAAAGGATAGAGGAACTTAAATCAGTAATATTCTTTCAGTGCACAGATCGATTTACGGACGCAGGGGTTGTGTCCGGAAATTGATCTATATAGGCGTGTACTGGAAGAATATTACGGAACTTAAAATAGGAGCAATGTGATAAATGATTGGAATTATTGACTATGATGCAGGTAATTTAAAGAGCGTAGAGAAAGCCCTGCTGTTTTTGGGAGAGGAAGCCGTGGTAACCAGAGACAGGAATGAGCTTTTTAAGGCGGATAAAGTGATTCTTCCGGGGGTGGGAAACTTCGGTGATGCCATGGGAAAGTTAAAATCCTATGGACTTGATGAAGTGATAAGGGATGTGGTGGAAAAGGGAACGCCGTTTTTGGGGATTTGCCTGGGTCTGCAGCTGCTTTTTGAGGAAAGTGAGGAAGCCCCCGGCGTTCCAGGACTTGGAATTCTAAAGGGGAAGATTCTTCGGATTCCGGAGGAGCCGGGACTTAAGATTCCGCACATTGGCTGGAATTCTTTAATGCTTCAGAATGAGGGAAGGTTGTTTCAGGGCTTGGAGGAGGAACCCTATGTATACTTTGTTCATTCCTACTATTTGAAAGCGGAGGATGAACAGATTGTAAAGGCAGTGACGGAGTATGGAACCCGGATTCAGATCCATGCGTCCGTGGAGAGGGACCATGTATTTGCCTGCCAGTTCCATCCGGAGAAGAGCAGCGGCACGGGGCTTAAGATTTTGAAAAACTTTGCGGAGCTGGAGGATTAGAAGATGTTTACAAAAAGAATTATTCCCTGTCTGGACGTACATGCCGGCCGGGTGGTAAAGGGTGTTAATTTTGTGAACCTTAGGGATGCCGGGGATCCGGTGGAGATTGCGGCGGCTTACGATAAGGCCGGTGCGGACGAGGTGGTATTCCTGGATATTACGGCCAGTTCCGATGCCCGCAATACCGTGGTGGATATGGTCCGAAAGGTGGCCGAAAAAGTATTTATTCCCTTTACGGTTGGCGGCGGTATTCGGACGGTGGAGGATTTTAAGGTGCTTCTTCGGGAAGGGGCAGACAAGATTTCCGTGAATTCGGCAGCTATTATGCGGCCGGAGCTTATCAGTGAGGCAGCGGACAGGTTCGGAAGCCAGTGTGTGGTAGTGGCCATTGATGCCAAGAAGCGAGCGGATGGAAGCGGTTGGAACATCTTTAAGAACGGCGGCCGGGTAGATATGGAGATGGATGCAGTGGAGTGGGCTGTGAAAGCAGAGCGGCTGGGAGCCGGGGAGATACTGCTGACCAGTATGGATTGTGACGGAACAAAGGCAGGCTATGATATTGAGCTGACATGTACCATTGCAGAGCATGTGTCCATACCGGTGATTGCTTCCGGGGGAGCCGGAACGAAGGAGCATTTTTTGGAGGCTCTGACGAAGGGGAAGGCAGATGCGGTGCTGGCGGCTTCGCTGTTTCATTATAAGGAGCTGGAGATTCGGGAGCTGAAGGAGTATTTGAGGGAGCACCAGGTTCCGGTGCGGATATAGTGAACGCATATGAGTGTAATGCGGCAATCGTAATAAATTCAGCAATGTACAAAAGGTATGCAAGTCGTATGATTGCAGAACTGCAGGAAAGAACAGGAGATAAAGATTATGGGAATGATTGAAAATGATTGGCTGGAGCCCTTAAACCCGGAGTTTCGTAAGCCTTACTATGCGGAGCTGTTTCAATTTGTGAAGGAAGAATATGCTGCAAGGAAGGTATTTCCTCCTGCGGATGATATTTTTAATGCCTTTCATCTGACGCCTCTCAGTGAAGTAAAGGCAGTGATTCTGGGACAGGATCCGTACCATAATGACGGACAGGCACATGGGCTTTGTTTCTCTGTGAAGCCGGATGTGGATATTCCTCCGTCATTGGTAAATATTTATCAGGAGCTTCATGATGATCTGGGCTGTTATATTCCCAATAATGGGTATCTGACCAAATGGGCGAAGCAGGGTGTGCTGATGCTGAATACGGTACTGACAGTACGGGCTCATCAGGCTAACTCCCACAGGGGTAAGGGATGGGAGGAATTTACAGATGCAGCTATCCGGATTCTTAATGATCAGGATCGGCCGATTGTCTTTATTCTGTGGGGAAGTCCGGCCCAGAAGAAGGCTATGATGCTGCATAACCCGAAGCATCTGATTTTGAAAGCGCCCCATCCAAGTCCTTTGTCTGCTTACCGGGGCTTCTTTGGCAGCAAACCCTTTAGTCAGACCAATGATTTTCTGGAGAAGAATGGGCTTACGCCTATTGATTGGCAGATTGAGAATGTGTAATCAGTATCGGGCAGTGAGGCAGTGGCTGGCTGGGCAAAAGAAGGGAATACGGGTTATATTCCTGCTTTTGACTGCTGTAGTTACTCTTTACATAGTGATTTTATTGTGGATGCTCCCAGAGATGATGGAGACCATCCCTATGGATACAAAGTATTGGAAGGTCAAGATTTTGACGGCTCTTTTGATGCTGGCTCCTGTTTATGTTCTGTTATTGTGGGGGGCTTACCGCTGTTTTTTAGTGAAGATTACGACTGGAACATGGGAAGGCTTTACAGAGAACAGGCTTTTAGGAGGGGGCAAAACAGAAGAGAGAAAGCAGTGCTTAAGACTGATTAGGTTATGGTTTTTGATGGGGGCCGGTGTGACCTTCCTTTGGCTGATGGTATACTATTATACCTATTTTCCAGGCTCCTTTGATTTGGATAATCTGGATCAATGGTGGCAGATTCAGAACAGTCAATATGATACTTGGCATCCGGTGTTTCACACGCTTATCATTGCTTTTTTTACAAAAATAGTGAATCATTATGGCTTTGCCGTATTTATGCAGCTTTTTCTTTATAGTTTGCTCTGTGGTTATCTGATTGTAACTATGGCAAAATGGAGATTTCCGGTTTGGAGTCTGTTACTGACAGAATTTTTCTTGGCAGCAAATCCCCAGACTCATCGACTTCTGCTTTTTATGTGGAAAGACAGTGCATTAACTTTGTTTATGCTATTGTTTACTGTGTATTTGCTGAATACCTGGCTAAGCAATGGGGCATGGTTAAAAAAACGAAGAAATCTGACGGTTTGGATTCTGGTGTTGATTTCCATTTCTATGGTACGCCACAATAGCATTCTATTTACCATTCCTTTTTTGGTACTTACGATTCTTTTTTTTCGGGAAATACGTAGGGAGAGTGTGATTTCTCTGGTTCTTATGCTAATTGGGATGCTGGTAATCAAATATCCAGTATATGATCTGGTAGAAGCCAGTCGCCCCAAACAGACTTATGCGGAGAGGGTTGGCGTTCCCATGACGATCCTCTGTAATATTCATGAGACAGCTCCGGAGAGCCTTCCGCCAGAAGCAGCAGAGCTTTTGGATTCCATTGGTCCAAAAGAACGTTGGAAGACCTATGAAATGGGAAATTACAATTCTTTAAAATTTGTATCAAATGCTAATATAGTTGTTCGTGAGACACAACCAGCAGATTTTTTAAAGCTTATGGTTCGCACCATAGGCAATGCGCCGGGACTTTCTTTACAAGCATTCTATCAGGTAACTCGTATGGCATGGGATATCCGGGGAGCTACTCCATGGCATGAGGATTTGGAATTTCAACTTCATGAAAATGAATGGGGATTTTCTTATGTGGAGAACCGCCGGCCGTTGCAGATAGTTTTAAATGATTTTGATAATTGGGTTATGAATAGTCCTTTTGATATTCTCTTTTCTTATAATGGATTGCACCTTCTGGCAATGATTTTATGCACTTTGTTTGTATTTATAAAAAAGGGAAAGAGATGGAAGGCTATGTGCATCCCGCTGTCGTTGCTGACTTATAGTTTTGGCACAATGATGTTGCTTTGCGGACCAACCTATCGGTTTTTTCATTTTAATAGTGTGATTGTGGTTCCTATTTGCCTTTTATTGTTTGCCAATGAAACAGGGGCTGTCGAGAAGTAAGACAGCTCTTGTTTTTTGCGTTATTCCGTTTGTTATATAGATTCACCACTTTTCCCTTCAGTTATGGAGGGATTTTTTTGTCGAAAAACCAAGGACAAATCAGCCGGAGAATGCCCTGTATTTGACATATTTTGCAGAGGCTTTTCCCTATAATGAAGGACAGAAAGAAGGTGGACTGTGTACTATGAATTGTACCTAGATGTATTATTTCTCGAGAATCTTCTGGCGGATTACCTGCTTTTAAGTCTCCTGAAAAGGATTCTCAAATGTCCTGCAGGGCGGTTAAGAAGGCTTGCAGGGGCGGCCCTCGGCAGTGCAGGAGTGTGCGGATTATATCTATTTGCCATAGAGAGCGCCTTTGTGGGACGTTTACTCATCTACGTGATATTCAGCACAGTTATGGTTAAGATCGGACTTGGAATCAGGGATTGGCGTACCTGTGGAAGAGCCGTAATCCTGTTGTACATAAGCAGCTTTTTGCTAGGAGGCATTTTTCAGTGGGTACAGAATCAGGTGAAGCTTCCCTTGTATCCTTTTGCAGGCTTTACACTTATCAGTTATTGGATGCTTTCGGCCTGTATGGGATGGCTGATGGAAGTCCGAAGCCGTCTTAAGAATATTCTGGAGACAGAGGTAGGCTTTCATGGAAGAAAAATTCTTGTAAAAGGTCTCCTGGACACAGGCAATCAATTGCGAGATCCTATTTTTAAAAAGCCAGTATGTATTCTTACAGCGAACAGGAAGCGGGAGCTCTGCGGCGAAGAAGAACCAATGTATCAGATGGTTCCCTTTCACAGCATTGGGGAACAAAATGGCATGCTTCCTGCTTTTTTTGCAGATTACCTGTCTATACGTAGGAAGGACGGCAGTGAAAAGCGAGTTGAGCGGCCCCTTATCGGGATTACAAAAGAACCACTTTCTTCCCAAAAAGAATATGACATGATATTACATCCGGAAGTTTTGGACTGAAGAATATCCGGAAGGCAAGAACAGTTTTAGGAGGAAACAAATAATTATGCTGATTAAAGTGGCAATTCCAAACCAGGTGCAGTTAAAATTAGTCCCGAATTTTTCCACGATGTTTATGGGAAAACAGAATGACGTTCATTATATCGGAGGTGCGGAGGTCCTTCCGGCCCCTTTGGAGGCAGATGCAGAGGCAAGAGCCATTCAGGAGTTGGGGACCGAGACAGGAAATGCGGCCCGTTCGCTTCTGATTGAACATAATCTCCGGTTAGTGGTGTACATAGCAAAGAAATTTGACAATACGGGCGTGGGCGTGGAGGATCTGATTTCGATTGGGACGATTGGGCTTATTAAGGCAATCAATACCTTTAACAGCGGGAAGAATATTAAGCTGGCTACTTATGCCTCCCGGTGCATTGAAAATGAGATTCTGATGTATCTGCGCCGGAACAACAAGACCCGGATGGAGGTATCCATTGACGAACCGCTTAATGTGGACTGGGACGGGAATGAGCTGCTTTTGTCAGATATTCTCGGAACGGATGAGGATGTGATTTACCGGGACATTGAGAATGAGATGGAGCGGAAGCTTCTTGACAAGGCAATTGAGAAGCTTTCGGAACGGGAAAGAACTATTGTGGAGCTGCGCTTTGGACTGAAGAACCCGATGGGACAGGAGATGACTCAGAAGGAGGTGGCGGATTTGTTGGGAATCTCGCAGTCTTATATATCCAGGCTGGAGAAGAAGATTATTCGGAGGTTGAAGAAGGAGATTCTGAAGTATGAGTAGCATGTATGAAGAATAATAGCAAGCTTTAAAATTGTAGGGAGAAGTGATTTTTATATATCACATCTCCCTATTCTTAGATTATAATATACCTTACCGGACAAAGTCTGTCTGCCCCGAGGGGGAGATATTTCTTCGTAGAGCATCTTACTCTACGAAAAAATAAGATAGACAAATAGGAAAAATCAGGATAAAAATTAGAATTTTTACAAATAATTCAGAATATTCCTTTTATTTTAGACTGCAGAAAAGTAAATAAATGTAATATAATTCCATTTATTATATCAAAAGTAAAGAAAATTACGATTCATATTGAAATATCCAAGGAATTTGGTTATAATAAAGAACGTTGAAATGAGAACCTGTAGTTCTATTTTACGTAGAGTAAGATGCTCTACGAAAAAAGCACCATTTAAGACGGATTTTTATGCAAAGCAATCTGTTTTGGGTAGAAAGGAGTCCTTGGTATCTGGTACGTACTCTATTGTCCTAATCAAAAAGAGGAAGAACTTCTTCAGGCGTGCAGACGTCATTTGACAAAAGAAGCACTGGAGGATGCCTTTGTGCTCACTTATGATCGCATGCGGCGATATGGTGGTACATGGCATACGGAGCGCCAGCTTTTGTTTCCTCATTACTTGTTTTTGGAAAGCAGGAACGAAAAGCAGCTGATGGAGGAATTAAAGGGATATTCTAATGTGATTTCTGTATTCGAAAATGATGGGAAACTGGTCAAAGTAGAACCAGAAGAAGAGAAACTTCTTCGAACCTTCTGCGGTGAATGTCATCATTCACGCATGTCACGCGGCTATATCAGAGACGGACAAACCATAGTGACCGAGGGACCTTTACAGGGAAGAGAAAACCTGATCCGAAAGATTGACCGGCATAAGCGAATTGCCCGGGTGGGGATGCCGTCTATGGGACGCTTTCGGGAGATACAGGTTGGGTTGGAGATTGTTTCGAAGAGTTAAAAGCTTTGGCATTAAGCAACAATTAGGATTACGGAGGAGGACTCTTGCAGCATGGGCACCTGGGTCTCTAAAGTATGACATATTTAATGTCTGGAATGTTCTTATTCATGCACATGAAACATTTTAGGGGACTTTCAGACAGGCTGCTGCGGCAATGGAGAGTTGTTCCATAAGGCGTGGATGGCGAAGCATGCCTTAGGCTGTTTTCAGATGCAGCATGTATGGGAGGAAGAGCTTTGTATTATGTAATTCAAGTGGCTCCGGGAATGGAAGAAAAAACAGAGGTATTGATTCAGAAAAGGGTAAAAAGCGGATTATATGAACGATGCTTTCATCCTATACGTCATGTAAAAAAGAAATTTCATGGGGAATGGAAGGAGCAATATGAAAAATTGCTTCCAGGGTATGTATTTATCATAAGTGACTTTATTCAAGAGCTGTATTTAGAATTGCGGAAAGTGCCATTGCTTACAAAGCTGTTAGGAAAGGACGGGGAGCAATTCGCAGCTCTTTGCGAAGAGGAAATAAACTGGTTAGAGCGGCTTATGGGAAGTAAAACAGGGGAAAGCAATGAGGTGGGATTGTCACAGGTAGTAGCAGAACAGGATGCCGTAATGATCTTATCAGGACCTTTGAAAAATATGGAAGGATACATTAAGAAAATCAATCTTCATAAACGTATTGCAGAGGTGGAAGTAAATTTTATGAATCGAAAAACAACACTCTATCTTGGAATAGAGATTGTTGGAAAAAAGGAATAGAAGCAAAAAGAGTCAACATAAAAATTGTAAAGGAATTAGCCGTGGTTATCTGCGGCTTATTTTAATGTTTGGAGATTTGCAAATCATGGCTAAAAACAGTCGAAAGAAAATAATTACAGGAATAGCAGCTCTTATGGGGGCTTTTGTTTTTCTTAATTATATAGGGAGAAAGAAAAGAAATATAAAGAATATAGACGATGGCAATGAGTATTTAAAAGATAACCGCTCTAAATTGCAAAATAATGGAGGATGGTATGAATCGAGATTCAAACCATTGATTGATAAAGTCCTATCATTTGCAGGCCTTGTGCTTCTGTCACCGATATTGGGGGTTATAAGCCTTGCGGTTTTTCTTGATGATCCGGGGCCTATTCTTTTTACACAGAAGCGGGTAGGAAAAGATAATCATTTTTTCTTACTTCATAAGTTTCGCAGTATGAAGATGGAGACGCCCCATGATGTGCCAACGCATCTGCTTTCCGATCCGGAACAATATATTACAAGAGTAGGCAGGATATTGCGGAAAACTTCTCTGGATGAACTTCCGCAGATATGGGATATCTTTGTGGGAAATATGAGCATTATAGGCCCAAGGCCGGCTCTTTGGAATCAGGAGGATCTGGTGGCTGAGAGAGAAAAATATGGGGCTAATGGTGTAAAGCCCGGGTTGACTGGGTGGGCGCAGATTAATGGAAGAGATGAGTTGGAGATAGAAGAAAAGGCGAGATTGGATGGGGAATATGTTATACGTCTGCGCAAAGGCGGGTGGAAAGCCTTTTTTCAAGATATAAAGTGTTTTTTTTGTACTGTGGGGTCAGTTCTTCGGAAGGATGGAGTTGTCGAAGGTGGCACAGGAATGCTGAACATAGATGTCCATACGGTGGAGGCAGTAACGCCTTCAGAGGCTGGTTTTGAGGATTACGGATGCTATAAGCACTTCTGTGTAAATAAAACTGCAAAAAAGAAGGTTCTGATTACAGGGGCAGGTTCTTATATTGGAGAGAGTGTTGCATCCTACATCGCTATTCATTATCCTAATATAACCATAGAAACTGTGGACATGATTAACAGTTTGTGGAGAGAGAAGGACTTTTCAGGGTATGATGCAGTCTTTCATGTTGCTGGAATAGCTCATGCTGATGTAGGAAGAGTGCGTCCTGAGGAACGGAAAAAGTACTATGAGGTAAATACAGATCTTGCCATTGAGGTGTGTAAGAAGTCAAAAATAGAAGGGGTAAAGCAGTTCATCTTTATGAGCAGCATGATTATCTACGGCGATTCTGCTCCGGTTGGGCAAATCAGGATAATAGATAAATACACGATACCTTCCCCTGCAAATTTCTACGGAGATTCAAAATGGCAGGCTGATAAAGGAGTTAGAAAACTTGCAAGTGAGAGTTTCAAGGTTGCTGTCCTTAGGCCTCCAATGATATATGGACGGGGAAGTAAAGGGAATTATCAAATATTAGAAAAAATTTCCCGAATACTGCCTTTTTTTCCAAAAGTTGAGAATTGTCGTTCCATGCTCTATATTGAAAATTTCTGTGAGTTTGTTGCAAAACTGATTCTAACTGGAGAGGGTGGTATCTATTTCCCACAGAACAGGGAGTACAGCAATACAAGTGAAATTGTAAAGTTGATTAGCAACGCAACTGAAAAAAGGATTTATAATATAAGGATTCTATCTCCCGTAGTGAAGATTGCAGGGAGACTTCACGGAAAAATAGGAGGTCTTGTTAATAAGGCATTTGGAAATAGCGTATATAGTCAAAGTCTAAGCAGATATGAAGGCCTTCATTATCAGAAGACTTCTTTAGAAGAAAGTATTAAAAAAATCGAAAATCCTTCTAAGGCAGAAAATTTGAACAACTATAAACCACATATTCTTGTAATCTCCCAATATTTTCATCCTGAGACATTCCGCATTAATGATATGGCAGCTGAGTGGGTAAAAAGAGGGTATAAGGTTACAGTATTGACGGGAATACCCAATTATCCAATGGGAAAATTTTTTGAGGGGTACGATTATAAACATAAAAGACATGAACAATGGAACGGAATGGAAATCATACGAATTCCTCTTATTCCAAGAGGAAATACCAGCATTGGCATGGTTGCAAATTACTTTTCGTTTGTAGCAAGTGGGTGGTGGTGGAATATTAAAAATGATGTAAAAGCTGATTTCGTATTCACTTTTGAAGTATCACCCATGACACAAGCTCTCATTGGATGCTGGTATGCAAAAAAACATCATATACCACATTTCCTCTATGTACAGGATTTATGGCCAGAGAATGTAGAGACAGTAACAGGGATTCACAATCCGGCTGTAATTAAGCCTATAAACTTTATGGTAAATTACATTTATAGCCATACGGAGCAAATTTTTACAACAAGTCCAACCTTTGTGAAAGAAATTGTTAAGAGAGGTGTAAATAAGTCAAAGGTCCATTATTGGTCACAGTATGCGGAGGAGTTTTATAAACCGCTGGACAGGCAGGCGGTTAGAACGGCAACCTATACGGATTTTATTCCGGAAGACGATAAGTTTAAAATTGCCTTTACTGGTAATATTGGCACAGCGCAGGGGTTGGATATATTGCCTAAAATTGCAGAAAAATTAGACGATGTTCTCTTTGTTATTATAGGAGACGGCCGTTATCAGGAACAACTTGTGAGAGACATTAGAGACAGAGACGTGGAAGATAAATTTGTTATAATTCCACGACAACCGGCTGAAATGATCCCATTATTTCTTGCTGGTTGCGATGCGGCCTTTCTTTCTTTTAGCAATACAAAACTTTGGGAGATGACGATACCAGCAAAACTGCAGAGCTATATGGCATGTGGAATGCCCATCATAGCTGCTGCAAAAGGTGAAACTGAAAGAGTGATTCGTGAAGCAAAGTGTGGTGTGTGCTGTAGAATTGGCGATGTTGAAGGAATGGTAAGAGCTATAGAATCTATGAGAAGTTCAGGTTTGGAAAAGTTTAGCCAAAACAGCAGGGTATATGCAAAAAAGCATTATGATAAAACAGAGCTTATGGATGAGATGGATAAATATTTCAATTTCCAAGTAGAAAGTGAAAAATATAAGAAAAAATTGGAGGCTTAAAAGGTGCCAAAAAGGATAATGCCAAGAGGCGTAAAGGATAATCACAGAAAATACCAGATATGTACAAACTGTGTTATGGACACGTCAGATTCAAGGATTACATTTAATGAGAAGGGTACTTGCGATTTCTGTAGTGATTATTTTGACAACATCCTTCCAAATTGGAAACAAGGAATTGTGGGAAAAGATGAGCTAAAACGTATCTCATATCAAATCAGAAAAGCAGGTAAAGGAAAGAAGTACGACTGCATTATAGGAATGAGCGGAGGAGTAGATAGTTCTTATCTCTGTTATATCGCAAAAAATATCATGCATCTTCGACCGCTGATCTATTGCGTAGATACGGGATGGAACCTTAATGTAGCGGTAGAAAATATTGAGCGGATTGTAAAAGCTCTCGATCTTGACATGTACACCGAAGTTGTTGATTGGAGGGAAATGCGTGATCTGCAGATTGCGTTTTTCAAGGCACAGGTTCCTTATCAGGATTTGCCTCAGGATCATGCCATTTTTGCAGGACTCTATAATTATGCGATGAAGAATGGGATAAAGTATGTGCTTACCGGAGCGAACAATGCTACAGAATGTATTCGTCCACCCATTGAGTGGGTTTATCAAAATGATTTAACCTTTATTAAGGATATTCACAGGAAGTTTGGTACAGTTCCATTAAAAACTTTTCCCATGTGCAGTATACTTAAGTACCGTGGTTACTATACATGTCTTAGGGGGATGAAACGCGTAGCGCCTTTGAATTTTGTAAAATATGATAAGGAGAAGGTAAAAAGGTTCTTACAAAAGGAATTTGGTTGGCAGGCTTATGAGAATAAGCATTATGAAAATGTATTTACTCGCTGGTATGAAGGGTATTATCTTCCCTACAAGTTTGGCTATGATAAGCGCCGTGTATATTTTTCTAATGAGATTTTAGTAGGTACTCTCACACGAGAAGAGGCGCTAAAAGAGTTGGAACAAGATCCATATCCTCCTAAAATGCAGCAAGAGGATAAGGAATATATTGCAAAGAAGTTAGGTATTAGTACTACAGAATTTGAACGAATGATTGACGGGCCGAACAAAACCTTTGAAGATTATAAAAATTCCTGGGGTATGATACAGATTGGTACAATGATACTGCGTAAGCTTGGGATAGAAAAGAAGAAATTCAGATGATGATTGGAGTAATCGATTATGGAGTCTGCAATGTAGGCTCCATTGTTAATATGCTTAAAAAGATAGGTGCAGAGACAAAAGTAATCAATGTACCAAATGAATTGAATAGAGCAACACACTTAATTCTGCCCGGAGTTGGAAGCTTTGATCAGGGGATGAATAGTCTGGAAGAAAGAAACTTGGCTGAAGTGATTAAGGATATTGCTAAGAAGGGTATTCCAATTCTGGGAATATGCCTTGGCATGCAGCTGTTAGGAATATCCAGTGAAGAAGGAGAAAAAGAGGGACTTGCTCTCATGCCAGTAACATATAAGCGTTTTCATAATCCAATAGACTGTGATACAGGGAAGAAACTGAAGGTTCCTCATATGGGTTGGAATATGGCAGAAGTAGTAAACGAAAGCCCTTTATCACAGGGAATACGGTTTCCTCAAAGGTATTATTTTGTTCATTCGTATTATGCTGTTTGTGAAAAGCGTTACAGTATTCTCTCCTGTGTATACGGACATAAGTTTACAGCAGCAGTTAGAAATGAAAATATCTATGGCGTACAGTTTCATCCAGAGAAAAGTCACAATTTTGGTCTTCGGATTCTTAAGAACTTTGTAGAGAGGTGTAATTGATGTATCATAGACCAAGGATTATACCCACCTTACTTCTTGAGGATGGAATGCTGGTAAAGACAAAGAAGTTTAAAGCGCCTCGCTATCTTGGTGATATCATGAATGCGGTGAAGATTTTTAATAATAAAGGTGTAGACGAGCTGTGTATTCTTGACATCAGTGCGACGAGAAATGGAAAAGCTCCGGATACAGAGCTCCTTCACGATATTGCAACAGAAGCGTTTATGCCTCTAAGCTATGGCGGCGGCATCTGCAAGATAGAGCAGGCAAAAAAATTGTTTCGCTGTGGATTTGAAAAAGTGATATTTAATACTGCATTGCTTAAAAATCCTAAGCTGGTTAAAGAAGCAGTGTGTTATGCAGGTTCTCAGAGTGTTGTTGCTTCCATAGATGTAAAGAGCGAATTCTTTGGAAAACCAGTCTGTTATATTGAAGATGGCAGAGAACGGATAACACTTCATCCTGTGGCGTTGGCAAGACATGCGGAGAAACTGGGAGTTGGAGAGATTTTGCTCACCAGTATCAGCAATGAGGGGAGCATGAATGGTTATGACATCAAGCTTGTAAAAAGTGTAACAGATGCCGTGAATATTCCAGTTATTGCGAACGGAGGAGCGGGGCATGTAGAAGATTTAAGGGAAGTATTGGAAGAGGGCCATGCGGATGCTGCAGCCGCAGGGAGTATGTTTGTATTTTATGGACGAAATAGAGCAGTGCTTATCAATATGCCAAAGGAAGAAGAACTGATAGGGGCTGGAGTGTATGATATGCAATAGACGGTGTGGAGAATGGGAGATGCATTTAAAAACAGGAAAGATGAATTAAACAAATTCTTTATGGATTATTATATGATGTACCAGGAAAAATGGAGGTTAGGGGGGGTGCTTCATATTTTAACAAATAAAGATTTAAGGTATATGTTATATGGAAGATTTTCCTGTTCAAAGAAAAATATAATAAAATGGATTTGCAGAATAAAATTAAGAAAATATGTCTGCCGATATGGATTAGAAATTGGTTTTAAAAATATAGGCGGTGGCTTGCAGATTGCACATGGAAATGGAATAAATATTAATGAAAAGGCTGTAATTGGTGAATATTTAACAATATTTAAGGGGGCAACTGTTGGCAGCATTAGGAGCGGAAAAAGAGAGGGTACTCCGAAGATTGGATCGAGAGTAGTAATATGCTGTAATGCTACTGTAGTCGGAGGAATTACGATTGGTGATGATGTGCTGATTGCAGCAGGAGCATTTGTAGATTTTGATGTGCCAGACAATTCTGTTGTGATTGGTAATCCAGGTATGATTAGAAGTAAAGAGAATCCGTCAAAGGATTACCTGCCAGTTTTGGATTAAGATGGTTTTAGGAGACGAAAATGAGACTTTTGCTGGTGGATAATGTTCATTTGTATAAAGACGAAAGTGGGAACTACTTTGCACCAAGTATATATAATTATGAATTTATAAAAAGATATCTAAACGTATTTGAAGAAGTGAGCCTGATTGCGAAGGTAAAAGATATAAAAAGTTCGGAAGCTGGTGCATATAGTAAAGTAAACGGAAGAGGAGTTACAGTAATTGAGTTACCTTTTTATCAAGGACTTAAGGAAATGCTGTCTGTCCTAAACAAGCTGATCCGCATATATAGGGCATCATGCAGAAATTGTGATTGTGCCATACTAAGATTGGCACAGATTGAAGGATTTTTCACATTCATATTTGGTAACTTAAAAAATATTCCATATGCGGTGGAGATGGTTAATGATCCGAATACATTTGTTGATATGCCTTGTTATATGAGGATTTTTTCGGTGTTCATGTCAAAATTAATTATCAGGAGAGCATCTGGGGTATCCTATGTAACAGAAAAATATTTGCAAAGAATTTATAAACCATCAAAAGGAGCATTTACAACATATTATTCATCTGTTGAGCTTAATGAAAGTGACATAGAAAAAGAGCCGGTTGTGTATTCCCCAGATAGTACATTTCGTATTGTTCATGTCAGTAATGCAATTAATTCAGATATTAAAGGGCATTATACACTTATCAAAGCTTTTGGACTGATAATAGAAGAGGGTGTGGATGCAGAACTTGTTATTATTGGTGATGGCAACAAAGCCGTGGAATATAAGAGATATGTAGAAAGAACTGGTCTTCAGGACAAAGTAAAATTTTTGGGTAAGCTGCAACGTGATGAATTAATGAGTACATTAAAAACATGCAATTTAATGGTTTTGCCTACAAAAATGGAAGGGCTGCCAAGAACTATTATTGAAGCGATGTCTGTAGGATTACCCTGTCTGTCTTCGCCGACTGCCGGAGTTCCGGAACTGATAGATGAGGAATACTTATTTGGAACAGATGATGCCAGAGGTTTTGCAGATAAAATAGAGTATTTGGTAAAAAAAACAGATGAATTGATGAAAATGAGTATGGATAATTTGAAGGTTTCAAGTAAATATACGAAAAGTCATCTTCAGAAAAAAAGAAAATGGTTTTATACAAAATTAAGAGAAGCAGTTATTAGCAGATAAGAGATACATTCACATTAAAAGTGCAGTTTTTGGAGGACAGCATGAGAATTCTTCATATTCAATTAGCTGGGAATTACACAGAGGGTATGAGCTATCAGGAAAATTTATTGCCAGGTTATCATAAAAAAATGGGGCATGAAGTATATATGCTTACTGTGTGTTATGCCTGGGATAAAGGGAAACTCATCCATGTCATGCCGGTAAAAAAGGAAATGGATGACGGCGTAATATTAGAACGGATCGATTTCGTAAATATATTTAATGAGTTTATTACCAAAAGGATGCGATATGCGCGAAATGTATATGAGAAAATAGAAGAAATCCATCCGGATTTTATTATGTTACATGATATTCAAACCCTTTCTGCTATTGATTTATGTAAATATATGAAAAAGCATACTAGTGTAAAATTAATAGCGGATTGCCATGCGGATTTTTCTAACAGCGGAACTAACTGGTTGTCGAGAAATATTTTGCATGGGATTATATGGAGGTATATTGCCAGAAGATTAAACAAATATGTTAGTTCCTTCTACGGTGTATTACCTGCAAGAGTTGATTTCTTGAAAAAAATGTATCGTTTGCCTGCTGACAAATGTAAGCTTCTTCTGATGGGGGCCGATGACACAATGGTAGCAACAGCCAGAGATTCAAGACAAGCTGTCAGAAAGAATTATAATATTAGAGAAGAAGATTTTCTTATTGTAACAGGTGGAAAGATTGACAAAGCAAAAGCTCAGACAATCCTTTTAATGAAGTCCGTTTTAAAATTGAACATTAAGAACCTGAAATTATTAATATTTGGATCAGTTGCTGATGAGCTTATGCAATCATTTTCTGAATTACTTGTTCCAGATAAAATCATATATATAGGATGGATTGATTCGAAGGATTCATATGGAATATTTGCGGCGGCAGATTTAGCTGTATTTCCGGGAAGGCATTCTGTATTTTGGGAGCAGACAGCAGCGCAGGGGATCCCAATGGTAGTCAAGGACTGGGAGGGCACCCATCATGTTGACTTGGGAGGAAATGTCAGGTTTTTGAAGGAAGACAGTGAAGAAGAAATAACAGAAGCAATTTTTGATATTGTAAATAATAAGCATATATACAGTAGTATGAGCAAAGCTGCATGCTCTGAGGATAAAAACAAGTTTTTGTATAGTGCAATTGCATATGAAAGTTTAAATGGATAATTTTTATGAGAATGATTAATAATTTTTACTTTAAGCAAATACTTATTATTGCAGGATCTAATCCTGCTTTTTTTGTTTTAAGCTGGATGCCGATTTTAAGACTGTCAGACGGGAATACTTCAATACCATACAGAATTGGACTGATTGGAATTGCATTATGGGCTGTTTTATATGTGATTCGAAAATATCATAAGACAAGAACGCTTGTTTTTTTTGCAGTAATCATGTTAATCCCAATATTGATTTTGATTACAATTCTTCTCTATAGCAATCAATCAGGCAGCGGTGCAATACAGGCTATAATTGAATTCTTGATTTTTGCTGTCCCGGCCGGTCTGTATGGAACAATATTTGCTTTGGAAAAAAGAAACATGCGTTTACAATCCTGCATTATAGGTGTTGGGATTCTGTATACAATTTCTTCTTTGATTGTTATAGTTTCCAATGCACCATTTTTTGAAATTTATGGTTCAAATTATCAGCAGCTGGCGTATATATCAGCTACAGCCTTGATATATTTTGGCTATGTATATATGAATTATGACAGAGAGAGCAATTTTTTTATTTTACGTAATAAACGTGTATCAAAAACGATATGTATATTGGGAATGTTATTAAACTCTTTTTTTGTTATAAGAAGCAATGGAAGAGGGGGAGCAGTATTAGCGGGATTATTCATAATTTACTTTTTGGTTTACTCCAAGAACAAAAAAGAGAAGATATTGTTAATTTCAGCATTTTTAGTGGTTTTCGTGTTCAATTTTTCGAAAATTATTACCAGAATAGTAAATACAAGAATTTATCAGACGATACTTGTGTTTTTTACAAACCCTTCTCTTGCATTAGACGGGGAGGTCAGAGGAAGATTATATCGAGAAGGAATTTCAGCGTTTATTGAAAATCCGATATTGGGAAATGGAGTAGGAAGCGTCTGGTATAAGATAGGATTTTATTCTCATAATTTCTTTGTTGATTTACTTTGTGAGATGGGGTTAACAGGCTTGTTTATATTTATGCTGCTGGCATTTTGGATGAAACAAAAAATCAGATTAAACAATGACAAAGAAGCTGTTTTTGTTAATTTGATTTTATTAATCAGTTTGGTCGAGGGTCTGTTTTCAGGCTACTATTTACAGTGCCTTGGTCTGTGGTTTGCTATAGGATATTATATGAGCATAGGGAATGTAAACAATATGAAAAGAGAAGCACATATATGAAAATAAGAATTATATTTGGAAATTTTTTAACATCAGATGGCAAAGAGTATGTTATAGGAGGGATCGAAACTTATATAAAGAATCTATGTTATCTAACAATGAAACATCAAATGGAGGCAATTGTATATCAATTTGCTGATAAGGATTTTCACATAAAAAAGGATGGGATAGAAGTTAAGGGAAAATGGTGTGCAAAAAACAAAATTTCAAAGCTTGTAGAATTTGCGGAAGATGACGGTGATGTAAATGTTGATCTGCTTATATTTGCTACAGATTACGATATTGTAAATACTGCATACAAAAAAGTTATAGGAATACAACATGGGGTAAGCTGGGATATTGTGACATATGGTGTAGATAATAGAATAGGCAATTTTATTCATATTCTGAAAGATATTGTGCGGATTGCTGTTAAACTCAGAAGATATTCTCTGTGTAAAAATCTGGTATGTGTTGACTATAACTTCATCAATTGGTATCGGACAAAGGTGCAATATATATCAAATAGATTTTACGTTGTTCCTAATTTTACCCAGATTCCTGATTTCACAAAAAAGGATGCTGATTCTGATGTAGTTAAGATTATATTTGCAAGAAGACTTGTTGAATATAGGGGAACAAAATTGTTTGCAGATGCTTTAGAAAGAATTTTGGAAAAAAGGGAAAATATTGCTGTTACTATAGCAGGAGATGGGCCGGATAAAGCATGGCTGGAGGAAAAATTTAAGGGATGTACAAGTATTTCCTTTACAAATTATAATTCGGATGACAGCATTAAAATTCATAAACAGCATGATATTGCAATTGTTCCCACAATTGGATCAGAGGGAACATCATTATCACTGCTTGAAGCGATGGCATCAGGATGTGCCGTTATTGCAACCAATATAGGTGGCATGACAAATATTATATTGGATGGATTCAATGGATTGATGATTGATCCAGATGCAGATGAGCTTTATGAAGCAATGATAAAACTGCTCACGGAAACGGATTTGAGGAAGAAGCTTGCAGCAAATGCTTATATTACTGTAAAGGAAAGCTTTTCACATGAAAAATGGGAAGAAAATTGGTTAAAAGTGATAAGGAAGGTCACAGATGGAAAGAGATAATGTGGGACTTGCAGCGATTGTGGTTAGTTATAATGATGATTATAAAATAAAGGAATGGTATGACAACTACCAGTTTTATAAAGATGCAGTTGATTTACTTGTTATTGCAGATAATGGTTCAGAAAGCGCCTTTTTGGAAAAAGTAAAAAGCTATTTCCCAACAGCAATTCTTTTGGAATTAGGCATTAATTTGGGATCTACACATGCATATAATGAGGCAATCAAGTATGTGATAAAAAATAATTTGGCGGATACAATTATGCTAATCGGCAATGACATGAAGATTCGTTCGGAAGATGTTCTTCGAATGTATAGAGTATTACAGAAAGATACTTCAATTGCAATGATTGGGCCAGTGATTCTCAAAAAAGATTCTATGATCATAGATGGTGTCGGATACCATTTTAATAAGCATTATGCAATGCATGGATTTTGTGCCGGTGAACAATACAATGAGAATAATTTTATGGAGGAAATAATTGAAACCGAAGCTATGGCTGGAGGTATGAATATAGTTCCATGCAGTATCTACAGGAAACTGGGTATGCAGGATGAGAAGCTTTTTATGTATGCTGACGAGGTTGACACAAGTATCCGTATACACAAAAAAGGTTATAAGATTGCAGTGGATACACATGCATTGGCGTGGCATCAGCATATTAATAAACCAGGGCGCAGTGTACGTTCCCCTTATGTTCCGTTTTTGATAGACAGAAATAATACATACATAGCCAGAAAGCATTATGGGATAGGGCGTGGAATGTATATGCTGTCTTATACAATATTGTCTTCATTACGCATAGTAGTAATAAGTGGGTTTAAATCTGAACAGATTCAAAATGCTAAGATGAGAATAAAGGGAGCATTAAATGGGTTCAGAGGGAAAATGACATTGCCGCAAGGTTTGTGGATCTAATTAAACAAGAAGGAGACTATTTGATGATGAAAAAAATGATACCATTGGTGAAACCTTATATTGCACCGGCCAGCGAGATGATGCCTGAGATTGAGAGGATACTGTATAGTGGATATATAGCAGAGGGGGAAGAAGTTTATCAATTTGAGGAGCAGTTTGGAAGCTTTGTACAAAATCCTTTATTACTGTGTTTAAATTCAGGGACGGCAGCCTTGCATATTGCTTTGGAACTTATTGGTGTAGACAGAGGAGATGAAGTAATTAGTACGGCAATGACAGCTGAACCGACGAATACTACAATTGCATTAACGGGAGCAAAGGTTATATGGGGAGATGTAGATATAAATACAGGACTTTTGTCTCCAGAAAATGTCCGTAGCAAAATAACGGAAAAGACAAAAGCAATTATGCTAGTACATTATGCAGGAATGGTATGCGATTTAGATGCGTTTCATAAAATATCAGAGGAATTTCATATTCCAATCATTGAAGATGCAGCACATGCTTTGGGAGGTAAATATAGAGGGAAAATGATAGGAGCCTATTCTCCATATACATGCTTTTCTTTTCAAGCTATAAAGCATATGACAACTGTAGATGGGGGAGCATTATGCTTAAAGAGAGAAAATGAATTTAAAGAAGCAAAAAAACTCAGATGGTTTGGGCTGGACAAGTCTGTCAGCCGATTAAAGAATGATATAAAACGTCCTGGTTATAAATACGGAATGAATAATGTAACTGCTGCTATGGGGAAGGTTCAGCTAAAACATATGGAAACGATTATTGGAAAACATATAGAAAATGGCAAATACTATGATGAAAAGCTAAAGGGAATACCAGGAATTACACTAATCCCATATTATGAATATACAGAACCATCTTATTGGCTGTATACATTAAAAGTTGAACAGAGAACAGAGTTTATGAAAGCATTGGAGGATAAAGGAATTACAGCCTCTCCTTTACATCATAGAAGTGATACACACAGTGTATTTAAATCATCGCATTGCGAACTGCCTAATTTAGATAAATTTTATGAAGAATTTGTTCATATACCCTGCGGTTGGTGGGTAGGTGAAGAAGAGAGGGAAAGAATTGCAGATATTATAAAAAGAGGCTGGTAAAATCTTATTGCTGATTGGATTTGGAGTATATGGACAGTAAAAATATCAGAAAAAAGGTTATTGGCGGATTAGCCTGGACTTACGCAGAGCGAGTGGCAGCCCAGTTTGTTAGTCTCATTGTGACAATTATTTTAGCCCGGATGGTTTTGCCGGAAGAGTATGGAGTCATTTCAATTGTCACTATTTTTATTGGAATAGCAGACAATTTTGTTGTTGGAGGGCTTGGAAATGCTTTGATACAGAAAAAGGATGCAGATCAGCTTGATTTTTCATCTGTTTTTTATTTTAATATTGTATTTTCCTTGATTGTTTATATTATAATATTTATTTTAGCAAAGCCTATTTCATGGTTTTATGGAATGAAAGTCTTAGAGCCTGTATTGCAGGTTATGGCGTTGCGTATACCAGTGGCAGGGATAAATTCTGTACAACAGGCATTTGTATCAAAAAAAATGGAGTTTAAGAAATTCTTTTTTGCCACTCTGGGGGGGACAGTTTTTTCGGCTATTATAGGAATTTTATTGGCATATCAGGGATATGGTGTATGGGCGTTGGTTGCACAGTATTTAACAAATGCTTTGATGGACACAGTGATATTATGGATGACTGTTCGCTGGAGGCCGGAAAGAAAATTTTCAGCCAGACGAATGAAAGGACTGCTTTCATATGGTTGGAAAATACTTGTCACTTCTTTGATGATTACTTTATATGTAGACATTCAGGATTTAATAATTGGAAAGAAATTTTCTTCTGAGGATTTGGCGTACAGCAATAAAGGGAGGCAATTTCCGAGCCTGATTTCTACAAATGTAAATACTTCTATATCGAAGGTTTTATTTCCGGCAATAGCAGAAAGCCAGGATGATTTGGAAAAAGTGAAACAAATAACCAGAAGAGCTATTAGTGTTGGATCATATATACTGTCACCAATATTAATCGGATTTGCAGCAATAGCGGATACATTTGTAGAAGTTGTTCTTACCTCCAAATGGATGCCCTGCGTTCCTTATTTAAGGATTATGTGCCTGGTTTATTTATTGCAGCCGATTCAAACAGCCAGTTTACAGGCAATGAAGGCTTTGGGGAAGAGTGATTTATATTTAAAGCTTGAAATTATTAAGAAGGTATTTGGGACGATTATATTGTTAATTACTGTTTTTTCTTTTCACAGTGTTTTGGCAATTATTATAGGAAGTTTAGGGGCTGAGATTGTATCAACAGTAGTAAATATACCAGCTAATAAGAAAATTTTTGGATATCAGTATAGAGAACAGTTAGAAGACGTTGGGGCTTCTTTTTTTATGTCTTTTATTATGGGATGTATAGTAGCTGGTGTAGGGACGGTGAAGTTGAATACAGGTTTTATTTTCCTGCTTCAATTATTTATAGGAGCAGGGTTTTATATATTAATGTCTTATATAGGTAAAAATAAAAATTATTTTTATGTTTTGAAAATAGGGTCGGAATATTTAAAGAAAAAGTGAGAAAGAAGATAAAACTTAGATGAAAAAGATTATGCTGGTTTTTGGAACAAGGCCGGAAGCCATCAAAATGTGTCCATTAGTAAACGAATTAAAGAAAAGAAAAAATGTGAAAACAGTGGTTTGTGTTACAGGGCAACATAGGGAAATGCTGCATCAGGTATTAGAGATATTTCGTATTGTTCCGGATTATGATTTAGATATTATGAAGGCCAGCCAGACGCTGTTTGACGTTACGCAGAATATATTGGAAAAAGTAAAAACTGTTCTGGAAAAGGAAGAGCCGGATGTTGTATTGGTTCATGGAGATACATCTACAACATTTGTTACAGCCTTAGCATGTTTTTATATGAATATTGCAGTGGGGCATGTGGAAGCCGGACTGCGCACATATAATCTGCGTTCGCCGTTTCCGGAAGAATTTAACCGACAGGCGGTTTCAATTATTGCCAGATATCATTTTGCCCCAACAGAAACAGCGAAACAGAATCTGCTGAATGAGGGAAAAAAAGAAGAAAATATTTTTGTTACAGGAAATACAGCAATAGACGCATTGAGAACAACAGTAAAGAAGAAGTATTCTCATAAACATTTGGAATGGGCCAGTGACAGCCGTCTTATTTTAATTACGGCTCACAGGCGGGAGAATCTGGGAAAACCGATGGAAAATATGTTTCGTGCAATTCGAAGAATTGTAGACGAAACATCGGATATAAAGGCAGTTTATCCGATTCATATGAATCCACTGGTAAGAGAAACAGCAAATTCAATTTTGGGAGGGGATGAAAGAATTAAAATAATTGAGCCTCTGGATGTATTGGATTTTCATAATTTTTTAGAGAGAAGTTATCTTGTATTAACAGACAGCGGAGGAATTCAGGAAGAGGCTCCATCCTTAGGAAAACCTGTTCTGGTGATGCGAGATACAACAGAACGGCCGGAAGGAGTAGCAGCAGGAACTTTACAATTGGTCGGGACAGATGAAGCGAAAATATATACAGCTTTTAAAACATTAATTGAAAGCAAAGAAGCTTATGAGAGAATGAGCAAAGCATCAAATCCATATGGAGATGGCCATGCATGTGAAAGAATAGCAGATATTTTATTGAAAGGAGTTCACGATGATTCCATTATATAAACCACACATGCCGCCATTGCCAGAACTGGATGATATTTTATATTCTGGTCAATTGGCATATGGAAAATACGCAAAAGCCTTTGAAGAGAACCTTGAAAAGTTTTTGGGGAAGGATGCACATGTCTGGGCAACAAATTCTTTTCATATGGCAATTTCGGTTGTAATTTCATTGTTGGAAATACATCCGTTTGATGAAGTGATTGCGTCTCCTATGGCGTGTCTGGCATCAACACAGCCTTTTGCATCACAGGCAATCAAGGTTCGCTGGGCGGATATTGATCCATATACAGGGACATTAAATCCTGACAATATCAGAAAGAAGATTAATGCAAAAACAAAGGCAATTGTACACAATCATTTCTGTGGCTATCCGGGATATATAGATGAAATTAATGCAATTGGAAAAGAATATGGAATTCCGGTTATTGATGATGGGATAGAGTGTTTCGGAAGCGAATATAAAGGCAGAAAAGTCGGAAACTGCGGAACGGATATTACTATTTTTTCGTTCAATGCAGTAAGAATTCCGAATACAGTAGACGGAGGAGCTATCGTAATAAAAGATCCAGATCTGTATAGAAAAGCGGAATTGATTCGTGATTGCGGAATTGACAGAAAAAAATTTCGGGACGATTTGGGTGAGATTAATGCAAAATGCGATATTACACTGACCGGATACAGTGCGACTATGAGTGATGTAAACGCCTATATTGGTTTACAACAGATGAGAAGTATGGAGAGAATTTTGAAAGCTCAGCGTCAGCAGGCAATGCTATGGAGAAAAGAACTGATAGATGAGGAGGATATCAGGATATTGCAAAGAAGAGATATTAATCCAAATTACTGGGTTTTCGGAATATTGGCGTCCGATAAGAGGAAATGTATCCAGACCTATAGGAAAAAGGGCTGGTATGCATCGGGAGTTCATTTAAACAATAATGTATATTCCGTATTTGGAAAAGAAGAAACATTGCCGGGGGTACAAGAGTTTTATAAGCATTTTGTTGCGCTGCCGTGTGGATGGTGGATAGACGAATATAAAAAGATCTAATAAAAAGATAAGGCCAGATATACTGGCAGAATGGAGGAAGCTATGAAAGTGATTTTTTGGGCATACCGCCAGTGGGGAATTGATGTGTATGAAACAGTTGAACGTCATCCAAGAATAGAAAAAGCTGTTTTTTGTAAGAAGAGGGAACAGGTACTTGAACTTCCGTTGGAAGATTTTGATTTGCTGCTGACTTGCGGATTAAGTGAAGAACTTGGTGAAGAAATTGTATCCAGAATTACTGCTATAGGAGTTCATTGTGCAGAGTTAGACAGATATTCTTATGGCACACCCATCCAACTGCAGATATTAGACGGGATAAAATATACAAAACATAGAATTTTCAGTTTCACTTACGATGAAGAGTCAAAAAGGGCACATACGCACAACAGGTTATATGCAAATGAAGTGGTGCTGGATTTGTCGGGGAATATGTCAGATATTTGTGAGCAGCTTACAGCTACAAGTAAGGTTTTATTTAATCAATATTTGGATGAATATCCGAATAATGTATGGAGAAGCTGGCCGGAAGAGGACATAATCCGTCCCAAAAGAAGCCCAAAAGACAGCTGTTTGAGTAAAGAAGATTTGGCGAATATGGACACAGAAGAATTATACAATTTTTTCAGATGTTTAGAAGCTCCATATCCCAACGGATATATAGAGGATGAGAAAGGATGTTTATATATTGAAAGAGTCAGATATAAGAAGAAAGGACAATAAAAAAATAAGAGTTACATTTCTGGGTTATCGTTCTTGGGCGCTTACAGCTATAAAAGAGGTTTGTCAGATTTGCAGAATAGAGGTTGTAGATCTTATTGAAAGCAATGAAGAGTATCAAAAAAAGGTTCTTCAATATAAAGACGGGTATGTGGACTGCATTGTTTTGCTGGGGTGGAGTTGGATTATCACAGAAGATATATTAAAACGTTTTTTATGTGTAGGAATTCATCCATCTGACTTACCCATGTTTAGAGGGGGAAGCCCTATTCAGCATCAAATCATAAATGGTCTGGAAACGACAAAAATTTCTCTGATGACGATTTCAGAAAATGGTGTGGATATTGGAGACATCTGGGCAAAGGAGGAATGGGATATGACAGGGAATACCATGAAAGTGATATTTGAACATCTCAAAGACAGTTCGGTAAAACTGCTAAAGAATTTTTTTGATAACTTTTATGACTTGTCTCCTGTACCGCAAAACTTGAAGGAAGGGAGCTATTATGAAAGAAGAAAACCGGAAGACAGTAAGGTGACCTGGGAATTGCTGAGTACTATGGATTTGAAGAAGGTATACAATTTAATACGTGCGTTGACGGACCCATATCCTAATATTTATATAGAAGATCATGCAGGAAACAGACTTTATTTTAAGGAAGTAGAATTTTCTGAAAGCTTATAAGAACGCTGGAATAACCTCTCATATATGAGAGGCTTATATTTTGTACAGAATTTGGGAAGAGAGGTTTTGTATGTTTCGAGGGAAGACGCTTTTAATTACAGGAGGGACAGGATCCTTTGGAAATGCTGTCCTGAATCGTTTCTTAAAGACTGATATTCAGGAAATCCGCATATTTTCCCGTGATGAATTAAAACAGGACGATATGCGGCATTTTTATCAGAAAGAATATCCAGAATATAGTGATAAGTTAAAATTCTATATTGGCGATGTACGTGATATTCAAAGTGTTCGTAATGCTATGCATGAAGTGGATTATATTTTTCATGCAGCAGCATTAAAACAGGTTCCGTCATGTGAATTTTTTCCGGTAGAGGCGGTAAAGACAAATGTGCTGGGCACTGAAAACGTCTTGTCTGCTGCTATCGAAATGGGAGTTAAAAAAGTAATCTGCTTATCAACAGATAAGGCGGCCTATCCAGTGAATGCCATGGGAACCAGCAAGGCTATGATGGAAAAAGTAATTGTGGCAAAAGCACGTACCGTAGCACCGGAGAAAACGGCTATTTGCTGTACACGCTATGGAAATGTAATGTGTTCCCGTGGCTCCGTAATTCCATTATTTATCAATCAGCTGAAGGATGGGAAGCCGCTGACCATAACAGAACCATCAATGACAAGATTTATTATGAGTTTAGAGGAAGCTGTGGAGTTAGTGGTTTTTGCATTCCGGAATGCAGAATCGGGGGATATAATGGTCCAAAAAGCGCCGGCCTGCACCATAGAAATTCTTGCACAGGCAGTAAAAGAACTGTTTCATTCTGAGTGTGAAATGAAGGTAATCGGTATTCGTCATGGCGAAAAAATGTATGAAACGCTGTTAACAAATGAAGAATGTGCGCATGCAGTTGATTTGGGAGATTTCTATCGTGTACCGGCGGACAAGAGAGACTTAAACTATGATAAGTATTTTAAGCATGGCGATACTGGCCGCAATCTGTTGACAGAGTTTAATTCAAACAATACAGAGCTGTTAACGGTAGAACAGGTAAAACAAAAGCTGTTATCATTAGATTATATCCGCAGTGAATTGATGAAGTGGGAGGAAAGAGCGTGAATATACTTGTCACTGGGGCAAAGGGATTTATTGGAAAGAATTTAGTTTTAACGCTTCAGAATATTCGTGATATACAGGGTAAACGGGATCAGACAGATATAGACTTTCATATTTTTGAGTTTGATCAGGATACAGATAAAAAACTGCTGGAGATATATTGCAAATCGGCAGACTTTGTCTTTCATCTTGCAGGGGTAAACAGACCGCATAATCAATCCGAATATATGGAAGGGAATTTTGGATTTACCTCAGTGTTGCTTGATACATTAAAAAAGTATCATAATACATGTCCGATAATGCTTTCGTCTTCTATACAAGCTGGTCTTGAGGGGAGGTATGCAGACAGTGAATATGGTAAAAGCAAAAAAGCAGGGGAAGATTTAGTGCTTTCTTATGGAAAAGAAACAGGAGCTTCTATTTATATTTATCGTTTTCCCAATGTTTTCGGAAAATGGTGCAGACCGAATTATAATAGTGCAATAGCAACGTTTTGCCATAATATTGCATGTGGGGAACCGATTTGTGTGCATGACAGAAATGTAAAAATGACTTTGGTATATATTGATGATGTGGTGGAAGAGTTAATCCGGGCGCTGTATGGAAACGCCACAATGGATGAAAAAGGCTACTGCTATGTACCAGTGGAGCATCATGCCGCATTAGGAGAGCTTGTGGATATGATTTATTCTTTTCAAGAGTGCAGAGAAAAAGGAATTGTGGCAGATATGACGGAAGGAAGTCTTTCCAAAAAACTGTATGCAACTTATATCAGCTATCTGCCAGAGGATAAATTTTCTACATGCCTGAACATGCATACAGATGAAAGAGGTTCCTTTACAGAAATTCTGCGTACTATGGACAAAGGCCAGTTTTCTGTTAATATCTCAAAACCTGGTGTTGTAAAAGGAGAGCACTGGCATCATACAAAGCATGAAAAGTTTCTAGTAGTAAGTGGGAAGGCCCTGATACGTTTAAGAAAAGTGGGAATCGATCCAGTCACAAAAGATAAATATCCGGTTATAGAATATCATGTCAGCGGTGAAACACTGGAATTGGTGGATATTCCAACAGGTTATACACATAACATTATTAACGAAGGAGAATGCGACCTGGTGACATTTATGTGGAGCAGTGAATGCTTTGATCCGGAAAGACTGGATACCTATAGACTAAAGGTAGAGGAGTAGTATAAGAGAATGGGTAAACTAAAATTAATGACTATTATAGGGACAAGACCAGAGATTATCCGTCTTTCTGAAGTGATTAAAAAATGTGATATTTATTTTGAACAGATTCTGGTTCATACCGGCCAGAACTATGACTATAATTTAAATCAGATATTTTTTGAAAATTTAGGACTTCGGGCACCGGATTATTATTTGGATGCAGTTGGAGCAGATCTTGGGGAAACCATTGGAAATATCATTGCTAAAAGTTACAGGCTTATGTCAGAGATAAAACCAGAAGCCTTACTGATATTAGGTGACACCAATAGCTGCCTGAGTGCAATTAGTGCAAAACGTCTGCATATACCTATTTTCCATATGGAGGCAGGAAACAGGTGCTTTGATGAATGTCTTCCGGAAGAAACGAACCGCAGGATTGTAGATCATATAGCGGATGTAAATATGTGTTACAGTGAGCATGCAAGGCGATATCTTAATGCAGAGGGAACAGCAAAAGAGAGAACCTATGTGACGGGGTCTCCTATGGCAGAAGTATTGCAGGCGAATTGGGATAAAATTATGTCCAGTGATATTTTGAACAGACTGGGATTAGAAAAAGGAAAGTATATTTTATTATCAGCTCACAGGGAAGAAAATATTGATACAGAGAAGAATTTTATAAGCTTATTTACGGCGGTGAATGCTTTGACAGAAGAATATAATATTCCGGTACTTTATTCATGCCATCCAAGAAGCAGATATTTTATAGAGAAAAGAAACTTTTTACTGGATGAGAGAGTGAGAATGCATGAACCATTGGGATTTCACGATTACAATCACCTTCAGTTGAATGCATTTGCAGTAGTCAGTGACAGTGGAACATTGCCGGAAGAGATCAGCTTTTTTAATGCTCATGGATGTTCGTTCCCGGCAGTGTGTATTCGGACAAGTACGGAACGGCCGGAAGCTTTAGACAAGGGTAATTTTGTCCTTGCAGGAATTTCTTCCAAACAGGTGCTGCAGGCTGTGGGCGCGGCAGTTGAAATGATTAAAAATGGAGATAACGGGACAAAAGTTCCATGCTATACAGATGAAAATGTCAGTGTAAAAGTCGTAAAGTTAATACAGAGCTATACGGGGATTATAAATAAGGTAGTATGGCGGAAGGATTGAAAGCAGAAAGGTTCAAAAATTAAAGGGATGTCAGGTGGATGAAACAATGTTATTAATTGAACAAAAAAAGGAGAAAATAATACTGGGGGGTAATGCAGCAGTATATCTTGCTGGAGGATATAGTCTATATGTGTCAAAACATGTATGGGACTTTCAGCTTTTTTTGTTTTGGGCAATCCTTGTTTTAATTTCAAATGTTATAGTTTATACCAGGAAACTAAAATATGATCGCTGCACAATAATATGTACTTTGATATTTTCTTTTGGTTTTATAGGGAATGCATTGTTTATTTGGCCTGTTGTTCAGGGCATAAAATTAGGAAATTTAGTAAAATATTTAATAGATGTTTTATTTTTTCTGCCGTTGGTAAGAACATTAGTATATCTGATTGAAAATCTATCTGTGTTTATTTTGAAAGAGAATATTTTTGAATCTGTTAATAAGGTAAGGCTATTGAGGTATAGAAAGGCAGATTTTGTATTGTTTTGTACTTTATCTGCATTAATTGTCTGTAGTTTATATGTGGTTATATATAATCCAACTAATGTATCTTATGACGCATACAGACAGAGTGCTGAGGCCATGGGATTACTAGATGTAGAAGCGTATTTTGGATTGTTTTATATTTATTTTTTAAGAATAGTTTATCTTTTATTTTCAAATATTGTTGTAGTATCATATCTGCAATATATATTCTTTGCATATATTTTTGCAGAAATATTATATTATGTATACCTAAAAACCAAAGTATCTATTAAATGGCTGATTGTGCTATATCTGGTAATTCTGTTATCCCCCAATATATCAATAATGCTGACATTTGTTTCAAAAGATGTGCCATACGCCTTGGCAATTACCTGGATGACAGTCTGCCTATGCATTTTATCAGACAAGGAGATATTGATAAAAAAATCAATCTATGTTGAATTTTCCATATCAATAGTTCTGGTTGCATTGATTAGACAAAATGGGCTTGTTGTTGTACCATTTGTTTTCATATGTTCATTATTTTTATTAAAAGATAAAAACGTATTAAAAACCTATATAATATCCTTTATAGTCATTGGCATTATGGCTAATATTTTAACGGAAGCAGAGTATATTCCTACACCTAATGGATATAAATATGTAGGATTATTTCAAGATTTGTATGGGGTTTATCATAATGGAGGGAATTTGGATAAGGAAGTCTCTGATCTGATTGATGAAGTGGCAGATGATAAATTACGTGCAGAATATACACCTTACCATGCAGTGGACTGGGAATATACATTAACAGAAAGAATGGATAATATGAAGGTTAGCGATTTCTTATCTATGTATATAAAAACAGCTATTAAGAATCCGGCAATGATGGTAAAATTAGTTCTTTGCCGAAATGATTCTATTTGGGATATATATGTGGGTATGGAGGGAGTTGAGGCACTTAGTCATTTGCCTGTCAAATATGAGAATCCGACAGAACTAGCACTGGAAGAATTTATTCCAATACATAAGTACAATAATGGGGAGCTAGTGCTTGATAAAATTGGCGGGCTTACCATGCTGCCTGTGTTTAAAGGTTTTTTTTGGAGGGTAGGACTAAGCTTTCAGATAATATTTATCATTTTAGTTCTAAGTATAAGGGACAGGAAGAACATGGTAGCTTTTCTTCCTGTAGCAGCTCATGTTTTATTTTGTTTCATTGCATTAGGGTGGTCTTCGTATAGGTATTCATGGTGCATTTCTATAGTAATGCCTGTTATTTTGCTAAATTACTTTTGTAAGAAGAATAGGATATGAATGCTGCTTTATATTTCTTCAAAATAGATTTATAGAAAGGCTGGGCTATGCTTTTTAATTCATATATATTTGTTTTTCTTTTTTTGCCAGTATGTATTTAGGGATACTTCTCACTGAATCATTTGAGACAGAAAATGCTGGCATCTTGTTTTATTTTAAGTATTATAATTTTTTACTTGAAAATATAAATGCAATATGGAAACAGGATTTGCCCTTAAAGACAATTCTACTGCCTCTTGGCGTCAGCTTTTTTACATTTCAGCAGATTCCCTTTGTGATAGATACGTATAAGGGGGAAATACCGAATTATGGATTTATCAATTATGCTTCTTTTGTAACCTTCTTTCCACAACTGATAGCAGGCCCGATTGTAACTCATGATGAACTGATTCCGAAGTTTATGGATGAATCTAAAAAATGATTTTCACAGGACAATTTCGCAGAGGGTATTTATATATTTACCTTTGGCCTTTCTAAAAAAGTACTGCTGGCTGATACTTTTGGAAATGCTGCTAATTGGGGATTTTCTAATATATACCCCTTGGAGGTAATGGGGGCAATACAGACTTATGTGAATGTGATGGTTGTATTTCTTTTGAGTGGGTTATGGCATGGAGCAAATTGGACTTTTATTTTAGGGGGCCTGCCATGGTGTTTTCTCTGTAATAACACGGCGATATAAAACACAGATTGAAAGGTTGCATCCAGCATTAAACTGGCTTATCACATTTTCATTTATAAATGTCACCTGGGTGATTTTTCTGGCTGGATTCTTGATACTGGCATTTTTACTGATTCTGGGTTTTGAAAATACATATGAAAAAATGAAGAAATTTGCACCCACAGTTGTATAATGATGTGAAGTATATCTTTAATAAAGCAATTTTATTGAATGACACCTATTCTGTGTTTGAATATACAAAGGCAGGCAATAAAACAACAGATTTTGATTCCTATAGTAATTGGAATGCATCTTATATTTTGGGGAAAGATGTGTTAGATGCTTTATATGCAAGATGCGAAAAATTAGATATAACAGCAAAGATGACAGATGAGGATTGTCGGAATTTACAGGAGAATTTAAATCAAAATGGAATGTTAAATAGACAGTTTGAATTAGAAAAAGAGGCTATTAAGACTTTATTAGCTTATGACAATGTGTATTTGTTTGCCTTTTTAGATGAATATAATATGATTTGCGATTTGAATAATTATAAAGATGTAAGACATTATGGAGAAAATATAAATTCTCAAATTCTTTTAAGGATGTGCCATAAGGAGCATTTGCTTATAGAGAATTATGAGGAATATTGTGATAATGTTTATAAATTTTATACAACTTATGATTATGACGCACTCTTTTAACAAGAGCTTTTTGGGGAAGGAGTGGAGTTTGCAAGATTACCTAAGGCAGTTGTATGATGAATTCATCCTCAGATCTTGTTCCGTCTGGTTATATCCTACAGGTATACCATAATTTATGTCCTTTTAGGGTAAAAAGATTAGGGACTCTTTTCCGGCAGAAGGGTTATAAATGCTATTGGAGTTCAACAAAAGAGAAAAGGGAGGAATACCTGAAACTTCCCTTGATAAGTGTATTAAGGCTATACATAAGTGCAAGGTATATTTTGGGAGCATTGTTATACGGTATGGAACATAGAAGTAAGCAGCAGAAAATCATTTACAGAGTTAGAGTATGATGAGACAATAAAAAATAAACTTCCAGTACTTGTATAAGGAAAACGGCCGAATCATCTGATGGAAAAGAGCCCTGTTCCATCATTGAAAAACATTTCTGTTATTTCTTTTCAGTGAAGAAATTATTCAAAATTCATATTTTTTTCTTAAATCCATATATCATATTCCATATTTCGTTTTACTAAAAGATATGAGTAAAAACACACAAAAAAGATCTATTGTGTCTATTCCGAAAATGAATTATAATATCATTGAAATTTAGAAGAATGATATAAAAAAGAATAGAACAAAGGAGAATAGACCACTATGAAACTAGGCATCGTAGGGCTCCCCAACGTGGGAAAAAGCACCCTTTTCAATTCACTGACCAAGGCAGGCGCGGAATCTGCCAATTACCCTTTTTGTACCATTGACCCCAATGTAGGCGTGGTGGCAGTGCCGGACGAGCGTCTGGGACTTCTGGCGGCTCTGTACGATTCGGCCAAGATTACCCCTGCAGTTATTGAATTTGTGGACATTGCAGGTCTGGTAAAAGGAGCCTCCAAAGGAGAGGGGCTGGGCAATCAATTTCTGGCAAATATCCGTGAAGTGGATGCCATTGTTCATGTGGTTCGCTGCTTCGAGGATTCCAATGTAGTCCATGTGGATGGCAGTATAGCTCCCTTGCGTGATATTGAGACTATCAATCTGGAGCTGATTTTTTCCGATATTGAGATTCTGGAGCGGAGAATCTCCAAGACCGTTCGGGGAGCACGCAATGATAAGACACTGGCAAAAGAGCTAGATCTTCTGGAACGTATCAAAGCATGGCTGGAAGAGGGAAAGATGGCAGCAGGCTTTGAGATTGAGGATGAGGACGAGCAGGAGTGGATGGCAGGATATAATCTCCTGACTGCCAAGCCGGTGATTTTTGCGGCAAATGTGGCAGAGGATGATCTGGCAGATGACGGAGCAGCTAACACATATGTACAGGAGGTACGCAGCTTTGCAGAGGAATATGGGAATGAAGTGTTTGTCATCTGTGCTCAGATAGAGCAGGAGATTGCGGAGCTGGATGATGAGGAAAAGACCATGTTCCTGGAGGATTTGGGATTAAAGGAATCAGGACTTGAGAAGCTGATCCGTGCAAGCTACAGCCTTCTTGGCTTAATCAGCTATCTGACAGCCGGAGAGACAGAGACCAGGGCATGGACAATTAAAAAGGGAACCAAGGCTCCTCAGGCGGCAGGAAAGATTCATTCTGACTTTGAGAGGGGATTTATCCGGGCCGAGGTGGTGAACTATCAGGATCTCTTAGACTGCGGCTCTTATTCGGCCGCCAAGGAAAAGGGGCTGGTTGGACTGGAAGGCAAGGAGTATGTAGTGAAGGATGGGGATGTAATTCTTTTCCGGTTTAATGTATAATATACAGAGGATATTGTGATAGAAGAAAGGGGCAGAAAAGCATTTTCTGCCCTTTTTCTGCATAGGCTGTAAACAGAATATAAAGCATTTGCGGAGGTGGCAATTGCGAGAACTGATTATGGCCCTTATGGAACAATACGGCTATCCGGGTATCTTCTTTCTGATTGCAGTGGAGAATATCTTTCCCCCTATTCCGTCAGAGATCATCCTGCCTTTCGGAGGTTTTTTGACTACATATACCAGGCTCTCCGTTTTTGGAGTGGTTTTTTATTCCACCTTAGGTTCTCTGGCAGGAGCCCTGGTTCTTTATGGTGTGGGATGGCTTCTTAATCGGGAGCGTCTGATGCGGCTAGTGGCAGGCCCGGTGGGAAAAGTGCTCTGTTTAAAGCCTGTGGATGTGGCAAAGGCAGATGGCTGGTTTCTTAAGAAGGGGACAAAAACCGTATTTTTCTGCCGTTTTATCCCGATTGTACGCAGCTTGATTTCCATACCGGCCGGTATGAGCCGGATGCCTATGGGAATCTTTCTGGCATATACCACAGTGGGAACCATTCTCTGGAATACGGCATTAGTCTCCTTAGGAGCCGTCTTAGGGGAATCGTGGGGGAGAATTGCTTATCTGGTGGGGGAATATTCCCATATTATGCTGATTGTAATCTCTATCAGCACTGTAAGCGGAATTATCTGGTTTTATCGGACGCACCCAAAGGACGGCAGGCATACAAGCATAAAATAAGGTTGAGCAGTTCCTGACGATAGTACATTATACCAGAAACTGCCGCTGACAGAAAGCTGGCAGAAAAACATAAATCACAACTTAGAAAGAGGACTTCTATATCTAGGTATCACGTCAGATGCCGCCACAAGATATAGAAGTCCTCTTTTTTTCGGGGAAATTTCTTAAAAATTCCTCTAAAATTACCTCCAAAAATGCTTGATTTTTGCAAAAAAGTGAGATACTATTAATTCATAAGTGGTGAAAAGTGGTGGAAAGTGGTTTTTAGGTATAAAATAGTGGAGAATCAAACCTAAAATAGAACGAAAGAGGGGTGAGCGCTATGTTCCGCGGCGAATACAACCATTCGGTGGACACCAAGGGCAGGCTCATCATTCCTTCCAAGTTTCGGGAGCAGTTAGGGGAAGAATTTATTGTAACCAGAGGACTGGACGGCTGTCTCTTTGTGTTTCCCATGAAAGAGTGGGAGGAATACGAGGAGAAGCTGAGGAAGCTTCCCACGACTAACAAGAACGCCCGTTCTTTCGTAAGATTTCTTACTGCAGGCGCCACTTCCTGCGAATTTGACAAGCAGGGGAGGATTCTGATTCCTGCAACCCTTCGCAAGTTTGCGGAGATTGAGAAGGATGTAGTTTTGGCAGGACTTCTGAACCGGATCGAGATCTGGAGCGAGGAGAAGTGGAATCAGAATAACAATTACGAAGAGATTGATATGGATGAGATTGCAGGTCAGTTGACAGATCTGGGGTTGGATATTTAATTCGTTTGGCTTTGATGGACAAGCCTCATCCGGCAGCGGACGAGGCAGGCGGGAGGCTTAAATGGAATTTGCACATGTGTCGGTTCTCTTAGAAGAGACCATCGAACAGCTGAATATTCAACCGGACGGGATCTATGTGGACGGGACCCTGGGCGGAGGCGGACACGCTTATGAGGTGTGTAAGCGTCTCGGGGAAAAGGGCAGGCTGATAGGAATCGATCAGGATGCCGATGCCATTAAGGCAGCAGGAGAGCGCCTTCGGGAGTTTGGAGATCAAGTTGCCATTGTCCGCAGCAATTACTGCAATATGCGTCAGGAATTACAGAAGCTTGGCATAGACAGAGTAGACGGAATTGTACTGGATTTGGGGGTTTCCTCCTACCAGTTGGATTCTGCCGAGCGCGGTTTTACATATCGGGAAGATGCGCCTCTGGATATGCGGATGGATCAAAGGCAGCTAAGAACGGCAAGAGACATTGTGAACGGATATACGGAGCCGGAATTATTCCGCATCATTCGGGATTATGGCGAGGACAAGTTTGCAAAGAACATTGCCAAGCATATTGCGGCGGCCAGAGAGAAGAAACCCATCGAGACTACCGGAGAACTTACGGAGATTATCAGGGGCGCCATTCCTGCAAAGGTGCGCATGAACGGCGGCCATCCGGCGAAAAAGACCTTTCAGGCTATTCGGATAGAATTGAATGGAGAACTTGAAGTTCTGAAAAGTACATTGGATGATATGATCGATCTGCTGAAGCCGGGGGGGAGAATTTGTGTTATAACCTTCCATTCCCTGGAAGATCGGATTGTAAAGACCATTTTTAAGACAAATGAAAATCCCTGCACCTGCCCTTCTAATTTTCCTGTGTGTGTGTGTGGTAACAAACCGAAGGGCAGGTTAGCTGTTAAAAAGCCAATTGTTCCAAGTGAGGAGGAATTGATAAAAAATAAAAGATCTAAGAGCTCAAAGCTTCGAGTTTTTGAGCGGATCTGAGTGAGAATTGTGAGAAGCAAATGGCAGAAATTAGAAGCATGTATACAGACAAAAGAAAAGCTTCCAATAAAAGCAGACAGACTTATGTTAATGGCACAGCAGCCCGTAAGCTTCAAGTTGTAGAAGAGCCAAGAAAAGGTTCCAGAGACAGGCAGGCGCATCGCCCCCGGGTACATCATTACAGACGGGAAAAGGTGCGGTATCTAAGCATTGGATATTCCCTGTTTCTGACCGCTGCATCAATAGTAGCCCTTTGGGTATGTGCTGGTTATCTACAGCTTCAGGCGGATAATTCGGCCAGAATGAAAAACATTGCAACATTGGAAGCACAACTGTCAGAGCTGAAAGCAGAAAATGATGATGAATACAACCGGGTCACTTCCTCCGTGGATCTGGAGGAGATTCGGGAAATTGCGATCAATGAGTTGGGCATGGTATATGCGGGAGCTGATCAGGTGATACTGTATGACGGCCAGGGCAGTGACTATGTAAGACAATATGGAGAGATTCCCAAGGCAGACAATGGACTGAAGGGGATTCTTGGTTCCAAAGACAGGTGAGAATGTGAGAAAATCAGTACAAAAAAGGCGGCAGAGCAGAAAAGCCGTAATGGAACATCGCATGAAAGGAAAGCTGGCACTATTATTTACCATAATAGTGCTTACTTTAATTGGTGTAAATGTCAGGCTGGCCTATATCAACCGGACAAATGGAGATAAGTACACGAAGAAGGTTTTGGCCCAGCAGGACACGGCCAGCACGCTGCTTCCCTATCGACGGGGTGACATTCTGGATCGGAACGGCACAATTCTGGCTACCAGTGAGAAGGTTTACAACCTGATACTGGATCCCAAAGTACTGTTGCAAAATAAGGATGAGGATGCAGAAAAAGACTGCGTGGAACCAACCATACAGGCTTTGACGGAATGCTTTGAGCTTGACGAGGCAGAGCTTCGCACAACCTTAAGTGAGAAGAAGGACAGCAGCTATGTACCCCTTCTGCGTCAGTTGACCAAGGATGAGACAGCAGCATTTCGGGAGATTCAGGAGGATAAAGAACGGGGGACGAAGATCAAAGGAGTCTGGTTTGAGGATTCCTATATTCGCCGTTATCCTAACAATTCTCTGGCCTGTCATGTGGTAGGCTATACGGTAACGGGCAATCAGGGACAGACAGGAATCGAGGAAGAGTACAGCAATATTCTAAATGGAACCAACGGCAGAAGCTACAATTATTTAAATGAGGATTTGGAGCAATCAAAGTCGGTGAAAGCTGCTACGGACGGCAATAGTGTGGTATCTGCCATAGATATAACTCTTCAGGGAATTGTAGAAAAGTACATTGACAAGTTTATAGAGGACTATACGAATAAAAATATAGAAGGACCAGCGGCTAAAAATATTGGTGTCATTATGATGGATCCCCAGACAGGGGAAATCCTTGCCATGGCAGGAGATGTGGATTTTGATTTGAATGATCCTCACGATCTGGTGGAGAATGGCTACATACCTCAGGAAATTTATGATGCAATTGAAAGCAATCCTCATATTCTTGTAGATCAGGGATATATGCTGGAGCGGGAATATCAGCAGTTAGAAACGAATGGTAAGCTGGATAAGGAAAATCTGGTTCTGTTTCTCCAAAACCAGATGTGGCGGAATTTCTGTATCAGTGACGGCTTTGAGCCGGGCTCTACCGTAAAACCTCTTACGGTGGCGGGAGCATTGGAGACGGGAACAATTAATGATTCTATGACTTTCCTCTGCGATGGCAAACAGGTGATTGTGGAAGGACAGAAGCCGATCACATGTGCAAAGAAAGCAGGACATGGAATCATTACGCTGGAAGGAAGCCTTATGTTTTCCTGCAATGATGCATTGATGCAGATTGCTGCTATGGAAGGATATGATAACTTCTTAAAATACCAGCAGATCTTTAATATTGGATTGAAGACGAATATTGATCTTCCCGGTGAGACGAACAATGCGTCTACCGTATTCAGCAAAGATACCATTGGTCCTACGGAGCTTGCAACCAGCTCCTTTGGCCAGGGCTATAATATGACCATGATTCAGGTGGCCAGTGCTTTTTCTTCCGTAATCAATGGCGGATACTATTATAAACCTCATGTGGTAAAGAAGATTTTGGATTCCAATGGCGGTACGGTGGAAAATATCAACCCGGTTTTGGTAAAGCAGACCGTGTCGGCGAAAACCTCTTCCCTGATTCGCCAGTACCTGTATCACACCATGTACGGAGAGGCAGACGGCAACGGAAATAATGCTACGGGAAAAAAGGCAAGAGTGGCAGGCTACGCCATGGGCGGCAAGACGGGAACGGCTGAGAAGATTCCCCGTTCTGCAAGAAAGTATTTAGTATCCTTTATTGGGTTTGCACCGGTGGATAATCCCCAGGTGGTCTGTTATGTGGTGGTGGATGAGCCCAATGCGGCAAGTTCAGAGACCCAGGCAAGCAGTTCTTTTGCTCAGGAGATTTTTAAGAATATTATGAAAGAAGCTATGCCTTACTTGAATATATACCCCACGGAAGAGATTCCGGCGGACATGCAGGATGAGGTAGATGCGGAAAATGCTGCCAAAGCTCAGCAGAAAGCAGAACAGGAGGGGGAAGAAGGCGGCGAGGAAGGAGAAGAAGATATGGGAGGAGATGAGCCGGCTCCGGAAGGCGTGCTTACAGATCCGAATACAGGAGAGCAGGTTAAGATGCCTACAGAAAAAGATTTAGAGGGGCAGGAGGATGAAGGCGTCCTTGGTGGTATCGAGAGCCCTCTTTTGGGAAATGAGGAAAGTGGAGAGCAGAGCCCGGAAAGCCCAGAGAGTCCCGAAGAACCGTAAGACTGGCCAGGCAGCAGAAACCACAGATACAGGGCATCCTAATGCATACCCTGCGGGACTGAAGATATAAATGATGAACAAAACGAGACTTCTAATGAAGTCTCGTTTTCGTTATGATAAGAAAAACGGAAAGGCAGGAGAGAGTTTTTGCAGCATTTCTTTGTATACTGCAATATATTTCTTTTGATTCAGGCGATATTCTGCTTAAAACATTTGAGGACTGCCTTTCAGTTTAAACCTTCCCACAAGGCTCTTCATAAGCTGTGACTGGCTGGAAAGCTCTTCGCTTGCAGCTGCGCTTTCTTCCGCAGTTGCGGAGTTTGTCTGTACAACACTGGAAATCTGATCAATTCCCATTGTAATCTGAGAGATCGCATCAGCCTGAGTGCTGCTGGCCTCTGAAATCTGTCCGATAATCTCTGTCATTTCACTTACGGCATTTAATGCCTGGAGCAGAGACTGGGCTGTCTCATTGACTATCTGAGTTCCATTTTCTACGGCCTTTAATGAATTTTCAATCAAAACAGAGGTGTTCTTAGAGGCTTCCGCACTTTTGCTTGCCAGATTGCGGACTTCATCGGCCACTACAGCAAAGCCTTTTCCGGCAGTGCCTGCCCGGGCGGCTTCCACGGCAGCGTTAAGGGCAAGAATGTTGGTCTGGAAAGCAATATCTTCAATTGTCTTAATGATTTTTCCGATCTCATTGGAACAGTTACTGATATCATCCATTGCCTGTATCATCTGCTGCATTTTTTCGTTGCTCACATTCATTTCCGTGCTGACGCTGCCTGCGGTTACATTTGCCTGCTGTGCGCTGTCCGCATTCTGATTTACCTTGTTGGAGATTTCATTAATGGTGGCGGCCAGTTCCTGCACGGAGCTTGCCTGCTCGGTTGCTCCCTGGGAAAGGGCCTGTGCTCCGTTGGATACCTGTTCTGAGCCGCTTGCAACCTGAGAGGAGCTTTGGCTAATCTGCTGCATTGTGTCGTTGAGCTTTTCCGCAATGCCCCGGAAAGAGACAAGCAGAGGATAGAAGCCTCCCGTATATTCTTGTTCGCAGATAGAATCCACCGTAAAATCTCCGGCAGCCATCTTAGCAAGGAATTTATTCTCATCATCAATAATTACCTGAAGCTTACGGATTAATCTGCGTACCTGTGCAGCGAGAACACCCAATTCATCTTTTGAGGTATAGGAAATCTCTACATCCAAATTACCCTCTGCCATTTTTATGGCAGCATCCTCAATCTCGGAAATAGGAGTCTTAATCAGGCGTATAATCACAAATGAGAAGAAAACGCCCACAAGGATTATAACAATGATTACCGCTGCCATAAGGCCGGTGGCAGTTCTGTAGAGGAAAAGGCTTTCTTCTGTTGCGGCATCACTGCCTTCCGTATTGTAGGTGATAATATCATTAAAGGCGCTGTTTAAAGAATCATAGAGCCCTACACATTCGCCCTCCAGGATAGCACGGGCGTCCTCCGTGCGGCCCTGTTTGGCTAATGCCATCATTTCTTCGTCCGCTTCATTGTACTGTGTCCAGAGATTATTTGCATTATTATAGAAATTTTGTTCTTCTTCGTCAATTAATCCCTTATATGCAGCTAAGAGGGTCTCCATCTCTTGTTTTTCACTTTCAAGGTAGCGAAGGCTGGATTCCTCCACTTCATCCGAAATTGCGGTAAGATATCCTAGTTCATTAAGACGAATATTAGAAAGGGTAGCGGTCAAATCTCTTGCCGTATCAACACTGGGAAGCCAGCTTGTTGATATATCATTTGTCATATCATTCATTCGGCCCATAAGATAAAATGACATACCGCCGATAATAAGCATGCCAGCCAGCGCAACTCCTATAAGGATATAAAGCTTTAGTCTGATTTTTAAATTTCGTATGTAGTTAATCATGTCTCTAATCTCCTTTTATTTTCTGCTGCTCATAATTGCCGGATTCGAAAAATAATTGTTATTTTTCATATGGCTTTTCCAAAATATATCGACATTTTTTGCTTGTTTGATAAGTAAAATTAGAAAATAGACAAAAAAAATGACAGTGGAGGTGCTTTGCATAGGCGTGGATACGACGGAGATGAACAAAGAGGGCTTTTGGGCTATGGCGAAGCAGGGCCAGGCCATCCGGCAACAGTGATTATGGCAGTTACCAATACGGATCAGTTTGCTGCTGCGGAAAGGATCGGCGCTGATGAGGTAAATGCAGGAGACGGCATAATGCGTGTCAGTAAATAGATGATGCTGTTATTTTTATCAGGGATGATATAAGAAAATGAAATATTACAACAAAAAGAAAATAAGAATGCTAATGTGCGAAAGATCGCTGAATCCATATCCTATTGACAATGGAATACCGGATAGATATACTTAAAATCAGTTGGCAGCGGCTGACAAAAAGCGGCCGCATTTATTGAAGATGGCGGTTGGCATAAACTAACCTATGCCGAACAGGAAACGGAGGGTGATTATATGATTGAATTTCATCATTGAAAAGCAGAATCACCTCTCCGGAGAATAGTTTTTTGATCACCAGAACAGTAGCAGTATCATCGTGACTTGAAAGCAATGCGGAAACAAGGACGTTTGTGTCGATTACTGCATAGCAAAACATTTATTCACTTCTATACCGTGCCTGGCGAATAAGAAATGCCATAAATACAAATCTAATTAGTTCTGTCAAGAAAAATATCAGATATTCAGCGATATTTAGACATTCGCAATCATCCCCTAGAAGTAATAAAAAAGATTTTTAAAGTTCGCAACTTTTTTTATATGATTCAGGCTTCCTTTTTTTGTATGATATGGTTGTAACAGGAAAGAGAATTCAAAGCTTTCAAGATTGATATCTACCGGCAAAGGCCGGTTTGATATAGAGTGTGTCCATATCCCATGGCTTTCAGGCTTTAGCCTGAGCGGTGCGGCGGCTTTCTAAGCCGATGGCATTCCGGAATGGATGCAAAAAAACGATGTTCGGAGGTTCGAATCCTCCCCCATGTGAGAATGGGTGGCTAAGTGGTTAAAGCGATCGTAAAATTTATTTGCAACTGTCAATTGCAAAACCAGAAGACGGAAGAAGGTGTTTGGCTTTTCCCGGGGAGCCTGGGATATCAAAGATTTGGAGATTTCCATTTCTTCGGATAGAACAGGACTTCCGGCCGCAGAAAGGCAGTATGGCTTTGGATACCGAAAGCAGATCAAAAGGGACAATCTGCCTCTCAGGGGTTGGATCCTCCCGGCAGAACTCTTTCTTAAGGAGCCATCCCCATTTCGGCGGTGGGAAAAGCAGACGCACTTCCCTATGAAGAATGTAAGGCAAATGCGTTTTAAGATGTATGCATTTGGTTTAGAAAAATGTGAGAAAGAGGGGATAGAAATGAAGTATTTGATTAAGGAGCAGGAATGCGGATATCTGCTGAAGAATGGAATTTTGGAGGGACTTTTGTTTGCCGGAAAGCATCAGATTTTTTCTTTCCTTGGATATGAGCTTCGGATTGTATCTATGATGGGCAAGGTGGATACGAAGAAGCTTCCCGTGGAGCTTTTGATGCGGCAGCCGGAGTTTGCAAAGCGTGTGGTGCGGGTGCGTATTCCAGATCATTGTATCGGGATTCATATGGTGGACGGTATTTACAAGCAGGTTTTGATGGACGGGGAGGCCCTCTATTGGAATGTGTTTGAGGAAAATGAGGTTCGGCTGGTGGATGTGACCGGTACGGAAATGACGGAAGAGCAGGTGCCCGGAATGTACCGCCATTTGATTCCTACACGGCTCTATAAGAAGGTGGTCATTGGCGAGGGGGAGACAGGGCTTTTGTACATAGACGGGCATTTTGACAGGGAGCTTGCCTGCGGAACTTATTATTACTGGAATTATGCTCATGAGGTGTCCTGTAAGATCTTTAATCTGAAAGTGCAGCAGCTGGATATTTCCGGCCAGGAGATTTTGACGGCGGATAAGGTGGGAATCAGGCTCAATATTTTGTGCAGCTATCGGATTACGAAGCCTTTGGAGCTGGTGAAGAAGATGGAGGGAGCTTCCAAGCTTTTGTATACCCGGGTTCAGCTTGCGGCAAGAGAGTATGTGGGACAGTTTCGTCTGGATGAGCTTTTGGCTCAGAAGGAGGAGATTGGACGTGTGCTGGGGCAGAGGCTTTTGGAGGTGCAGGAGGAATACTGTGTGGAGGTTCTGGATGTGGGGATCAAAGACATCATTCTGCCGGGGGAGATTCGGGATATTATGAATACGGTTCTGGTGGCGGAGAAGAAAGCACAGGCCAATGTGATTATGCGTCGGGAGGAGGTGGCTTCCACCAGAAGTCTTTTGAATACGGCGAAGCTGATGGAGGAGAATCCGGTGTTGTATCGGTTGAAGGAGTTGGAGTATTTGGAGAGGATCTGTGATAAGGTGGGATCGATCTCGGTGAATGGGGGTGGGAATATTTTGGAACAGTTGGCTGGGATGGTGGTGCCTGAAAGGAAAAATGCGTGAGGTTTCCCGGCCTATTTTGTGCCAGTCCCGTTTTTACGTTGTTGAAGGTAGTTGGTGGAATGGTTTTGTAAATATTTTCTTTAGATCGGATGTGTAATTATACATTCTTGTAAGATGTTTGGTGAGAGGATATGGAAAAGGGATTGAAAAAATGCGGTTTTATATTATAATTTATGTTTAAAAGAAAGCGTTATCTGCAATTGTTAAGGCGTTTGCAAAAAATGAATATGATAGTTATATTTTTGCGGCTTCAATTACAATCTAATGTTGGCTTTAAGGAGAAGCTATGGCAGGCAACAGATTAATTCCAAATGGCTGGGCATATAAATGGAAATTTGGATAGGGCGTTAAGCGGAAAGAAGTGATGCAATGAAGTACCTGATAAAATATTTCATAGATTTTACAGTGTTGGTTTTCCTGTATGTTTTCGTCTTTTTCAGGAAGTGGAGGACCCAGGGCAGAGATAGACTGCTTGTCAACACTCTCATGTATGCTTACCTCTCGCTGGTACTCTATTTTACTATGATGCCGGTAGTCGTAGCCATACCATTTATGCTGGACCATCCCTATAAACCCATGAATCTGGTGCCGTTTATCGACGTTTCTTTGGGGAGAGGGGACTTTTTCAGGCAGGTGTTCTTGAATGTTATCATGACCCTGCCCTTCGGGTTCCTGCTTCCGCTGACAGGGGGCAAAAGGACCAGATTTGGCGTGACGGTGTTTTTCTGCTTTTTGATGAGCTTAGGCATCGAACTGTTACAGCCGTTCTTTGACCGGTCATCGGATATCACGGATCTGATCACGAATGTGATCGGCGGAGTGTTGGGTTATGGTCTTTATGCTATATTTAAGCCAGTCACCTTTTGGGTCTTGGAGCGTTTGAAAACCAGATGACAGGCTGTTTTGCGGTAAATTATCGTTTATAATAAATAT
>NZ_JAYMNS010000024.1:0-65000 GCF_036941035.1 Candidatus Merdisoma sp. JLR.KK006 | reverse complement strand
TTTTTACAAAGTCAAACCATTATCCATGATTCTCTATTAGAATTTTCAAGGTTTTTACACTGTTTAGTTATCAAGGTTCGCTTGTGTTGTCTCTTGCGACAGCTTTAATAGCTTAACACACCATTTTTTACTTGTCAACACATTTTTTGAAAATTTTTCAATTTTTTTCAAAGGACCTTTTCATTTCGAATCTCGTGCAGCAGCATCGGCATCACACGCAGGCTGTACGCCTTCAAAGAGTATTCCCCATTGCAGATGCACCAGTCATAAAGCAGAGCCCTCTCACACAGAGCATAAAGCTTTGTTATTTCATAAGAAGACATGGCTGATGTCAACTCCCCCTTTTTTTGTCCTTCTGCCACAATCTCATTTAACAAACGATAATACAGACGGTTTTGATCTAACAGATGCTTCTCTCCTCTGGTAATCAATTGAGAGGAATAAAGTGATGCCAGCAGTTCCCTGGACACACTGGTTTCAATCATCCCAAACAACTCCTGGTTTAAATAAATCAGCTTATCAAAGCTGTCCTTGTCTGGGTCCAGCTGCGGCAAAAGTTCTTCATATTTATCATCGAAAAGGTAGGACAGAGAACTAAGCAATGCATCTTTTCCATCAAAATAATGATAAAATGTTCCTTTGGAGGTTCCTGCTTCTCGAATAATCTCATCCACAGTCGTATCATCGTATCCCTGCCTGTAAAAAAGCTTCCAGGCTGCTGTCACGATTTTTTTCTTAGTCAACCGTTTCTTCTGCTTCGCCATAAGCCCACCTCCTGCTTGACGCTTATTTTCCTTTTTAGTATAATATGAGCACTTGGTGAATGCAAGCAGAATGCACTGCACAAGCTTCGCTTCATGTACACAATGTTTGAATATCGGAGAGCAGAGGTTTCTATATGTGGATAGCAGGCAATTGGAAAGACTATGAAGTACTGGATACATCAAAAGGCGAAAAGTTGGAACGATGGGGTAATTATCTTTTGGTAAGGCCTGATCCTCAAGTCATATGGGATACTCCTCGAGAGCACAAAGGATGGCATCAAAAAAACGGCCATTATCACCGCAGCAAAAAAGGCGGCGGAGAATGGGAATTTTTCAGTCTTCCTCAGCAGTGGAGCATTGCGTACAAGCCTGACACTCCAGAAGCCCTTACTTTTCAATTAAAACCTTTCAGTTTTAAACATACTGGCTTATTTCCAGAGCAGGCTGCCAACTGGGACTGGTTCAGTGAAAAAATACGTTCTTCTAAACGTCCTGTTAAGATTTTAAATCTCTTTGCATACACGGGAGGCGCCACTCTTGCAGCTGCAAAAGCCGGTGCTGCCGTCACTCATGTGGATGCTTCAAAGGGCATGGTTGGCTGGGCAAAAGAAAATGCCCGTTCTTCCGGTCTGGAAAATGCACCTATTCGCTGGATTGTAGACGACTGTGTAAAGTTTGTTGAACGGGAGATCCGGCGCGGGAATCATTATGACGCGATTATTATGGATCCACCCTCTTACGGCCGCGGCCCAAAAGGAGAAATCTGGAAGATCGAAGACGCCATTTTTCCGCTGATTCAGCTCTGTACCCAGCTTCTAAGCCAAGAGCCTTTATTTTTCCTGGTCAATTCCTATACCACAGGACTGGCTCCTGCAGTACTAACCTATATGTTAGCCACTGCTTTGAAGCAATTTCAGGGGAAAGTAGATGCTCAGGAGATAGGGCTCCCCGTATCCTCTACCGGCTTAATCCTCCCTTGCGGAGCCAGCGGACGCTGGGAAGCACAGTAAGTAATTTTACTATGAAAGTACCCTTTTCTGCGCAGCAGAAAACTAAGTTCAGGGATGCCCCATGCGCCACTGCCGACTTTCATTTATGGTGGTGCGCCAATGGAGCGCATGTGGGTTTAGAAAGGACTATAATATGAGCGAAATTTATATTGATCCCCATCTCTATACTACAAGACCGGAGCCAAACGGTCGCCTTCCAAAAGAAATGGCTGTTTATGATCTTCTGGAACAATTGCAGATTCCTTACATACGTCTGGATCACGAAGTTACTCCCAGTATTGAGGCCTGTCATGATGTTGACGCTCAGCTGGGTATCGAGATCTGTAAGAATCTATTTTTATGCAATTCCGGGAAAAACAAATTCTATTTACTGATGATGCCGGGAACGAAACAATTTAAGACAAAGGATTTGACCAAGCAGATCAACTCTTCCCGGCTTTCTTTCGCACCGCCGGAATTTATGGAAAAATTTCTTAATATTACACCCGGCTCTGTGAGTATTCTGGGTCTTATGAATGACAGGGAGCATCAGGTTCAGCTTGTCATAGATGAAGATGTTGTTAAACAGGAATACATCGGCTGTCATCCCTGTATCAACACTTCCAGCTTGAAACTGAAAGCTTCGGATGTATTAGAGAAGTTGCTTCCTGCTATAGAACATAAACCTATTTTTGTACACTTGTAATTGAAAATTCAAATGCATCCGTAAGCATGTCTGCTTGACTTGCCGCTTGCAGGTATAAAGGCCAGGCAGCCAGGAAATGGATAAAATAACAATTCCAAGTCCCGGCTGCCTTTTCCTATTTTCTATAAAATAGACTTCTAATAATAATAACCACCTAAGTTTTCAATCGCAGATGCTGCTGCCACGCTCACAACTATCACCATAACAATTGCGAAAACAAACATAATCCCCGTAAAGATTAAATTTGCTTTAAAATAATTAGATTTGCTCTTTTTCTCCGTGCTGCTGAAAGCCCATACGAACATCATCACAATATTCACACAGGGAATCAGCATGATAAGCATCGTAATCAGCCATTCTCCCATAGTGATAGGCTCTTCCAGATTTTCCTGAGTCTGATACTCATAATGAAGCTGAGCCTGAATACTCGGCTGAGGTTGCTGATACTGTGTGTTTTGATAGCTATTCTCGTTCTGTCCATTGGGATTATTATACATTTCATCCATTTTAGTGTCCTCCCCTGTCTTTTTGTTTTCACAATACCGTCTTAGTGTAGCACTTTTTTTCCTTTTCTGCAATGTTTTCGGCTTGATTTCGATGCTCCGCCTAGAGACGCCTTATACGCAGTTCCAGCGGAAATCCAGTCCACACCCGATAGACATACAATAACAGCGTTCCTGCCAGCAGTATTACCAGTAAACCTGTCAAAAATTTCGGCTTTTTGCCAAGCAGATACCGATATCCGACAAACAGAAGCGCAAGCCCCATCCATCCAAACACCAATGGCTGCAAATTCCATGCCGCCTCCCATTGCCCAGACAAAACCAGAATCATGGCTCGGGTCATACCGCATCCCGGGCACGGCAAATGAAGCAAAATCATCATAGGGCAGAACTGACCAAAGAGCAGATGTACCGTCACATAATAAATTCCAATTCCCAAAAGGGCATAACGCAGATGATAGATATCTTCACCCAGCCGCCTGAACCCTGTCCTAATTTTTCCCATATTAATCCACACCTTTAAATCCAATTTTTCTGTCCGGGTTTCTCTTTAAAAACAGTCTGCTTCATGCTTCAACACCAGATCATAAAAGAGGACTGCCAGTTGGCAGCCCTCCTACATCCTCTATTTTTCTTAAATTCAAGCCTTGCCTGCGCTGCCCAGTACATCTTTAATCTTATGAGCAACAACATCCTTCACATTAGCACGTGCAACAGTCAGATACTGTCTCGGATCGAAGTAATCCGGATGCTCCTGCATAACCTGACGAATACCAGCAGTCAGACCCAGACGAAGGTCAGAGTCAATGTTAATCTTGCAGACAGCAGATCTTGCGGCTTCACGAAGCTGCTCTTCCGGGACACCGATAGCATCCTTTAAAGCACCGCCGTTCTCGTTGATAATCTTTACATACTCCTGAGGAACAGAAGATGCACCATGAAGAACGATGGGGAAGCCCGGAATTCTCTTCTCAATCTCATGGAGAATGTCAAAACGAAGCTGCGGCTTTGTACCTGGTTTGAACTTAAATGCACCATGGCTTGTACCAATTGCAATCGCAAGAGAGTCTACGCCCGTCTTGGTAACAAACTCTTCTACTTCATCCGGCTGTGTATAGGAAGAATCCTCGTCAGATACGTTCACGTCATCCTCGATACCTGCCAGCTTGCCAAGCTCTGCCTCTACCACTGCGCCATGAGCGTGTGCATACTCAACAACCTTCTTTGTAATTTCAATATTCTCCTCAAAAGGATACTTGGAAGCATCAATCATGACAGAGGAGAAACCGCCGTCTACACAGGACTTGCAGATCTCGAAATCTGCGCCGTGATCCAGATGCAGAGCAATCGGGATGTTCGGATTCTCAATGATCGCTGCCTCAACTAACTTGGTCAGATAGGTATGGTTCGCATACTTTCTGGCTCCTGCAGACACCTGCAGAATGATGGGAGAGTTCAATTCACCTGCTGCCTCTGTGATTGCCTGTACGATCTCCATGTTGTTTACGTTGAAAGCACCGATTGCATAACCGCCTTCATATGCTTTCTTAAACATTTCCGTTGTTGTTACTAAAGCCATTGTTATCATCCTCACTTTTTATGAAATTTTAACGGTTACAGTCAGTATACTACAAATTGGAAATTTCATCAACGTAGAATTATTATTTTTTTCTGAAAACCGTCTGGACTTCCATCTCATTCTGTGATACGTTGTTTAAATAGAAAATTAATTGACTATTTTCGTTAAAGCAAAGGAGATTTTATGGGTGGATTTTTTGGCGTTGCTTCCAAAAGCGACTGTTTATTTGATTTATTTTTCGGAGTAGACTATCATTCCCATCTGGGAACCAGACGGGGCGGAATGGCCGTATACGGAGAAGAAAAAGGCTTTGACCGGGCTATCCACAACATTGAAAACACACCATTTCGGACAAAATTTGACAAAGACATGCAAGAAATGAAGGGGTATCTGGGCATCGGCTGCATCTCCGATTATGAACCTCAGCCCCTCATCGTCCGCTCCCATCACGGCACCTTCGCCATTACAACCGTAGGGCGTATTAATAATACAAAAGAAATTACTGATCTGATTTTTGACAAGGGGAATGCCCACTTTTTAGAGATGAGCGGCGGCGATATTAATCCCACTGAACTGGTAGCAGCAATTATCAACCAAAAGCTCAATCTGATTGAAGGCATTCAATATGCTCAGGAACTTATCGACGGCTCCATGACCTTCCTGATCATGACGCCCCTCGGCATCTACGCTGCCCGGGATAAGATGGGCCGCACTCCGGCTGTTATCGGTCAAAAGGAAGACGCTTACTGTGTATCCTTTGAAGACTTCGCCTATCTGAATCTGGGCTACTCCAATTATAAAGAATTGGGTCCCGGCGAGGTTGTTGTCCTTACCCCGGACGGAGTAAAAACCTTAGTACCGCCTGGGAAGGATATGAAAATCTGCACCTTTCTCTGGGTGTATTATGGCTATCCCTCCAGTTCCTATCAAGGGATCAGTGTTGAACAGATGCGCTATAACTGTGGTGCTAAAATGGCAGAAAGAGACAACGTAAAGCCTGATACTGTAGCTGGAGTTCCCGATTCCGGAATTGCTCATGCAGTAGGATATTCCAATACTTCCGGAATTCCCTTTACCCGGCCTTTCATTAAATATACCCCCACCTGGCCCCGTTCCTTTATGCCAACTATCCAGAGTAAGCGGAGCCTGATTGCCAAGATGAAACTTCTGCCTGTTCATGAACTTATTGAAGGAAAAAGTCTGCTTCTCATTGATGACTCTATTGTTCGGGGCACACAGCTTGGGGAGACAACGGAGTTTTTATACCAGAGCGGCGCAAAAGAGGTTCATATTCGGCCTGCCTGCCCGCCAATCCTCTATGGCTGTAAATATCTGAATTTCTCCCGTTCCTCTTCCGAGATGGATCTGATTGCCAGAAGAATCATCGAAAAATTAGAGGGTGGTTCTGTAACGGACGAGGTTTTAAAAGAATACGCCAATCCGGAATCCGAAAAGTACGAACAAATGCTGGAAGAAATCCGCAGGCAATTAAACTTCACTTCCTTGCGCTACAACCGCCTGGATGACATGATTGAGGCAACGGGACTTCCAGAAGAAAAGCTCTGTACTTACTGTTGGAATGGAAAAGAATAAGCTGGCCGCAAAAGGATGGCCGCAAGACATACTATATACAGTCTATGGCCATCCTTTCCAGATTCTAATTACTTACCCATCTAAGATCAAATTCATTAAAATCGCAGATACAGTAATCTGCTCCTGCTTGGCGCAAATTGGGATGCGTATACTTTGCTCCAATCCCAACAATGATCCCGGCACCATTTTTCTTTGCATAATCAATCGCTTTTATACTATCCTCTATTACCAAACACTCCGAAAGCGGAACGCCAATTCTTCGAGCTGCCTCCAGATGCATTTCTCCCTTATTCGCATAATTTCCGTCATCACAGACACAGAGCTTCCTGTTTATCCATTTTCCCAAGGGAAACTCACGAAAATAAAAGTCTATGTTGTCTGGAATAGATGCTGTAGCCAATGTAAAAGGAATTTCTTGTTCCGTCAAAGCCGCAAACAATTCCTCTGCTCCGTCTACCAGGTGAACCTGTTCCGGATGGCTTCTGCAAATGCTGCGGTAAACTGCCTCCTTACGGATAGAGCATGCTGTTCTCTCTTCCTCTGTCATCTCCGGGGCTATGGCCTGAATCAATGTATCATTGCGAGGTCCTCGAAAAAAGGAATCTCCCGGAACCTCTCCCTCTTCTCCATGAAGCTCCCTGTAGATCTGTCTCCACGCTTCTTCATGAAAGGGGGTATCAAAAAACAAAGTACCATTAAAATCAAAAAGTACTGCTCTTGCATGTGCAGCTGCCATTTCATATCCTCCTCATAATCGCTTCATTTGTTTTCTTAGTCTATCAAAACCATCAATGATTTGCAAGCAGCGAAAGAGGAATTTCATCTGCCGAAAGCCAAAAGGAGAATCATACATGGTTTCTGCTCTGCCTGCTGTAAGCTCCTGCATCTCTTCTTTACAGGCGGCAGCCTGCTCACAGGTTTTTTTCCATGCAGAAGGCTGCTGATTAATGTCAGTAAGGGTAAATACAGATGAGGTCTCCTTCATCTTCTCAGGGGAAATGTCAAAAATATTCATATCTATAGTCCTTGATTGTTTTATTCCTGCAATAATATGCCTTGATTATATGTAAGGGATTTCAAAAAAACAATACAACCGCTAAAACTGATAATCATTCGCTTAAAAAATACAACCTAATTTCTTGATTCGTGCTATAATGAAATTAATCTATTTAAACAGGAGGATTTTGCATGCTGATTCAAAGTAAAAAAATATGGATTGCAGATCAGTTTATAGCTGCTATGCTTAACATCAGGGACGGAAAAATTGCTGATATTATTCCCTATGGAAGTATGCCGGCTGATGTAGATTATCAAGATCTGCGGATCGTCCCCGGCTTTCTGGATATCCACTGTCATGGCGCCTACGGTTTCGATACCAACGATGCCAATGAAGATGGTTTAAGAAACTGGACAAAGCATATAGTGGACGAAGGTGTCACTGGATTTCTGCCAACTACCATCACTCAGAGCGAAGAAGTATTAACGAATGCAGTTGCCAATGTAGCCAAGGTCATGGAAGATGGCTATGAAGGCGCTGAGATCCTTGGTATTCATTTTGAAGGGCCCTATCTGGACATGGCGTACAAGGGCGCACAGCCTGAGCAGTACATTGTAAAGCCCAATGTAGAGCAATTCAAACGCTATCAGGAAGCGGCCAAAGGCAAAATCCGCTATGTCACCATGGCTACGGAAACAGATGAAGACTTTGCCCTGACTCATTATCTGGCCACCCACGGCGTAACTGTGAGTATCGGGCATTCTGCCGCCACCTATGAGCAAGCAGTTATGGCCTATGCCCATGGGGCACGTTCCATGACCCATGTATACAATGGCATGACCCCCTTCACTCACCGTGCCAACGGACTGGTCGGCGCCGCCTACCGTATCCGCACTATGTACGGCGAAGTTATCTGTGACGGCAATCATTCTACAGTTGCCGCTCTGAATAATTACTTTATGTCCAAAGAACCTGATTATTGTATTATGATATCCGATGCTCTTATGGCAAAAGGCTCACCTGCAGGCACTCATTACCTTTTCGGCGGAAATGAAATTGAAATCTATCCGGACGGAAGTGCACATCTGGTTCCTTCTAAGACTCTTGCAGGTTCTACCCTGAAGCTGAACGAAGGACTTCGAATCTTAGTGGAAGAAGCTCTGGTTCCTTTCCATTATGCTATTAATTCCTGCACCCTCAATCCGGCACGCTGCATTGGCGTGGATGATCGCAAGGGCTGCATCGGTGTCGGCATGGATGCAGACTTGGTTGTTCTGGAACAGGATTATCAGGTGCATCAGACCTACTGTATGGGTAAACCACAGTTGTCCTAATAATACACAGAAAAGGAGAAAGATAAAATGAAACATCCAATTCAAGAAATGATGGAACAGCGCAGACAGGGAAAGAAGTGCGGCATTCCCTCCTATTGTACTGCTAACCCGTTGGTATTAGAGATTATTCTAAAACGTGCAAAGCTTTTGAATACGCCCGTACTGATTGAGGCAACTGCCAATCAGGTCAATCAATACGGCGGCTACACCGGAATGCTCCCCAAGGATTTCTATAATATGATACAGAAAATGGCACAGGAAATCGGTATCCCGGAAAGCTTGATTATTCTGGGAGGCGATCATCTGGGACCTCTGACCTGGCAGAATCTTGCCGAAAAGGAAGCCATGGAAAAATCGGCAGAGCTCGTATACCAATATGCCAGAGCCGGATTTACCAAAATCCATTTAGACACCAGCATGAAAGTTGCAGATGATCCAGAGGGGCTTTTATCCACAGAAATCATTGCCCGTCGGGGCGCAGAGCTTTATAAAGCTGCCATGAAGGGATATGAGGAATTGAAAGCCGAGAAACCTGATGTTATGCGTCCTGTATTTATCATTGGAAGCGAGGTTCCTATTCCAGGCGGAGCGCAGGAAGCGGAGGATAGTCTGGCCGTTACCAGTCCTGCCGCTTTCCAGGATACCGTTGCTGTCTATCGGCGCATCTTTGAGGAATCCGGTGTAGGAGAAGGCTGGAAAGATGTGGTTGCTGTTGTTGTTCAGCCTGGTGTTGAGTTTGGAGACGATCAAGTGTTTCTGTATGAGCATGAGGCTGCAGCAAATCTTTGTGCAGCATTGGAATCATATCCGGAAGTGTGCTTTGAGGGACATTCTACTGATTACCAGAGTGCGGAATGCCTGAAAAACATGGTTCAGGATGGTATTGCCATTCTAAAGGTAGGGCCTGCCCTGACTTATGGCCTTCGGGAAGCTTTGTTTGCCTTAAGCTTCATGGAAAAGGAGCTTGTGCCAGATGAAAAGCGCGCTAATTTCATTGAGACATTAGAACAGGTTATGCTGGCACAGCCCGGCAATTGGCAGAAGCATTACCATGGTGATGACAGGCAGCTTGCCCTGGCAAGAAAATACAGCTTTTCTGATCGTGCCCGTTATTATATTGGACAGCCCGAAGTAACAGAGGCAATTGACAGGCTATTTGCCAATCTAAAGGAATATCCGATTCCTATGAATATGCTGCATCAATATATGCCTGTTACTTATGCAAAGGTTCGAGACGGCATCATTCCTCTGGACCCCAAGGAGCTTGCTCTGGATGGCGTGACCAATTTTATGTTAGACTATGAATATGCGGTATCTGTATAGCTGCAGCCCCATGTAACAAATAAGGCTCTGCCGCAATTAGCCGGAAACTAATTACGGCAGAGCCTTATTTGATTCTTATTTAGATGCCCTTTACTCTTCCGGGGAACCGGCCTCACTCACATGCTCCATAATCTCTTCTATCGTATGGTTAAGACCGTTTATATTCAGATAATCCATTCGATCCATATCCAATATAAAGTCCCCTTTCTCCGGGCGGCTTCGGTAAAGGCGCACCTCCTGGTGTATATTGCCTTCTTCCTCAGAATATACATTCCGCTCATACTCTGCAATGATGATAATATCCAAGGCTCCATCCTGATTATAGTCTTTGAAGCTAACAGCCAGGAGCTGGTTAAACTGCTCATTTCTCCGATAATTCTCTTCCTCCACAGCCGGAAGCGCAAAAAGCTCCACTCCGTCACTGGGCTTTATGATACTAAAGGTTACGTCTTGATTTCCATAAGCGCTTTTATCCGGTGCGTAGGACACGAAAAGCACATCACCCCAGGGAGCGCCCAGATCCACATTAAAGCTCTGTTCCTCTATTCTCCAGATATCCTTGGAATACTCCACGCCCACCGTATAGATATTGGACACAAATTGATAGCCATCTCCATGCTTTTTTAAAGTCAGCCTGCTGGACGGATAGGGCATATAATTCTCATCCCCCGGCACACAGCTCAGTTCAAAGGTATATTCGCCTGTCTGTCTTCCGCTGACGCAGGTAAAATTTATATAATTTGTATCTCCATGCTGCCATACCCATGCATCTGTATCCGGCAGATACACCCATGTAAGCTTCTGCGTCATTTCATTCAGGCTGAGTCCCAGCTTTTCTTCCAGAACCCCGTTAATTTCATCAGTAGTCATTCTGGTGCAATCTGTATAGATCTCTTCCTCTCCGGTGATTTCCAGATATGCTGTCTCTTCCTCCGGGCTTAGAGGCGTTGTGTCAATACCTGCTCCTGTATAGAGCGCCTGATTCAGATCCACATCTTCTGGTCTGGTATACTCGGAGAGTAGAAAACCATAATTGCCATAATTACTTCCCTGATTAATCCATCCAGTAAACTCCCGAAGCTCTTCATTTGTCAATTCCCGGTCCATATCTCCAATCTCCGGAGCCCAAATTTCATCCTCTGTATCATTCACCTTCTCTGACTGCTCCTGTTCCGGAACCTGAACCTCCTGTTCTTTTTTACATCCTGACAGAAGCAGCAATCCGCAGGTTGCCGCAATCCAAAGCTTTTTTAATTCTTTCATGATCTTAGCTTATTTTTCTCCTTTTTCTTACATAGGGTTTGTTATTGTCTTTCCATACAGGCTGATCCGGATAGGTGTGCTTTTTCTGCGCATGCCTCTTTGCTGCCCCCTTCTTAGTCTGCACCTTCTGTACATGCCTTTTTGACTGTCCGTAGTTCCCAGAAGTTTTCTCCATCTGTGCTGCAGATCTTTTTCTGCGGACTTTATCAGCCTGTGAGGTTGACCTCCCTTTCTGAGAAGACCGCTGTTCTTCATGAAGAGAGACTGATCTTCTCCCTGTTCCTGCTGTCGAACGTGCCATATGGGAAGCTGCCTGTATGCGCCGTCTCCTCCGCTTTTTCCGTTTTCCGGATGCTTTTACTGCCAAGCTGATTCCTATAGCTGAGGCAACGGATGCTGACACTGCGAAAAGGCCAAAAAAGAGCTTTGTCCACACATCCATATCCACAGCTCCGGTCTTTTCTTTCCAAAGCTTTGCGCCTTCCTCCCAAAGAAGATCCTCTGAAAACCAAGATTCATCTTCCTCCTGTTCGCTGTCTATGAAATTATCTGAATCCGATTCTACATCAATCCTATCGACCCCTTCAGTCCAGTCTGCATTTAAAACTTTCTTTGAAATTCCGACAACTCCAGCATTCCCTGCTGTCTTATCTGTTGACTGTACGCTATTGCTGTCCTTGACGGAGCTTCCACTTCCAAAGGCGCCATTTTCATTGCTGCTTCCATCACCCGGGTTAAAATTCTCATTGGATGAGCCGGGGGTGCCTGTTTCTCCGCCAACTCCTGAATTATTATTGTCCGCATCCCCACCCGTATTACCGTTATTTATCGTCTGTCCTCCATCTCCTGTATTAACCTCGCCCTCATACATTCCATGGGCTTTATTAACCGTTTTAAAGCTGTTCTTTACCACCTTTACCGATGCAGTCTTATCTGAATTTACAACTACCTTTCCTAAAGGAATCTCAGGATTTTGAGCTTGATTCAGTCCTTTTCCGGAATACAGATCCTTTTTTCCGGAAATATAGATACTCAGGATTCCTGTGTCCTCCTGATAATTGTACTTCTGTACTGTTGCTCCCGAAAATCCGGCATCAAAATCAAAGGAAATATCCTCCTTTTTTATGGTTCCCTCCCCTGTCTCTATCTGAAAGCTGAGCTGCAGGGCTACGATTTCCTCCGCTGCCTCTCCCGGCAGTTCCAGGGTTGCTTCCACTTTCCCGTCTACATTCGTCAGGGAAACGGTTTCCTTTTCCGCAGCCCGAACCGACAGCACAAAAGCCGTGAAACAGACAAGGGAAATTCCCAGCCAGAGAATGAGTTTTTTTGTCATTTCTTTTTCTCCTTATATTCAGTCTCTCTGTTGCCGTGTTTCCATTCTTCTGTGTCCTGTCATACACTAATTTCTGCTGCCCAGAGTAATCTCCGAAAGTGTCTGAGGTACTGTTACAAATTCCGTGTCGCTGACCAGGCGCTGGCCTTCATTGGTCAAAGCATTATCCACCCGATACAACTCTGCCCGCACCTTTTTGGGAAGAGTGTCATTTCCGGAGGGCGTAATCCAATAGATCCAAGTTCCCTCGGAAGTTTCGCCCAGCAGGGCATCCTTCGGATCCTCTGCCAAAATAACCTGATGCGCCGTAAGCGTTCCGTCTGCGTCCGTACCGCCTACAATGTTTCCGTTTTCATCATAAAGGACTACTACATTATAGGCCGGATTTCCCTTATAGGTTCCCGTGAACACAATAGAGCCTTTGGCAATTTTCTCATTTTGACCGTAAGAATAATCGTTGCTCAGAATACCCATAGCCTTCTGGCCCCCCTGAGCCGACAGGAACTCCACATTATCTCCTGACGGGCCGTACAGGTTAAGTTCTGCAATAGAAAGGTTCTTGCCTTTCTGCCCTGTAGCAGTCAGTCTCACATAGGCCGCATCGTAAGTGCAGACCCAGTTGTCCTCACCGTTGGTAAAATATACTGTCTCCTGTCCGTCCGAAAGCTTAAAGGTCCCCGTCCGAACCTCCCGGTATACCTGACCATCCTGGCTGACCTCAATCTTATACTCTCCTACCGCCTGACCGCTTCCTGACGAAATGTATTCAAGAGCAGATACCTCCGTGATCCGATTCAGCTCCAGAAGAATATAGGGATCCTCTGACTCTGTTTTTCCGGTAAAGACTGTTGTTTTATTGCTGTCAATCACTTTTGTTGCTGTTGATAGAATCTCACTTTCACAGGGACTTTGCTCTGTACCGTTAGGCTTGGTATCCTCTGCAGATGTCATATTGGTAGAAACCGTCCATCCACTCTTATCCTGCAGACCGTCACCCTTTATCTTTACGGAGCCTGCCTCACAGGTCTGAGAACGATTCATATATTTATCAATGGCTGTGACCTCATAGCGAATCACATGATTTGCCGCAAAAGCTGCCTGATCCGTAAATGTACCTGTCTGTGTAAATCCGGCTGTTTCCCTGCGCTCTTGTCCTTCCTCTACAAATACACGGACAATCTCATAACCCTGAAGCAATTCCGAATTTCCTGTGCAGGTCATAGTCAGGGTCACCTGGCTGTTATTTGCCGAAGCCCTGGCTGTCACTATCTGCTTTCCTTCAAAGGTTTCACCCGTTCCATGCTCCATCTCATAGACCCGAGCCGCATCATCCACATAGTAAATAGCACGTTTCTCAGGCTCAAACTGCTTCATATAAGCCAAAGTCGCCGTATCCGGCTTCATGCCCCAGCGGATGAAAAATTCACTTAGATCTTTTTCTGCCGCCGCACTTGCCAGACGCATCAGGTTCTGATCTCTTCCCCCGTCCAGAGAAAGGGCCACTCCGCCCGGCTTAGGTGCCCGGCTGACATCTCTGGCATAGCTGTCTACTCTTGCAAAGAAAAGATGTTCAAAAGTTTCCTGATAGGTATCATAGGTCTTATAATTATAGTCCCGATCATAGGCCAGATGAAGCTGCCAGTACATGCCAAGCTGCGTAAATACATTGCTTGCATAGCCCTCTGTACCGGATGTCACCTTCTTAAATACCTCCGGATACTGGAAACGGACCGTGTTGTTGGTATCCCTGGACTGAGCCAATACGGAAAAATAATTATTGGTCACTTCTGCATGGGCATAGGCTCCCTGATTGATCTCATGGCCAATCTCATGGGCAATTCCCCAGCCATAATACCTGCCGCTCTGGTATCTTCCGCTCTCGTCCGATACCACCGGAACTCCCCCCATCATGCCGGATGTCTCATTCCACTCAATACCGATGTGATTTCCGGCCGCATACATGAATGCTCCTGCAAACATCTGCATGTAACGAATGTTCAGATATTGATAAGGCAGATGATTTTTGGCTATGATACTGCTGCTCGTTCCCTCTGCAAAGGAATTTGTCAAACCCTTATGCTGATAGAACAGCGTCATCATTCCCTCCATAGCCTCCGCAGTGCTTAAAAGCTGCTCCTCCGGATTCGATCCCAAGCCTGCCAGAACCTGGCTTGCCGGAAGGGAAAACATCATTTGATCCAACTGAATATCCGTAAGATTCAAAATACATTCTTTCTCATTATAGCTATAATTCACATTTTCATTCTCAGAACTGTCGTGATGCTCCTGATGCTTTTTACTCAAGCTTGATACGTATGTTCTTAGCTCAGCTACATATGCCTGAATCCTCTGGGACCGTTCTTCCTCTGAGGTACCATACAGGCGAAGCACAGGATAGCTGCTTCCGCCGCTGACACGAACTGCATAGGCATCTGCTTCATTGTTTCCTGTATACTGAATATAGAGTGCTCCGCCTCTTTCCTTTTCTGTAGAGCAAATCTTGGGAACTGTGATTTCATTCCTTCCGATTTTCAGGCTTATAGAGCTGCTAAGGCTGCCGGATTCCGCATGCTGCTGGGTAAATACCAGACTCAAATCCGTTCCGGCCCCCTCTTTCTTTCCCGAATGGCCCACATAGACTACTATCTTATCATCAGCTGCCGCTGTAACTCCAAGAGGCTGCCATGCATTTAAGCCGCCAACCGAAATCCCTGCATCTTTTTTGGAGGTAATATCCGGGTTCACCTGTAGAACCCCGCCAAGGCCTCCTGTCTCCAAAAGCTCCTTAGCCGTATCCAATTCCTTTTGCAGCGCCTCCCGCTCCGGATGATACTCGCTGCTTACCGGATCATTGGTATCCAGACGCTTCTGAAGCTCCTCAATGGTATTGGCTGTCACATTCTCCCGAAGGGAAATATGAAGATCGTCTCCATAAAGGTTCATAATATCCTGCTCAATGCTGTCATATTCATAAAAGCGGATTTCCGATATGGTAACTTTCCGAAGACCGCCATTATATCTTCCAATGCCAAGCTGTATCTTTGAAGTGCGGACCGGCTCCTTGAACTTAAGCAGATAATAATCTCTGTTATTGCTTCTTTTCTTTACCAGAGAAGCGTTTTTTACTGTCTGCTTTGCACCGTTCTCATCCCAGTACTGAACGGTAAAATAGGAATAGAGCCCCAGGTCCAAAGGTTCCGCAAAGGCTATCATTCCGAGCTCGTACACTTTATCCAATTCTGTGATAACACCCTTATCCGCACTTGGATAGGCACCGCCATAATCCCAGTCCTCCCGATAGACATAGGAAGCATAGTTGTTGTCAAAAAGACCCAGTGCACTGTTCTTCTCCATATCCAGACCGCTGTCCACCATATAGGCACCGCCTCCTATGGTGGCTGTGGTAATATGGCTGCTCAGCACGCCGTTTCCATTGGAAGTATTAATCAAACGGTAAGCCGGAAGCTTTGCATCAATCAGGCCGCTTAAGGTTTTATCCGAAGCATCCTTTGACTTCGCTCCCTCTCCCAGCTCATTAGTCGCCGTCACATACACAATATATTTTGTATTGTCTTTCAAATCATTAATCTGATAGTACAGTCCCTCAATTCCTGCAATTTTCTGGAACGAAGCTGCTCCGTCCTCTTTCCAGTATACATTGTAGCTGTCTGCATCCTCCGCCTTTTTCCAGCGCACATCGATGCTTCGATAGCCGCCCTTTACCGACAGATTGTCAGGTGCCGGAGGCTTGGAGCTGGCTTTGGGCACTACTTTTTCTTCTGTACTATAGGCACTCTTCCATTCTCCGTTTGTAGAACGTACCTTTACCGTGTACTCTGTTCCATTCACCAGCTTGTCCTTTGCAAACTGAGCGATGGTTAGCTGAGTTGCCGCAGTTTTCTTATAATCTGTCTTTCCTCCGCTGGTGATAAACACCTCATAGCCTGTCACATTTCTTGTCGGATTCCAACTTATGGTAAAAGACTTATTTCCCGGTACTGCTTTCAGTCCAACCGGAATATCTGCGGAAGGTTCCGGAATTCGGCTTTCCATATCGTTTAAAAATTCTACCCGGGAGATCTCGGCCAGATTTGTAGATTTGGCTGTTTTTGTGATCTTTAAAGTTACATGCTTAATAGCGATCTGGCTGCCCAGATCGATACACAATGCTCCGTTTTCATCCCATTTCACACTGATACTTTGACTTTTTTCATAGTTTGGAGCGCTTAAGAGCCGCAGATCAGCCGGAGCCAAAAAGTCCGCAAACTCATACTTCTCCACTCCGTCTTTTTCATAGCGGATCAGAAGCTGGCCTGCCTCAATTCCATTTTCACTGTTTCTGGGGGATGCAATTACAACGCCGTCAAGATACACTTGCTCTGAGGCAGTGAAATCAAAGTCTACCACTACTGGGTTTTCTTCGGATATGGTTCCTCCCCCTTTCGACGCAAGTGTCACATTTCCGCTATCGCCTTTTAAAAGATCTGTCAAACTGCCATTCTGAACAACCGTCCCCTCCGCCATACTTGGAGCCGCAGTCTCCTCCGGAATCAGTTTTTCCAGAGAAGACTCCTGATTCTTGCTTCCCTCCATTGTGGTAAAATAATCAAGATCCAGCAGATCCACTATACCGTCACCATTGAGATCGCAGCTCTCATTCGACTCACCGCTTTCAATGGCATTTACTATCATCTCTCCATCCTTGTCATCAAGGACCTGGTTATTATCCACATCTCCATAAACAATTAAGCCAGGATGGTTCTTCCCCTCATCCATCTGAGGGATGCTTCCTGTATAAACCTGAACCCGATACCCCAGCTTGTTTACATCAACTTTCTGTTCATAGGTAATGTAGCCTTGACCTGATATCTTCAGATGGTATGCCTCCTCATTAAGCTCCGGAAAACGCACCGATGCCTTTGGCGCTGTCTCGTCTCCCTGCTGCCGGACAGGAAGCGTCACCTTTTTCGAGACTGAACCGCTGCTCTCTCCTGTGAGCGTTACATCAAATTGCTGCTCCTTAGACACCTCAATCCCCGAAAAGATCTGAATCTCCACAGAGCCCTTCACAGGATTTCCCTGTACGGTGGATGTTGTCTCATCTTTCGGATCTATTATTTTCAAGTCTCCCTGCTGGGGGTCATTTTCCGTTGATTCCGTACTTTTCGGTTCCGTCTCACTATCCAGGTTTCCATTTGGTTCGACAGACTCATTATTCTCTGATGTTTGAGAATCCTGCGGCAAAGTCTCTTCCCCTGAACCATTGTCATTTTCCGGAGCCTCTGTGGTTGTTTCCTGAGGCTCTGTGGTGATCACCATTGTTTTTCCATAACTCTGATTCATTCCTGCCAACACAGTACTGTTTCCGGAAGAAACCATCAGTATGGCAGCCAAAATTCCTGCAAAAACTCTTGATATCTTCTTTCTCATAATTTCCTCTCTCTTTTATGCATTTTTCCAAACGGCAGATAGATGTCGAATCTGCTGCATTTTTGGGTGATATGACACTATTTTATTATGAACACCCGCAAAATGCAACTATTTTCGACAATTTATGTAACCTATGAAAAGCTGTCGTGTTTCTGCCGCTGCCTATAAAAATGCTAAAAGAAGCAGTTGTCCTATTTTGTTTATGACAACTGCTTCCTACATTAAATAATTCAATATAATTTCTTTTATGGTGTCCTCTCCCAAGTGCCGGATCCCCCAAGTGCTTCCAAGCTTATTGCACATATTTCTATAGTTTCCGTTAGGAGTAAGCTTTTCCTCAGACTGATTATAGGCTTCTACTTCCTCATCTATCTCTCCAATCAGCTCTCGGGCAGCCGTATCGCAATTGTGCGTATAAATCTGGTAAAGAGGAATATCCGCCCTGGCCAGAAACTCATCCACCTGCTGCTGAATTTCTTCTTCCTTTTCTCCGGAATTCTGGTACATCTCTCTGCATAATCTCGCATACTCATCTTCTGCTTCTACATAGAGCTCTGCAGCTTGTACTACCTGTTCATACTGTTCTCCTGTAATTCCCCGCCAGAGGGCCCTGTCAAAATTGCTGCATTCTTCATATTCCCCTGCCGTAAGATTGCCTGTATCCAGCAGCTCTTTCACGCAGTCCTTATCCAGAATAAACTCTTTCATCTTTCCAACGCCCTTTTTCCCAAGGAGGCATTGAAGCAGATTATACTGCATGCCATTATAGCTGAATATACGCCCTTCCCCATCTTCATCCACCAGCATCAGAGCTCCATGGCCAAGGCCTTTCATGCCATCCAGGTTCAGCAGATAATAAATCCTGCAATCCTCATTCTCCGCCGTCGGGCATTCCCTGTCAGGCATATTGCTGCGGGTTATCAGCCGATATGCCGCAAAGTTCAAAAGCAAAATCAGAATTATTCCGGATATTTTCCCTGCTTTTTTCTTTTTATTCATCCGAAGTCCCTTCTGCACCGTTATAGCTGTAGGCCCACAAATTCTTAATCTGGCTCATAAGTTGATTGATATCCCAGGATTCTTTGCTTCGGATCTTGCTGTTTGGATCATTTAGAGTAATTTTCCCTTCCTCATCTACTCCTGTAAGTACCAAAAAATGTCCGCTATTCGTAAAGTCCCCGGGACCTACAACACAGATTACGGGAGTACCTGCTTCCAGAGCTGCTCTGATATGCTCTTCATCAAAAATCATTGCTTCCGCCGTTAAACCCAACCGTGAAGCTCCCTCGGTCATCAGATCCCAGGAAGATCCTGCTCCGGATACATAGTAGCCGCTGTTCTCTGCCATGCGGGCGGTTTTGTAAGGATTCCATGTGCTGTTGCCGCTTAAGCTGCAGTATACCATAGACAGACAGGTGGGTCCGCAGCCAGTCAGTGCAAGGAAATCATCACCGTAGATTTCATAGCCCCAGCGTTCATCCCACTGAAGAAACAGAGGAACTTCTCCCTGCTTTACCTCTTTGGAAATATCAATATCCACATGCTTGTCCTTGTTTTTCGGATAATTTAATACAAAGTCCTTTGTTTCCGGATTCTTTTCCAAAAGCATCAGCAGACTCTCGGGATATTCTTCCTCGGCAGCCAGCTCCTCAATATCTATCTGTTCTGTCTCTTCTGCCTTTTCTTCCTTTTCCTCTGGCTGCACATTCCAGTTCTTCATCAATCTCACTGCCAGAAACAGGGCAACGCCAAGGAGTGCGGTTGTACATAGCAGCACTCTTCTGCGGATTTTGGCTCTTCGCTTTTTTTGAAGCTTAAGCTGTCTTTTTCGCTCCTGTTCTTTTTTTTCCCGTTCCCGACGTTCTACCTCCAGTCTGTCCGGCCAGTCTCTGGCGGCTCCCCTTGGATGAGGCTGCCTGCGAACCGGCTGTTCTGTTGTTCCTCCTGTACCAGCCGGCCTGCGAACCGGCGTTCTCTGCGCACTTCTGCTTTGTTGATTTGCTCTGCGCCCCGGCGATTCATAAGAATACCTTTGTCTGCTGCGGCTCTGCTGCCCCTGACGGCTTTCTCCTATTCTTTGATCGATAGGCCTTCCGGAATCACTTCGGCTTCTTCTGTCATCCTGTCTCATTGACAATTTCCCCCATATAAGATTTGGATGTAACAGTTCCCCTTTACTGTTCCGCATCAAAAGTCGAACTGTTACAGCTTAAATCTCCCTTATCCTTATTATTGCAGACAGGGCATGAATATTTCTTTAGTTTTTCTTAGGAAAATTAGAGTAATTTCTTACATTATATCAAAAAATTTTTAAAATTCAAAAAATATCATGCTAATCCTTTAAACCTATTTAAAAGAGGATGTTTCAAGACTATAACCAATTTACAGCCCAAAAACACCCTCTTATGCATCAATCCAAAATAATTTTATTTTTAATGCACCGCCCCTTAGAATGCTCCAGAATCGCTTCCTCAATCTGTTCTAACATATAACTCTTCGAAATAAAATCTTCTGCCTTTATTACACCATTTTTCAACATTTCAAAAGCAGCCATCGTATATTGGGGAATCGTATGATACAGCCCCATGAGCGTCAGCTGCGAATAATGTACTAAATTCGCATCAGCTTCCAGCTTTGTACCGGCCTTTGTTCCTCCAAATAAAAGTACGATTCCTCCTTTCCTTGCCATTCGAATATTTTTTTCCCAAACCTCCGGATACCCGGCAGCTTCAATGGCAATATCACAGCCTCTCCCCTCAGGCGTCAATGCTTTCACTAATTCTACGGTATCTTTGCCGGATGCATTTACAGCCTTGGCCGCTCCCAACTTCTTTGCTGTCTCCAAACGCACATCTGACAGATCTGTTGCAATTACATATGCGCCCTTTTTTACAAGCAGCGCTACATACATCAGCCCAATAGGGCCGGCACCATTTACAACAACCGTATCGCCAAGCTTTACACCTGCGCTTTCCACCCCATAGGTTACGCAAGACAAGGGTTCCATCAATGCGGCAGTCTCATGAGACATCCCCTGGGGAAGAATAAATGTATTCTGTTCCACGATTCTCTGTGGAATTACCTGGTATTGGGAAAAAGCTCCCATATTCCAAAGAATATCATCACACATAGAATGGAGCCCTTTTTTGCAGTAAAAGCATTTCTGACAGGGTGCGGAATTATGGCATACAACTCTGTCCCCAACCTTTACCCTTGTCACACCCTTCCCGACGGCATGCACAATACCCGAAGCTTCATGGCCAAATCCATACGGCGGAATATCTCCAGGGTATCCTCTCATATAAGTTTTTACATCTGTACCGCATGTAAGGGCCACCTTATTGCGGACAACAATTTCTCCATACCCCGGAACAGGAATCGGAGATTCCTCAACCCGAATATCTTTCGGATTATAAAACACGACCTTTTTCATTCCTCTGCCTCCGGCTGAACCCCATAGGCTGCAAACTTTTCAATAATCACATCCATCTGCTCTTTATTGAGCAATACAGGCTCTCCCACTGCCTTGCATTTATAATAAATCTCAGCACAAAACTCAATCTCTTCCGCCGTGTCAAAGGCAGTAGGCAAATCAAGGCCCCCTGCAAGCAATCCATGATTCCCCAACAGCACCGCATAGCGATCTTTCATTCCTTCCAGGGCGCTTTGGGCCAGTTCTTCCGTTCCAAATGTCTCATACTTTGTACAACGAACATTCCTCCCCGCAGAGCCAATTAAATATGAGCAAGGTTCAATTCCCCAATTCAAGCATGCAAGAATACTTGCATAAGGGCTATGAGCATGTACTACAGATAAAATATCTGTTCTTTCTCTGTAGAAAATACCGTGCATTTCATATTCACTGGACGGCTTTCTTTTCCCGTCCACAACATTTCCTTCCGGATCCATAATCACAATATCCTCTGGCATTAATTTAAAGTAATCCATGCCGCTTGGGCTGATTGCCATAAGCTTCAGCTCCGGACTATATACACTGATATTTCCGCCGGTTCCTTTTGTTAACCCATGTGTAATGAGCATCTTTAAATATTCTACAATTTCTGTTCTTTCTTGTTCCATTAACATGATGCCTGCCTCCTGTACATATGATTTTCTTTAATTCTTTAACCTATTGCAAAGATGCTTTTCATTTCCGTTTTCAAGATAATCTCGAATTACATTTACCAACTGGAACGGAGAGCGTGCAATCGAATCTACGGTATCTCCCGCAATATGCGGCGTCAGTGTCACATTCTCCATTTTTGTCAAGGGATGCCCTGCTTCAAGCGGTTCTTCCTCAAATACATCCAACGCTGCTCCTGCAATTTTGTGTAATTGTAATGCATTCAGCAGCGCATCTTCGTCAATCAACCCTGCTCGAGATGCATTAATAAGATAAGAAGTTTCTTTCATTTGAGAAAGCAGCTCCCGGCCAATCATTCCTCTATTCTCAGCTGTTAAGCGTAAATGAATTGAAATGATATCCGCACGTTGGAATATATCTTCCAGAGCTTCCACCGGTTCTACCGGCATTGTCTTCACAACAGCCCCAGGAAGAAATCCATCATAGCCGAGCACCTTTACATTAAGGGCATGAAGCTTTTTTGCAAGAAGAGCCCCAATATTCCCCAATCCTACAATTCCAACCGTCATATTGCTTAGGGTTGATGTAAATTCCGTATTGCAAAAGTCTGTTGTCCATTCCCCCATACGGATTTTATGATGACTGCGTGCAATATTTCTGGTTTCAGCCAGCATCATTCCCAATGTAAATTCTGCTACCGCTTCTGCATTTCGGATAATATGTACCAGCGGAATTCCCCGTTTCGTAAGAGCAGATACCGCTACATTTTCTGCCCCTCCCCGGCAGATTCCTACAAGCTTAAGTGCTTTTGCTCTTTCCAGCAGCGCTTCCGGAAGAGGGCAAAAATGAATCAACAGCATATCAGCGCTTTCAATAAGATTATCCAGCTCCTTGGGATAGGCTGCTCCCTCCGGACCAAGCTGTTCAAGCCTGGTTTGCATTTCTGAAAACTCCTCTTTATTTCCGCTGCCCCACATCAGGCTATGGACTTCTACATTTTCAAAAGGCAGTGTATGTGCCGCTTCTGTTAAAGCAGCCGGAGACACGTAGGCATCTCCGACTACCAGAATACGACGGATTTGGTTCTTTGCATTCTCCATCATCCTGCATTCACCCCATCAGCTTCTTCCGCATCATTGCAAGTAAGCATGTAACGGATAACAGCCTCTTTATTCTTTTTGAAAAATACATAGAGAACAATATAAGCAATAATTGTCAAGCCAATCCAAAGCGGATTCTGAGACAGGAACGCCGCAAACAGTAATGCCAGAAAGGGCATAAAACAAGTACACGTAATCAGCATTGCAGAGCCGGTTAGCTCAAATCCAACCTGTACCGCAACTCCGGTATAAAGTTCCGCCATCCATCCCCACACATACAGGGCAAGCGAAAAATAGAGGATCGTTCCAATTAAAGTTTTCAGCATATTTCCCTTTGAAATACTAATCATCGGAATCATGCAGTAAGGCATAGCAATCAAATCCACCATAATTAGTGCACGATTTCCAGGCAGGGTAAAGGCAAGAATCAGCATAATGGGAATCATCAAGGTTCCTACCATAATCGTCGCCGGCTCACCATAGCCGGTTGCGTCATTAACCGCCAAATACCATTCTCTTCCTTTTCCATGTTTCTTAGCCGCACCTTTTGTAGATTCTGTTAATAATGTAAATGCCGCCGCAAACAAAGATGCAATCTTCGGGAAAATGGCCATAACTGCAGCAGTACTAATTGCTGCCGCAGCAATCTCCCCCCATGCGGCCAGAGTTCCCAGATCTTGAATATTTCCTGCAAATCCAAGAATCAATCCTACAATCAGGCCTAATACCATAGGTTCTCCAAAAAGACCAAGCTTTTTCTGCACATTTGTAAGATTAATATTCACTTTATGCAATCCCAGCTTATTCATTATAAAGTTAACCAACACATAAAACGGAACACCCTCCGCATGGTGCGGAGCCGTCAAAGCACATCCGGGATAATTGTAATACGTTGAAAAACAAGGGGCCAAAATCTCTGCAAACAGCAATACATACAGATTCATAAGAACCATCAATCCCATAGAGAGCCATGCTTTTCCTGTTGCCAGATATAAAGTTGACCCCCAGAGCATGAAAGAATATGTGTTCCACAAATCTGACGGCATGAAAATATCCGTCCATTTAACCGCAAATAATATCAACTGCAATATAATCGCAATTACTAAAAACGCCATGCCAATCTTTGTTGAATAAGCTACCAGTGCACATGCCTGCCATCCCACATCAAGTACCGGCAGATTGATGCCCGTATTATTTACCATTTTATCAACAATGCCGCTGATTGTTGGCATATATGCATTGATCATCAAGCTAAAACCAGTCAAAGCAACACCTGCCAGTAACGCCGAACGAAATGCCTTACTTGGTTTTGCACGCATAGCCACTGCAATAATAAAGATAATTACCGGTACTGATACCGATGCCCCAAATGTATCAAATATTTCTGACAAGGTAACTAACATATTTTTTTCCTCCTTCTCCTATTTTCCCAATTCATCCAAAACATGCAACGCCTCTTCCATAAACTCTTCCTCTGCAAATCCGGTCATAAAATTTACCGCATTGATTTTCGGAATATTAACTTCTTCCTCCACCGGACTGGTATAAGCAATAAAATCATAATCACCTGACATCAGCGCAGTCTTAACTCCTCCCGGATTTACCTCCGTCGCTTGGAATCCGTAGCCCAATTCTTCAAATTTTTCCTGCATTTTTACTGCAATCATTGTGGAACTGACAGTACCCGACCCACACACCGATAAAACCCTAACCGTCTTTCCCTCTCCCCTCAGCGGAACAGCGTTGTCAGATTTTTTGTTTTTCTTCTTAAACAGCATTCATTTCCCTCCTTACATTATTTTTTGCGTATGCCAATATTTACGGTTCATCAATATAGCGCAGTGTTTTGTACATTTCCTCAGCCGTTTTACTTTGCATTAATGTATCGATAACCTCTTTCTCTGAAAACAAACGCAAAATCTTTCTAAGCAATACCAATTGTTCCTGGGGATTCGAAATAGCCATCATCAATATCAAAGATACGGAGAGCCTGGAATCTGTTGAAGCCATTTCCAAAAATGTAACCGGCTTTTCCAGCTTCGCCACTGCAATGGCAGGCTCAATTACATGCTCTGCAAAAGTATGCGGCATGGCTATACAATATTTCCCAAGGGAAAGCCCTGTGGGATAACTTTTCTCTCTTTCAAGAACCGCATCCTTATAGGTATCCTTTACTTTTCCCATACCCAGAAGCTTATCTGCAAGCAAAGAAATGATTTCCTCTTTTGTTTCGGCATTCATACTTGCAAAAATCAAATCCTTTTGTATCACACCGTTCCTCCTTTTCGCCAACATTAAACAACTTGGCATTTACTCTTTATGATGGTTGTGATTATAGCACAAATATTTTTATAAAAAACGTCTAATTTTGTTCAATTTCCAGGAAGTACCTTAGACTTCTCTGAATTCATTTGTTATATTACAATATAGCGTGACAATATTTCTTAAGGTTTTGGGTTTCCTGAAAGGGGCAGGCATTATGGGCATCAATAAAAAACAACGGGATTTTTTTCATGAATTAATCCGGCAAAGGGAACATTGCCGAAGCTATCAGGACTTATCAAAAGCTTTGGGTGTAAGTACTCGTTCCATACGAAACTATTGCCAGTTTTTTGAAGAATATCTCTTTGAAATGGGAATCTCAAATGTTATTAAACATACAACTGCCGGAATTACTTATGCCGGAACTCCCGAGCAAACAAATCAAATTCTGTCTCGAATAGGCGAAAGTGACTTCTATGAATATCACTTGTCACCGGATGACCGCATTTTGGCTATTGTTCTGATCCTTTTAGACACTACGGTTCCGGTAACTGTTATGGAACTGTGTAAAACTCTATATGTCAGCCGTGCAACATTACTAAATGATATGGAAAAAGTAAGGCTGTATTTTGAACAGTTTCATATTTTCTTCAACCCAAGTACCAATCGCGGTTACAACCTGGATATCACAGAATCACAGCGTCAGGAAATCATTTGCACTACCTGTTTTCCTTATTTGCGGGGATGGAATATATTGGGAAATGAAATGGGAACTTCGCATTTTTTATTTGAAAATATTCTGCATCTCTCAGAACTCCTTCCGCATATATGTCAGATTATTCAAAATGCTGAACGTATATATGGAATTACTGTCACTGATGCTATTTACAAACAGGCAGTATTTACCGCATCCATTTTATGCAAACGGCTTACACAAAATCAAATGATTGAGGACTCACTCCACCTGGATACCAAGCTATACCATGTATCAGCAGGTAATATAGCACGCTTTATTCTCGCTGCTCTGCAAAAAATATTTTCTTTTCCCTATGGGGATAAGGAAATTCTATATCTCGCCTGGCATCTTCATCTATGCCATTTTGATTTATTGCAAAATTTTGAGCATTCCGTAGATCTGTATTTTTATATGGAAATACAGCAATTTCTAAGAGAAATAGAAAATGAGCTTCATTGTCCAACACTAAGAGAAGAATATTTTTCTATTATGCTGATTCGGCATCTTTGGAGTATCCGAAACACGTCTCCCGAAATCGATGCATCCATGGCTGAAGATATTATTTCTTATTATCCCGATTGCTGCCAGGCAATCAAAAAGCATATCGGCATTATTGAAAAATGTATCGGAAGAACCTGTACTGTCGCAGAGCTCCATTCCATACTTATTTATGTTGTGGCAGAAATCGAACGGCAAACCCCGAAAATCAGCAAACCCAGGGCTGTTGTTCTCTGCCATACAGGAATAGGAACAGCCAACTTCCTTGCGGATCGTTTGACTGAAACCTTTAATCTTGACATTTCAGAAGTAACAACCATACATAGGCTTTCAGAAATATTAGAAAAGGAGCATTATGATTTACTCATTAGTACTATTCCTTTAAAGCCGCCAAATGTTAATTGTATCACAGTTTCTCCGAACTTAACTGATGCAGATATCATTTCAATTCAAAGAGCAATTGCTACGGTACAGCGAACCAAACGGCTCAATTCAGAAAATCAAATAAATACAAAACATTTGGATTCTCGCTTGTCCGAGCTTTTATGCCCGGATCATATCATTTGGAATGTACCCTGTGAAAGCTGGCAGAAGTCTATTGAAATTGCCGCAGGTCCTCTTCTTGATGCAGATGAGATACTTCCTGGCTATTTGGAGGCTGTCCGGCTATCCGTAGAAAAAAACGGTCCTTACTTTGTATTCTGCCCCGGCATTGCTTTGGCACATGCGGCGCCTACTGATGGTGTTAATAAATTTTGCTGCAGCATTTACAAGCCACCGGCTCCCATAGCCTTTCATCACCCAGCTAACGATCCGGTCAGGCTAATCATCATGATTGGAATCACAGATGCTAAAACTCAAATTCAATCCATTTCTGCTCTGATGAATTTTTTTAGCAAAAAGCCCCTAAGGGAACAGCTTCTTTCTGCGTCTTCTCCGAAAGAAATGATTTCTATTTTACTTAAATATTGTTAAGGAGGATCTTTAAATGCCAAATACTTCATACTTTTTCTTACCCAATGTCTCTCTTTTAGGTCGTGGGGCGCTCAATCATATCGGTGAACAAGCAGCCCGCTTTCACACAAATCATTTTTTACTGGTTACCGATAAATTTCTGGCAGCCACAGAGCTTCCGAACCGCATTCGTAAGCTGCTCGGTATTGAACAAATTGACATGGTTTTATATGATGGTGTAGAACCAAATCCAACCCTTGCCAGCGTAAATGCAGCTTATGAACTATATTGCCAGACAGGATGCGGCGGTATCATCAGCCTTGGCGGCGGTTCTGCCCATGATTGTGCAAAAGCGGTAGGCATCCTTGCAACGAATCCCGCCCCGCTTGCCCGGTATGTGGGAGTAAATCAGTTTCCAAACGAAAGTGCTCCTGTCATTACTGTTAATACAACCGCCGGAACTGCCAGTGAAATTACGAACTGTTTTTTAATTACGGATACGGACACAAATGTAAAGCTTATATTTGAAGGCGTAAATGCACTTGCAAATGTCGCTATTGACGATCCGGAACTAATGCTTACCCTTCCCAAAGGGCTAACAGCCGCAACTGGTATGGATGCCCTCACTCATGCGATTGAATGTTACGTTTCTAATCTTTCCTTTAAATTGACGAATGAACTTGCACTTATAGCAATCCGATATATCTTCCGAAGTCTTGCCACTGCTGTTCAGGAGCCAGGCAACCTGGAAGCACGTGATGACATGGTATATGGGCAATATATGGCTGGCATGGCATTCGGCAATGGTGGTGTTGGCATTGTTCACGCTGCGGCACATGCATTGGGCGGAACTTATAACCTTCCTCATGGATTATGCAATGCAATTCTTCTTCCGCATGTCATGAGATTTAATATGAAAGCGAGTGCTAAACGTTATGCGCACATGTACTACACGATACATCCCGATACTGCCGCAGCTCTTTCCGACGAAGATGCTTCCAATGCCTTTATTGAAGCCGTTGAAGAACTTTCTGCTGCAATTGGAACAAAAATACCTCTCCATGAGCTTGGTGTTCAAGAATGCGATTTCGAGCTGCTGGCAGATAAAGCATTGAAGGATTCCTGTTGTGAAACAAATCCTATATTCCCTGCCAAAAACGACATTATTCTGATTTTAAAAGCTGCTTTTTAATTAAATGCCATAAACAATTTACAGACGCATGCATTTGCGGCCGGGAATTGTTTTATATAGAGGTGTATTGATAGGATATTACGGAACTTAAAATAGTCCAGCTAAGAAATGTCAAGTGTTTTAATAAATATTTTATGCTGGACGGTAAAGTCGCAAAGGCACACGAGAGGAACTTTCATGAGTGCCCTTTCGAATGAAAGTTTCTCTCATTACAGGTGTGCCGAAGTAACTTTACCCTTTAGTACCGTTGCGTAGCAACTTAAGATAGGAGGATTATTATGTATAAAGCAACAACAACGATTGTAAATCCCACCGGGCTTCATGCCCGCCCTGCTGCAGACTTTGTTTCACTTGCCAAATCTTTTGTCTCCGATATTCAAATTAAAGACCTTGCAACAGAAGAGCCTGCCGCTAATGCCAAATCCATTCTTCGTGTCCTTACTTTAGGCTTATCAAAAGGGAAAAATGTAGAAATATCTGCCGCAGGTGAAGATGAAGAAAAAGCCGTAGCCGAATTAGTTTCGCTCATCAAATCTGGTTTTGGTGAATAATTTCCGAAAGGAGAATTTACTATGTCCATGAAAGCTTGCCGTAAATTAGCTTCTGCGCTTGCCGCATTGACTATCATAAACGGGTTGGTTTGCAAGTTATTTCCCGGACTAAATGCTGCTGTCATAGGAATTTTGTCTGTCTGCGCAATCCTGCTTGCATGCTCCTGCGTATTTATAATAATTCGCTTTCACAGATGTCCCAAGTGCCATAAATTTATTCCCATAACGCTCCGCCCTGACACTTGCCTTCATTGTAATGCAGATTTGAATTAAGCAAGAACAATAGCAGAAGTATAAAAAGGGGCTGATGTCTTATTTCCTGACAGCCCCTTCTTTATTGCTTTATACAACTGCTATTATTTTCGTTCTTTTATTTCCTTTACTCATTAAGCGGCCGATTCACAATCCGGAAGTAAGTTCTGGTTGTTATAAAATAAACCAATCCATAAGCCACGGCAAACAGCCAAAAGCTAATAAGCGCCACCTTTATTAACAATGGTTTATCATCCAATATACTGCTTTTCAGCATCTGGTAAATTCCCGGAAATGCAAAGATAAGGTGAACGCCCGCAGCCAAAAGGGGCAGGCAGAATACCGTAAGCATCTGGGAATTAATGCTTCGCTGAATCTCTTTTTTTGTCATGCCGATTTTCCGCATGATAGAAAACTGCTTCTGATCCTCGTAGCCCTCGGATATCTGCTTATAATACATAATCAATGTTGCTACAAAGACAAATACGCCGCTGATGGCAAATGCCAGGAACATCACCCCTCCGGCAAGGCTTTTTAATTTGGCCCACTTTTCAACCTTTGTATAAAAATTGATATACACGTCTTCTTCCGTTTCCGACAGTCTCCTGATCCACTGATTGCATGCATCATCTATGACAAACTGCCTGTCTCGATCCTCTGCCAGATTCACATCATACTCCCAGAACATCAGAACCTCATTCTTTGTGCTCCATTGGGAAGCGTCAAAGCCTTTCCAAAACTCAGCCATATCCGGAACTACAACCACAAGAGATTCCATCATCATATCCGAATAGCTGCCATATAGCTCAAAGGCAGAAAGTCTGGGCTGCTTTTTCACTGCTTTTTTGACCATATATTCACTTCCGTCCCAGCTTCGAACTCTTTTTACCCCGGTTGACTTATTTCCGCCGGCAATCAAAACCTCCCCGGCGCTTAATTCTTCCGATGTGTGGCAGAACTGATTGTAATCCTCCAAAGCTAAAATACGTATACAGGCAAAATGTTCAAGATATTCATCCCAGGCATTAACATTTCCCTCTTCCGGAGCATCCTGATAAAGATCGACGCTCAGATCCAGTATATCGTTCTCAAAGGGCGCAGCCATACCTACGGCATAGGTTTCAACCGTTTCTCTTACACTGACCTCCATGTCTTTCCATATGTCCTCTATTTCTGAGCGATAGGCAGCACCCTCGCCATTTTCCCCGACTCCTGCAGTTTCTATGATAACTCCTAAGTCATAAGGATAATGACTGCCTATAATCTCATCCACACCTGCATAACATCCAATAGATGCTACCAGCGCTACCAAAATAACCGTAGAAAGAATACAGATAGATGCAAGGCTTGCTCCGTTTCGCCTCATGCGGTAGGACAATGAAGATATGGTGACAAAATGAGCTGTCTGATAATAATAACGCTTCTTCTTTTTCAGCCATCCGCACAGAAACACGGAACCGGCAATGAAGAGAAGATATGTCGCAATTACCACCACGCCTCCAATCAGAAGCAGCTGCATCAATGCCTCTCTGGGATTCTCAATCCCCACCGCCCATATATATGCGGTCACAAGCAGTACCATACCAATGGCTGCCAGCAACCATCTGCTTTTGGGAGGGCGCTCTCCTGCTGATTCGCTGTGAAGAAGCTCGATGGGATTATTCTGATGAATCTGACGCATAATGTTCAGAAATATCAGAAAGTAAATTCCGGCATAGAGAAAGATGGCTGTCAGAATCCCTTTCCACTCAATATAAATATGATAATTGATCTCTTCCTCCATAATATTTACCAGGCCAAGCTCCGCAATTTTCGAGAATACAACTCCGGAAAGAATGCCGATAGAAATCGCAATTCCATAGGCCATCAGTGATTCCCAAAGGAGACTGACCATAATATTTCCTTTATTCATGCCAAGAATATTGTAAAGGCCAAACTCCTTTTTTCGTTTTCTCATCAGGGAAGAGCTGGTGTAAAACAGAAAGGGCAGAGAAAACATGCCTACCAGAATCTGTCCGCAAAGAAGCAGTGAAGTCATAGCTTCTCCTCCCCGCAGGCTGTGAACCATATCCGATGCCGTCAGAAATGCAAGAATATAGAACACCATCACCATGACTGCTCCGGACAGCAGATATGGATAGTAAAGCTGTTTATTCTTCTTAATTCCCGTCCATGCAAGTTTTAGATAAAGCCCTCTGTTCATTTGCGATCACCACCTGTCATTAATATGGTCAGCGTATCAGTTATCTTCTGATAGAGCTGCTCATCGCTGTCCTTTCCCCGGCAGATTTGATGAAACACCTCTCCATCCTTAATAAACAGGACGCACTTTGCTCTGCTGGCTGCGGCAACAGAGTGAGTAACCATAAGAATCGTCTGCCCATTTTCATTAACCGCTCCAAAGAGACGAAGCAGTTCGTCAGATGCACGGGAGTCCAGTGCCCCGGTAGGCTCGTCTGCCAGAATCAAATGGGGCTTTGTGATAAGGGCCCTTGCAACGGCCGCTCTCTGCTTCTGTCCGCCGGACACTTCATAGGGGTACTTTTTCAGAAGCTCCGTAATGCCAAGCATCTTCGCAATGGGTTTCAGCCTGCGCTGCATTTCCTCGTAAGGCGTGCCGGCCAGTACCAGGGGCAGATAAATGTTGTCCTCTAAGCTGAAAGTATCCAGAAGATTAAATTCCTGAAAGACAAAGCCCAGATTGTTTCTGCGGAATTTTGCAATCTGCTTTTCCGATATTTTTGTAATGTCCTTTCCGTTTAGCAGCACGGAACCACTTGTGGGTTTATCCAGTGCCGCAAGAATGTTAAGTAAAGTGGTTTTTCCCGAACCGGATTCGCCCATGATAGCCACGTATTCTCCCTCTTCCACAGAAAAGTTCACGTTCCGAAGCGCCGTCACCTGATTCGAACCAAATCGTGTGGTGTAGACCTTTTTCAATCCTTTTACTTCCAAAATGCTCATATTGGAATGCCTCCTTTTTAAGTTGCTGCGCAATAGTACGCAACTGTTTTATATCCTCACAGTTACCGAAAAGTTTTTCGGTGTCATTATATTATCAAAACAAGGGAGATGCATTCCATTCATTCGGCTTACATTTCCCTTTGATTTCTAACAGTTTTGTAAGAATTTAAGGGATCCCGGCTTAAATTTACTTTTACCGTAGTTCCCGTTTCCACCTGTGAGATTATGGAGATTTTGGCTCCCAGACGATTGCAGATCTCTTTGCAGAGGTATAGGCCGAGTCCGCTTGCCCGTTTGTCTCTGCGTCCGTTGCTGCCGGTGTAGCCTTTTTCAAAGATTCTCGGTATATCCTCCGGTGCAATGCCAATGCCTGTATCGCTGATACAAAGCGTTTTGGGCTCCTCAAAGAAAATGGTTACGGAGCCCTTTTTGGTGTATTTGAGCGCATTGGAAAGGAGCTGTTCTATTACAAAGGAAAGCCATTTCTCATCGGATACTATGGTTTCCTTTGAGGGAATGTAGGTCAATTGGAGCTTCTTCATAATGAAATCTCCTCGCAGCTTTCGGATGTTTTCTCTCACTATCTTGTCCAAATGAATCGTGCGGAACACATAATCCGTAGACTCTGCTCCCATCTTAAGGTAGGTCAGCACCATCTCCACATACTGTTCAATATGGAGGAGATCTGACTTAAGCCTTTGGGACAGTTTAGAATCCTCTGCTTCCAGATTCAGGCGCATAGATGCGATTGGTGTCTTAATCTGATGGACCCATATAGTAAAGTAATCCAACATTTCCGCATAAGAACCTGAAAACTGTTCCTCCAGCATCTGCCTTTCTTCACACAAGGCCCGGATGATTTGCTGATAATCCTCACTCTCTATGGTTGTACTTTCCGGCAACGCTTCCTGCAAAACGTTTCCCTGCAGGGCTTTAAGCCCTGTTAATTTTTTGTGCTTTTTATATATGTGGTATATGGAGATAAGTGCAAATACAGAACCAAAAAGAAAGCAAATCCCGGCTGGATACAGGACAGCTCCCAGAGGCAGATGGTACAGATAGAATGTAATTCCGAAAATGCAGGCAAATAACAGTTCCAGGCATATGGCCGGAAGATGCTCTCGTAAATATTGGATTGCAAATGTCATGTTCTTTCCTCCCCCATATAATATCCCTCTCCAAATTTTGTCTGAATGAAATCTGTAAGTCCATTTGCCTCCAGCTTTTTTCGAAGACGGCCGATGTTTACGGTCAGTGTATTGTCATCAATATAGCAGTCAGATTCCCATAAGAGATCCATCAGGCGCTCCCGGCTTACAACCTGTCCTTTGTTTTCCATGAGCAAAGACAGGATTCGATGTTCGTTCTTTGTAAGATCAATGGTTCTATTCTGATAGGTCAATGTTCCGTTATCCTTATTGAGAAAGGCTCCCCTATGCTGCAGTATAGGCGTTGTCCCTGCAAAATCATAGGTGCGGCGCAGAAGCGCCTGTATCTTTGCTATCAGTACATCCATGTCAAAGGGCTTCGCCACAAAATCATCGCCTCCCATGTTCATGGCCATGACCATGTTCATATTGTCAGAGGCAGAGGACAGGAAAATGATGGGAACCTTTGATATTTTACGAATCTCAGTGCACCAATAGTAGCCGTCAAAGGCAGGCAGGCCAATGTCCATAATGACCAGATGGGGCTGCAGCTCTGAAAATTCTAACAGGATTTTTCGGAAGTTCCCAACACCGGTGATCTGCAACTCCCATTTTTTCCCTTTGCTTTTTACTGCTTCCAGGATTCCCTGATCGTCTTCTATCATATAAATGCGGTACATTTTTCGGCTTCACTCCTTTAAAACTTTTGCTGATCATTTGTATCATGCATCTATTGCTTGATTCTGCCATTCATTTTCATACCATATCTTATTATACTCAATTAGCCCATAAATACCTTCATTCTGTTCCTGGTCTAACAATTTCTTGTAATCTGGTTTTCCACATTTCCTTTTCTCCTGCCAATAAAATCAACTTCATTTGCTCCTATGTGTAATTTGAGCCTGTAAAATCCCACAGCTTCTCACCCTTGTACCACCTTCAAAAACACCCTGTCCAATACCTCCCAATCCACATTTCTATCATCCGCCATCTCCTTCGAGATCTTCCCATACCGCACAATCTCATTCTCAATAAACCTTTGAATGGCAGGCATTTTCGGATTTAAATCCTTTTCATCACTGGCTGCCTTCCTCACAAGCATTTTACCGATCTCGTCCGCCACTTCTCCCGGAAGCTCCTGCTCAAGCAAATCATCAAACCGCACCGGAGGAATCATGTGAGTATTCTCTATATACCTGCATGCCAAAAGCGGCCGAAGCGCATAAATATACTTCTTATACCTTACCATATCCCCCTGCAGGTACTGCTTATAAGTACCGTTAGCCGTTCCATAATAATGGTAAAGGGCCGCTTTCCGGGAGAAATACGCCTTACAGCTTTCGTAAATTTCTTTCCATTCCCCAGTTGTCTTGTAAACAATCGGAGAATTTGCCCACTCAAAAAGCGTAGCATTTCCCTTGCGGAACTGGACAAGGGTTTTCTTCAAATCCCATCCGTTGATATCCAGCACTTCATCAAGCTGCCACTCAATCACATCCCGTCTTTCCTGAATGCTCAAATAATCCTCTTTGGATCTTACATAGACAAATCTCACATCATAATCACTGTCCGGAGATTCCACGCCCCAAGCCCTGCTGCCGGATTCCACAGCATAAAGCACTTTCACATGTTCTTCTTTTTCTATCTCCTTAAGCTTACCTTCTATCTCCCTATTCACATCTCTCATCAAAAATCACCCTCTATCGCTCTGCGATTCACATATTCCACAAGTTTTTCAACTGCTTCCATATCCGGGTTGTCCGGCAGTTTTGTATTCCGTGCTGCCGTCTCTAATCGTACCTCATAATCAGACAGAAGAACATAAAATTCTTTTGAAAATGTCTTATCTTCTTTTTGAAAATCACCCCGCCGGATGCTCTTTAGCAGCTCCAAATCATCCGTCCGATGGGTTTTGATCTCACCCTTTTCCAAAATATCAATGGCCATCATAAAAAGGCGCATCAAATGCATGGCATGTTTATTCAGATGATTATCATCCTTCTTCTTGTTGCGTTTTCCTATCTTATCATAATCCCGAACCACATTGTTCATAGCTCCTAGCATATTTTCATAATCCCGCAAAGGCAGATGCCGATAATCCGCATCTATAAATATTTCTGTCTCCAGTTCCGGATTTTCCGATTTATCAATATAAATGCGAATATTGCCTTTATCAAACATTTCATTTTTAAGCCTGAAATCCTCCAAAGCATTTTTTACAGAATTATAAATATGCTGTTCTCGCTCCTGCTGCGGCATGGAGTCTCTGGCAATTGCATTCTGTAACCGCCGAAGCTGAGCGCTTGCATACCCTCCAAAGGACTTGGCCGCCCTCTTTGAAAGAAAAAGGGTTTTGTTAGCCAGCAATTCTTCCCCTATGGATGTCTTAATCAAATACTGTTCCTCATCCAGTCCCAGCAATTCAATGGTATTTGGATTGCATTCCAAAAGGAGCCTTATGATCTTATTAAAAGAATAAATCACCGTATCCGTATTTTTATCTTCATATTGTTCAAATTTCGTCAACCCCAACAGATCCGATGAAGTATTTAACACAATTCCCCGAAAATCAATGTCACTGTTCTCGTTGTTTGTTCCGTAAGCATAGCTTCCTCCAAGCCCCATAAGAATAATACGTCTGCCAAGCCTTTTGTTTGTTCTTAAAAAATCATATTCCGCCGAATAGACAAGTTTTCTGAAATCCATTTTTTCGCCCTCTAAAAACTAGGGCTGCCGCCCGGCCAATAATCCCCGCCGATGCAGCAGCCCATCCTTTTCTCTAAATACAGCCTCCAATAAATTACTATGCCAATTACGCCAAATACACTTTCAAGTATACAGACCAAAGCTCAGGCACAGCAGTGCTGCATCAGAATCTATCCCTTATAATAATTAATCAGGCATCCTTTCAAAATAATCTCACGCTCATCATCCGTAAGCGCTCCCAGGCGAAGCGTCACCTCTCTGCCCTGCTCTCCATTCACATAAGCCTTTACTTCACTCTGATTTTCTTCAATCGCTTTCCGAACCTTTGGTATAAACAGGAAGTCCCCCTTGGTAAAGGGCAGCTCTCCTTCATCAATCAGGAACGGCAGCATACCCCAGTTAATCAGGTTGGAGCGATAACGCTTGGTCGCATAGGAATTGGCAATATTCGCCCAGCCTCCCAGTACCTTCTGGCAGGAAGCTGCCTGCTCTCTGGCGGATCCATCCCCGGGCTTCACGGCAAAGATCGTACTTCCCACGCCCACATTGGTTTTGTCCACACCCGGACACCATGGATTCAATGCTTTAAAGATCTCTTTCAGCTCCGGAACGGCTTCTGCCGGACACTCTCCTGCTTCAATGGCTTTCTGCGCTGCCTGAATCTCCTTGGCAAGTCCCACATAAGCGGGATCCTTTCTGGAGAGAGTAAACTCCGCAAGCCCTAAAGGATTGGAGCGATAGGAAGAAGTCTCACCGGAGGGAATCAGCTCATCCGTAGTCGTAACCGGATCATGAATCTCAGATACGACTTTCAGTATCATATGCTCCGGCAATGCGGACATAGCCGGCCAGTCCTTGATATTGGGTCCAAACTTAATCTCCACATCCGGATCTGCCACGCCCTTGCTGTCAAATACTCTGTTTTCATAAATCTTACTATCAAAGAAATACCTTGGATTGGTATACTTTACATCTATCTCCGTAGCTGCTGTCAGGTAGCCCTTATTAGCCGCCGTAGCCGCAATAGAACGGGCATCCATCAATGCTACCGAGGCAATCTGCCCATTCTGAAGCTTGGAGCCCTCCCGGTTGGGGAAGTTCCTGGTTGAGTGGCGGATACTGAATCCATTGTTGGACGGCGTGTCACCGGCGCCAAAGCAGGGGCCGCAGAAAGCCGTCTTCATAACAGCCCCCGTCTCCATAAGGGCTGCCGCTGCTCCGTTTTTCACCAGCTCCATGTACACCGGCATACTGGCCGGATACACGCTTAAGGTAAACTCATCCGGGCCGATGCTGGCTCCTTTCAGGATATCCGCCGCCGCACAAATGTTCTCAAAGCCGCCGCCTGCACAGCCTGCGATAATTCCCTGATCTACATACAGCTTACCGTCACGAATCTTGTCCGTCAGCCGAAAATCCACCGCATCTCCCAGGCTTACCAGAGCTTTTTTCTCCACATCACGAAGAATATCTCCCAGATTCTCCTTTACCTCCTCAATGGTATAGGTGTTGCTGGGATGGAAAGGCATCGCTATCATAGGCTTAATTGCACTCAGATCCACATAAATCATACCGTCATAGTAAGCGGCTGCTCCCGGCTTCAATTCCGCATAATCTCCGGCTCTTCCATGAATCTCATAGAACTCTTTAATTATATCATCGGTTTTCCAGATGGAGGACAGGCAAGTAGTCTCTGTGGTCATTACATCGATTCCAATTCGGAAATCAGCGCTTAAGTTCTCTACACCGTCGCCGATAAACTCCATCACCTTATTATTTACATAACCCTTTTCAAATACGGCGCCGATAATAGCCAAAGCCACATCCTGAGGCCCTACGCCTTTCTGCGGTTCTCCTGTAAGATAAACGCCTACAATCCCCGGCATGGGAATATCATAGGTCTTATTAAGAAGCTGCTTCACCAACTCCGGGCCGCCCTCACCCATGGCCATGGTGCCAAGAGCTCCGTAACGGGTATGGCTGTCGGATCCGAGAATCATCTTTCCTCCTGCTGCCATCATCTCACGGGCAAACTGATGGATCACTGCCTGATGAGGCGGAACATAGACGCCGCCATATTTCTTGGCGCAGGTAAGGCCGTACATGTGATCATCCTCATTAATGGTTCCGCCCACTGCGCAGAGGCTGTTATGACAGTTGGTCAGCACATAGGGAATGGGGAACTTCTCCAGCCCCGATGCACGGGCAGTCTGAATGATTCCCACAAAGGTAATATCATGGGAAGTCAATTTGTCAAACTTAATCTCCAGCTTTTCCATATTGCCGGATGTATTGTGCGCTTCTAAAATGCCGTAGGCAATGGTCTGCTTTTTCGCTTCCTCTTTCGATGGCGCCTTGCCCAGCCTGCTCTCCAGAACACTTACCGCATCCTTACTGTCTGGAATAATCTCCGTTCCATTCAGCACGTAGGCTCCGCCTTCAAACAATTGAATCATAATATTCCTCCTATTCCAGTTCCATAATTGCCAATTTTCATCAAATTGCCGGCCAAGGGCAGTACGCCTTGTCCGGCAACACTAAGCTTATTATAAATAGCGCCAACAAAGATTGCAAGTTTATTCTGTGAGAATTTCCGCCTGCTGCACATTCTTCTCCTGATTTTCTGCTGTGGTCTCTTCTTTGGCCGCCTCCGGGAAAATAATTGTTATCTTAAACAAATCTCCGTCCAGATAGATATCAAAGCTTCCTTTCTGCAGCTCTGTCAGCGTCTTGGCAATGGAAAGTCCAAGTCCGCTGCCCTCGGTGCTTCTGGCCACATCTCCCCGGATAAAACGCTCCGTCAGCTCTCCTGCCTGAATATTGAGGGGCTGCTCCGAGATATTCTTAATGTGAAAGCGCACCATATGGCCAACTACTGTCAGCTCCACATACACTCTGGTTCTTGGCATGGCATATTTTGCCACATTTCCGTACACATTTTCGAGAATCCTCCAGATTCTCCGGCCGTCCGCTTCAATAATAACCGGCTCCTTGGGCATATTTACCACAAGTTGCAGCTCACGATCCTCAAATTTCTCACTAAATTCTCCGTTTGTCTGATTAATAAGCTCCTGAAAATTAATTCTCACAAGCTCCAGCTTCACATTTCCGGAGCTAATCTTGGAAGCTTCCACCAAATCATCCGTCAGATGCTTTAAGCGCTGGGACTTATCCTCCAGAATGGCAATGTAATTTCTTGCCCGCTCATTTTGAATATCCTCCCGCTTCAGCAAATCCACATAATTGATAATGGAGGTGAGCGGTGTCTTAATATCATGGGACACATTGGTGATCAGATCCGTTTTCAGGCGCTCATCCTTTACACTCTGTTCCACTGCCGTGGAAAGCCCCTCCCCGATGTGATTGATCGCTTCCGCCATTAAAAGGCTGTCACCGGAGAGTTTTTCCGTAGTAATCTGATGACTCAAGTCCCCCTCGGAGATCTTTCGTATTCCATCCAGGACACGTTTTCTCTGCTGAGCCTGCTGAAGCAAAGCCGCACCTACCGCAATATCCAATGCAATAAGCAGCAGAATTCCAAAGATGCCAAAAGACAGCAATAACCCGTTGCCAGCCAAAAACAGCATGTAGGACAGCATTACTCTCGTAGTCACTTTCCAGTTGCGCACCACCTGGTAACAGCTGTCCAGGATCTTATGAAGCACACTGTTGCTCCAGAGGGTTCTGGTTTTGATCCGCCTTACCAGGCTCAAATAGCCGCAAAGGAAAAAAAAGTTCATCAAAAAGGTGAGCACACCGCCGAAGACTCCCGCCTCCCAGATGCCGGACACCCGGCTGTGCAGCACAGCTCCCGCCAGGAGCACCAGCCATGCCGGAATCACCAAAATCAGCACGGCTGCCTCTGTCTGAATCCGATCAAAGCTGTTAAGCCGAACGCTTTTGTCCTCTTCCTCCGTTCCTCTTCCTGTCGCCAGGGTCAGGTACACAAGTGTCAGAAGATACAGAAGCCCTCCCAAAAGCACTCCATATACCGCCAGACGGCTGATGGGCCGAATCTCCTCATACTGTTGCTTGTATGCCTGCAGGTTGTCACTGGCAACATAACTGGGATCAATGGCAATGGCCAGAATATAGTTTCCCTCCACTGACATAGGATAATCTTTCAGATAACTGCTGATCTCACTTATGGAAATGGGCATATGGCTGGATTCAAAGCTCATATCGGAGCTGTCAAAAATCAAATAATCCGGATGTCTCCGAATGTAAGCCAGCAAACTGTCCCGATCTGATATTTCCGCATCACCAAAGCTTTTAATATTGGTAATGGTTTTCTGCTCATAATCCTCTTTTGTCAGCCGTGTCACGCTCTCCGGCAGCACCAGATAACGCATATTGGTCATGCTGGGGCTGAACAGCTCCAGGTTTTCTTTATAAGAGTAAAAATCATTGTAGATATTACCGAGAACATTTTCCAGCGCCCCATAAATCTCTTGAAGCTCCTGGGTGGACAGCCTTTGAGCCTCCGCATAATCAATAATGCCGGGATATTCCACAGGGGCATAGCGCTCATCTATCGCCATGATTTCTTCCACATCCTGAATCACTGCCTGCCCGAATATGCTCTCTATTTCTTCTTCAACAGCGTCCGTCTCCGCTTTTGGTACAAAGTTTTCCTCTGACTCTATTTCTGAGTTTTCCTCCAAATTCTCTTCTATATAGGAAAGAGCCTCATCATAGGATACGGAAACGGAAGCCACGGCTGATCCGCCGTCATAGATAGCCTGCTCTGTATAATTCATAGAGCTTTTGGAGATATAACCCACTTTTCCGTCATCATAGGTTATCTTAAGGAGCGAGCTGTACGCACAGCCATCCAAAGACCAGTTCAGCAAATCCGTCAGCCTGTAGCAAAGTCCTCCGTCCTCCGCCTTTGTGTGCAGAATCTGCCCCTCGGATGCGTATTCCTGAACATTCACTACAAGTGATGCATCATAAGCGCCGTTTTTCTCAAACTTGCTCTCCCTGTTTGCCGCCCGGATACAGCGGCGAATCTGTTCCCGAACCTCCCGCTGAAAATAGGCGGTGTTCTCAAAGGTTTCCTCACCCCTGAGGGCCCGAAATCCATTGTTTCCCACATAAAACAGGCTGACCGCAATAGACAGAACCAGCACAACCGCACAGACCTGATTTAATATAAGGGCAAGGGCTTTCCACCCCCTGGAATATTCCCATCGTCTCATTCCTACAGCTTCTCCACTTTATAACCGATTCCCCATACTACTTTCAGGTATCGGGGTTCTTTTGCGTTGATCTCAATCTTTTCACGGATATGGCGGATATGCACCGCAACCGTGTTATCTGCTCCAATGGCATCCTCATTCCATATACTTTCATAAATCTGGTTGATGGAAAATACTTTTCCCTGATTTTTTACCAGCAGGAGCAGGATATTGTACTCAATGGGTGTCAGCTTTACGGGCTCTCCGTCTACCGTTACTTCCTTTAAGTCGTCATTCATCACCAAGCCGCCGGTCTGATAAACCTTTTGAGCATCCTCCGCAGCGTTGCCAAGCTTGGTGTAACGGCGAAGCTGGGACTTTACACGGGCCACCAGCTCCAAGGGATTGAAAGGCTTCGTCACATAATCGTCCGCCCCAATATTTAATCCCAGAATCTTATCCGCATCCTCGGATTTGGCAGATAGAATGATAATGGGAATACTGCTCTTTTCCCGAATCTTGAGCGTAGCTCTAAGGCCGTCCAGCTTGGGCATCATGATGTCTATAATCAGCAACTGTATCTCATTCTTCTCCATCATGCTGACCGCCTGCAGTCCGTCATAAGCTTTTAAAATGTGATAGCCCTCCTGGGACAGATAAATCTCTATGGCATCTACGATTTCCTTGTCATCATCACATACTAAAATGGTATTTGTATTCATCTTCATCACCTCTGCTCCCATTTTACCGATTCTTCTTGATTATAACAAGGCTTTTTTAAGTTCTATGGGAGGGAATTCTTAAGATTTTGTTACTATTCTTACTTCTTTGGGACCATAAACCATGGATAGATTTTAAATATAAGCAGCACAGAAAATACTCTTGTAAATTCTGTTCCGCCATTATTCTGTAAAATGGTCTTTTCAAAAAGTTCAAACAAAAAGAAGAGGTTCGGATATTGGTATCATCCCATCTCTCCTTTTCTTTCATGTCGAATTATTTTTGAAAAAGCTTTTGCAAACTGTGTTTAATTGCAAATTTTTTGTAAAACATTGTTACAAAGAATAAAGCATCCTCTAATTATGGCAAAAATTTTATTTCAGATACTCCCCATACTTCTCCTCACTGGCACTTAAGAATACAATTCCAATAATCCCCGGCCCCGTATGTGCTCCGATAGCGCAGCCTACCTGAGACTCCACAATCTTCCTGCAGTGATATTTCTCTTCCAGCATCTCCCTTACCTTCGTGCAGGTCTCCGGATCATTACCGTGGACAATGCCTATCTCCTGCTTTTCCAAGTTCACACCACGTTGGCCTACAAGCTCCACACAGCGTTTCAAAGACTTCATACGCCCCCGGACTTTCTCAAAGGCAACCAGAGCTCCGTCATCATTGACCTCAATAATAGGCTTGATATCCAGAACACCGCCCACTACGGCGGAGGTTCTGCTTAAGCGCCCGCCCTTGTACAGATATTCCAGGGTATCCACAGTAACAATATGCTCCATATTATCAAAGAAATACCGGGCGGCTTCCACAAGCATCTCCTTAGAAGCTCCATTCTCCTGCATACGCAGAAGCTTCATGACACCCAGGCCAAAGCCTATAGATGCACACTTGGAATCTACAATGGTAATTTGGAAATCAGGATATTCCTCCAAAAGTTCTTCCTTAGCCAGATTAGCCGCATTGAACGTTCCGGCAATTCCCGTGGAAAAGCACAGATAAAGCACTTCGTCTCCCGCTTTTGCATAGGGTTCAAAATTTTCATGAAACATAAATTGATTAATGTGGTAGGTCTTAATCTCCGCACCCTCCGCCTGAATTCGATAAAAATCATTTGGCATAATCGTTTTTCCATCAAAGTAATCGGTTCCATTGATGGTTACGGGCGTTGGTATTACATGAAGCTGATATTTATCAATAATCTCTTTCGGCAAATCGGTTGCCGAATCGGTAACAATTTTAAGAGCCATCTTTATCCTCCTATTTAAAATCACTGCGTGATAGCACTAAAGGGTAAAGTCACGCAATCCCCTATAATTCTTCCAACTCTTTCAGCCAGATATCGCTGCAGGCATCACTGGGCATCCGCAGATCTCCTCTGGGCGATACTGCCACGCTTCCCACTTTGGGGCCGTCCGGCAGGCAGGAGCGTTTAAACTGCTGGGCAAAAAATCTCTTATAAAAAGTCCGAAGCCATTTTAAAATTACTGCTTCCTCATAAACATTTTCAAAAGCCGTCTTTGCCAGCCGATAGACCTTGGACGGTGAAAATCCGAACCGCAGAACATAATACAAGAAGAAATCATGCAGCTCATAAGGCCCTACCAAATCCTCTGTTTTCTGAGAAATGCTGCCATCCTTGGGCGGCAGAAGTTCCGGGCTTACCGGTGTGTCCAGCACGTCCAGCAGAACCCCGGAAAGCTCCGGGTCCCCGCAGGTATCCGCATAGTAACGCACCAGATGGCGCACCAAAGTCTTTGGGATTCCTCCGTTTACTCCATACATGGACATATGATCCCCATTGTAGGTTGCCCACCCAAGGGCCAGCTCGGACATATCCCCTGTTCCCACTGCCAGACCGCCGTTTTGATTCGCAACATCCATCAAAACTTGAGTTCTCTCTCTGGCCTGTGCATTTTCATAGGTTATATCATACCTCTCCGGATCCTGTCCAATATCCCAGAAATGGGCCATAACCGTCTCCTTAATATCGATTTCCCGCAAAGTAGCTCCCAGCTTCTTTGTAAGCTCACAGGCATTCTCATAGGTCCGGCCCGTGGTGCCAAAGCAGGGCATGGTTACACTGATAATCTGCTCTCTTGGAAGTGAAAGATAGTCGAATGCCTTTGCCGTCACCAGCAGCGCCAGCGTTGAATCCAATCCGCCGGAAATTCCTACAACGGCCGTCCAGCAGCCCGTATGCTCCAGACGCTTTTTAAGCCCCATAGCCTGAATGGATAAAATCTCCTCACAGCGGCGTTCCCGATCCTCCTTGCTGTCCGGGACAAAGGGCATGGGATCAATCCGGCGTTCCAGACTGGTTTCCTCCATATTCAGATGGAAGCCAACCTCCGTATAGCTGTCATCATTTTTAACGGAAAATGTATTCATCCGTCTGCGCTCTCCCCATAAGCGGAACACATCAATATCTCCATAAGTGATTTCATTATGAAAACGCTCCGAACGGCTGAGGATCTTTCCGTTTTCCGCAATCAGATTGCTGCCCCCAAAAACCAAATCCTGGGTGGACTCCCCCTCTCCCGCATTGGCATAAATGTATCCGCACACCAGCCTTGCGGATTGGCTGCCGACCAATTCCTCACGATAGCGATCCTTGCCAATGGTCTCATCACTGGCGGAGCAGTTCACAATCACAGTGGCTCCCGTCAGGGCATGACGCACACTGGGCGGTGCCGGAACCCACAGATCCTCACAGATCTCCGCAGCTACCGCAAGCTGGGGCAGCTCCGCACAGGCAAATATCATGTCCGTTCCGAAGAGCACATAGTCCTCCCCCTGGTTTCCCCGTCCAAGCCATACATATTCCGTTTCCTGATTTCCCGGCTCAAAATGGCGCAGCTCATAAAACTCCCCGTAATTGGGCATATAAGTCTTAGGCACCATTCCCAGAATCTCTCCCCGGCTTAATGCCGCAGCCACATTATAAAGCTTTCCCTGCTTCTCCCAAGGAAGCCCGACAAACACCAAAGCATCCAAATCTTTCGTAGCATCGGCTACGGCAAACAGAGCTTCTCTTGCCCCATTTAAAAGCGTTTCCTGAGAAAATAAATCTCCGCAGGTATAGCCGGTAATGCACAGCTCAGGAAAAACAATGAGCTTTGCGCCCTTTTTGGCCGCTTCTTTCATTAAACGTATAATCTCCGTCCCGTTATACTCCGGCTGGGCCACCCGGATCTTTGGTGTGACAGCCGCTGTTTTTACAAATCCATGGTTCATATCTTTTCTCCTATTCCAGCTCTCTGGCAGTTGTACCTTAGCTCTTTCTCAAACTGCCGAAGCTATCGTTTTGCTTTATTTAAAATTTCCTTTAAATCTTCTATTGTAAAGGTGTAGGCTTCATTGCAGAAATGGCATTTCACCTCAATGGGCTTTCCGTCCCGAATCATATCCCGTATTTCTTTACTTCCTATACTGATAATGGCCTTTTCCACCCGTTCCCTGGAACAGCTGCAGGAAAATGCCGCAGGAACCGTATCATTGACGGTCAGTCCAAATTCCCCTAGCAGATCCTCCAAAATTCCCTCCGGCGACAAGCCCCGGTCCAGAAGCTCCGTGACGGAGCTCATGGCGGCAAGCCGCTTTTCCAGGGCATCAATCACCTTTTCCTCCGTATATGGCATCAATTGGATGATAAATCCTCCCGCCTGGCGGACCGTATTGTCACGGTTCAGCAAAACGCCAAGTCCCACAGAAGAGGGAATCTGCTCCGAGGTCGCAAAATAATAAGTTAGATCCTCCGCAATCTCTCCCGTCTGAAGCTCCGTCTGCCCTGCATAGGGTTCTTTCATGCCCAGATCCCGGATTACCTGAAGCATTCCCCTGCCAATGGCGCCTGATACATCCAGCTTTCCTTTGGCATTGGCCGGAATCAAAACTGCCGGTTCATTTACATAGCCCTTTACCTGGGCTTTGGAATCGGCTGTCACCGTGATTCCGCCTAACGGACCGTCTCCCCGTATCTGAAGAGTCAGCAAGTCCTGCTCTCCTTTCATCATGGAGCCCATCATGGCTCCCGCACTTAAAGTTCTTCCCAGGGCTGCCGTTGCCACCGGACTGGTATTGTGAATCTGTCTGGCTTTCTCCACCAAGTCCCTGGAGGTTATGGCAAATGCCCGGATCTGGTTGTCCGCCGCTGTTGCCCTTACAATATAATCTGACATGGTTCTGTTTCTCCTTATGCTTCCATACTTTTTCCATGCTCTCTCACAATTACATGAACTCTCTGTGTATCTTCCTTAATCTCCTGACCGGTTTCGGCATCACATACCCTTACAAGCTCCATGCCTGCCTTTTCCACAAGTCTTGCAATCTGATCAAGGCCATAGGCCCTCTGAAAGTGTGTCTCCTCATATTTCCGGTAAAGCCCGTCTTCCTGCCGGATAAAGAGAGTCAAATCGTATTCATTCAGCTTCTCCCCGGGATCATAATAGTTCTCCCAGATAAAACTCCCCTCCTCACGGTTTTCCGCAATGGTATTTTCCGCCAAAAGCGTCTCGTATTTATAAATGGTATTCATATCAAATAGAAAGATTCCACCCGGATCCAGGTAGTTATTCACCAGTCGGAATACCTGCAGCAGATCGGCTTCCTCCGTAATATAATTAATGGAATCGCAGACACTAATCACCGCCCTGACGGTTCCGTAAAGCTCAAACTCCCGCATATCCTGAAGCAGATACAAAATGTCATGGCCGGATTTTTCTTTCTTTTCTGCCGCCAGTTCCAGCATTTCTTCCGATGCGTCCACGCCAATCATATCATAGCCTGCCCCTGCCAGAAGCTCCGTCAAGGTTCCCGTCCCGCAACCCAAGTCCAGCACCAGGCCGTCATTCACATCATATTCTTTTAACAATTCCACAATCCGCCGGCACCATTTCTCATAAGGAACATCGTCCATGAACAAGTCATAAACTGCCGCAAAGCCTGCATATGCGTCCAAATCTCTCTCCCGTTTCTGTCAGTTCTTCCCTTTGTCTTTCGTATCATCATATCAAATTTTTCTGCAAAAAACAAGACAGCCCCTAATCGAAATCAGAGACTGTCCGATACTCTTTTTTACTTGCTGCTCAAAAACTTCTCTATATTGGCCATGGCTTCTTCCTCGTCCTCACCATTGGCTGAAACAGTTACCGTCTCACCTGCATAAAGTCCGAGAGTCATCATACCCATAATGCTTTTGGCATTTACTTTCTTGTTATCACTTTCCACATAAATCTCACTGCCATACTGACTTGCCACCTGTACCAGCAGCGCCACCGGTCTTGCTTCCAAACCGTTTGGAATCTGAATCGTGATTTCTTGCTTGATCATAATAACCTTTCCTCCTTGTGCTCCCTTAGCTCCTCTGCAATGAGACTCAGTTTCCTCAGCCTGTGATTGACCCCCGACTTTCCCACGGAGGGAGTCAGCATCTGCCCTAACTCTTTTAATGTCGCTGACGGCTGTTCCAGGCGAAGCTTTGCTATCTCGGTCAAACTTTCGGGAAGCTGGTCGAACCCGATTGTTGCTTTAATGAATTGTATATCTTCTATCTGCTTTACCGCTGCAGAAACGGTCTTATTCAGATTGGCAGTCTCACAGTTCACCTGCCTGTTCACAGAATTGCGCATCTCTTTCACGATTCGGATATTTTCGAAATTCATGAGGGCTACATGCGCCTCCATCACGTTCAGCATATCCACAATCTGTGCACCCTCTTTGATGTATACGATATGATTTTTCTTCCGCATGGCAGATCTGGCCTCGATACCAAAGCTTCCAATCATATCACAGAGCTGATTCACTTTCTCAAGACTGTTGCAGACAATCTCAAAGTGATAGCCTTTCTCCGGATCACTGACAGAACCGGATGCCAGAAAAGCTCCCCGGATAAAGGCCCGCTTACAGCAAAGATTCTGAACCAGCACATGCTGTATGGCGGAAAGGTCCCCATAAGATACAACCTCAAAGCTGCGGCCTCCCCGTATGCCCTTATTTTGCCGAACCATTACATCAAGTCTTATATTAAAGGTTTTTTTCAATAATGTAAAGTACTTTCTTGCAACTGCCAGATTTTCCGTATGCATTCGAAGGCCCAAAGACCCGTTTTCTTCCTCAGTTACTCTGCTGCAAAAACTTAAGATTGCGGCAATCTCCGCCAACTGACAATGTCGGGCTGTTGGAATCTGGCCCGACAGTTCTTCCTTAATCTCACTGGAAAAAGACATCTGTTACCTCATATCATTTACCATTTAATGCGCTTTTACAATGGCATCTTTTTCAATATCCCGATGCTCGCACCGCACCATATAGTCTCCGTTTTCCATCAAACGCTCATACAGCTTGTTCGCCAGAGTTACGGAACGATGCTTGCCGCCTGTGCATCCCACCGCAATCACCAGCTGGTTTTTCCCCTCCTGCACATAGTTGGGGATCAGAAATCTTATCATGTCTTCCAGCTTATCCATAAATTGATAAGCCGCCTCAAATCCCATGACAAAATCCTGAATCTCTTTATCATTTCCATTTAATCTGCGGAGATCCTCATAATAATACGGATTAGGCAGAAAACGCACATCAAAAACCAAATCCGCATCATTGGGAATTCCGAATTTAAATCCAAAGGAAAGAACAGAAATCACAAGATTTCTGAATTCCCTGTTCTGTACAAAGATTCTGTCCAGCTCCACCTTAAGCTCTCTTGTCAAGAGGCTGCTGGTATCTATAATATAATCCGCCTGCTTTTTTAAAAAGGTCAGGCGTTCCCGTTCCCGCTCAATTCCCTCCGCAATCCGTCCGTCTCCTGCCAGAGGGTGGTTTCTTCTTGTTTCTTTATATCGCTTAATCAGTACATTGTCGCTGGCATCTAAAAACAGGATCTCGTAGGTGTAGCCTGCCATAGCCAGCTCTTCCAGAGACCGCTGCAGATCGCTTAACGCCTGTCCGTTCCTTACGTCAATCCCAAGAGCCACCTTGGCAATCTCGCTTGTCCCGGAATATACCAGTTCCGAGAACTTTCCCATTAAAGAGATTGGAAGATTATCCACACAAAAATAGCCTGCGTCTTCCAGCATCCGTAGGGATGTATATCTTCCGGCGCCTGACATGCCTGTTACAATTACAAAACGCACGAATCTTCCTCCTTAAGTTGCTACGCAACGGTACTAAAGGGCAAAGTCACTTCGGCACACCTGTAATGAGAGGAACTTTCATTCGAAAGGGCACTCATGAAAGTTCCTCTCGTGTGCCTTTGCGACTTTACCGTCCAGCATAAAATATTTCTTAAAACACTTGACATTTCTTAGCCGGACTATTTTAGTTCCGCAGATTTTAAAACCCCAGCAGCTTCACTTCCAGTTCAAGTTCTACCCCAAACTGATTTCGGACCTCTTTTTGCACATGAGAAACAAGAGCCAGCACATCCTCTGCAGCGGCGTCTCCCCTGTTTATTAAAAAGCCGCAATGCTTTTCCGCCACCTGAGCGTCTCCCACCCGAAAGCCCCGAAGTCCCGCATCCATAATCAGCTTCCCTGCAAAATGCCCCTCCGGCCGCTTAAAGGTGCTGCCTGCACTTGGATATTCCAGGGGCTGTTTTTCCGTCCGTGCTTCTTTAAGCTCTTTCATCCGTGCTTCTATGGATGTTTTATCTCCCTGCTTCAATTCCAGCACTGCTTCTAAAACGATTTGGCGCTGCCGTGCAATGCTGCTGGTACGATAGCCAAGCTCCAGTTGTTCCCCGGACAGCCTTAGCTGTTCTCCGTCCTCTGTCAAAACCAAAGCTTCCCGCACCACATCTTTCATCTCACCGCCGTAAGCGCCTGCATTCATCACAAGGGCACCGCCTATGGTGCCGGGAATGCCGGAAGCAAACTCCAGGCCGGTCAACCCCTCCCGGGCTGCCAGATGAGAAGCTTTCACTAACAGAGCGCCTGCATCCGCATACAATCTGGTTCCCTCTATGCGGATCTCATTCCTATTCTGAAAAATCTGAATCACAACACCGGAATATCCCTGATCGCTCGCCAGGATATTACTGCCGTTTCCAAGAATATAATAGCTCTCTTCAAATTCCCGGCAAACCCTAATAACTGCCGCCAGCTCTTCCCAGGTCCCTGGGAGACAGAAGTACTTTGCCGGACCTCCTATTCGGAATGTGGTATGCTTTTTCAGCGGTTCGTCAAGTAACACCTGACCTTCTTCTCTAAGAATCTCACATAGTTTCTCATAGAACTCCTGTTTCATGCTGCGCTCCCGTTTCTTTCTTTCTGACTTTAGTATATGCCAAAACATCGGAAAGTACAACCCCTTTCCGATGTTCTGACAATTCACATACATTCCGATTTTAAACTATTTTTTGCCCTTTCCCAGATACTTCTTCAGATATTGGCCCGTATAGGAAACAGGCTGCTCTGCTACCTCCTCCGGTGTTCCTGCGGCAATCACCGTGCCGCCCCTGTCTCCCCCCTCCGGTCCCATGTCAATGATATAATCCGCCGTTTTAATCACATCCAGGTTATGTTCAATGACAATCACCGTATTGCCGCCCTCTGTCAGACGCCGCAGAATCTCCGTCAGCTTATGCACATCTGCAAAATGCAGGCCCGTAGTAGGCTCGTCCAGAATATAGATGGTCTTTCCGGTACTGCGGCGACTCAATTCCGCAGCCAGCTTAATCCGCTGAGCCTCTCCGCCGGAGAGCGTGGTAGACGGCTGACCAAGCTTAATATAGGAAAGTCCTACGTCATAGAGAGTCTCAATCTTCCGGCTGATGGATGGTATGTGCTCAAAAAAGCCCAAAGCCTCCTCCACTGTCATATCCAGAACATCAAAAATGCTCTTTCCCTTATATTTTACGTCCAGGGTTTCCCGATTGTAGCGCTTTCCCTGACACACCTCACAAGGCACATAAACATCCGGGAGGAAATGCATCTCGATCTTAATGATACCGTCTCCGGCACAGGCTTCACAGCGCCCTCCCTTTACATTGAAACTGAAGCGGCCTTTCTTATAGCCCTTGCTTTTAGCATCCGCAGTTGAGGCAAAAAGCTCCCGAATCTGATCAAACACTCCCGTATAGGTTGCCGGATTGGATCGAGGCGTCCGGCCAATGGGCGACTGGTCAATGGCAATTACCTTGTCCAGCTGTTCCACTCCCAGGATCCCTTTATTTTTTCCGGGAATGGTTCTGGCCCGATTCAGCTTTTTCGCCAGCGTCTTATACAAAATCTCATTTACAAGGGAGCTTTTTCCTGATCCGGACACTCCTGTTACACAGGTCATCACTCCCAAAGGAAACTTCACATCAATCTTTTTCAGATTATTCTCCTGGGCTCCCTTTACTTTCAGCCAGCCGGCTGGCCTGCGCCTGGTCTCAGGCACTGGAATCTGCAGTTTTCCGCTTAAATAAGCTCCTGTGACGGATTCGGGGCAAGCCATGATCTCCTCTGCCGTTCCTGCCGCCACTACTTTTCCTCCATGCTCTCCGGCTCCCGGCCCGATATCCACAATATAGTCAGCGGCATACATGGTGTCCTCATCATGCTCAACCACAACCAAGGTATTGCCCAGGTCCCGAAGCCGCTTCAAGGTTGCCAGAAGCTTGTCATTGTCCCTCTGATGAAGCCCGATGCTGGGCTCGTCCAAAATATAAGCCACTCCCACCAGTCCGGAGCCTATCTGAGTTGCCAGACGAATCCGCTGGGCCTCTCCCCCCGACAGGCTTCCCGTTGCCCTGGCAAGGGTCAGGTATTCCAGTCCTACATCAATCAAAAATCCAATACGCGCCCGAATCTCTTTGAGGATCTGTGCTCCGATCAGCTCCTGCTGCCGGGTAAGCTTCATATCCTGCAAAAACTCATGAAGCTTTAGAATCGACATAGCCGTAAGCTCGTAGATATTCTTGTCCGCAATCGTTACTGCCAGAGAAGTCTTCTTTAGCCTCTGTCCGCCGCAGCTCTTACAGGGGGTGATCCGCATAAATGTCTCATATTCCTGCCGCATAATCTCCGAACCCGTCTCCCGGTAGCGGCGCTCCACATTCTTTATTAAGCCCTCAAAAGCCACATCATAGACGCCCTCGCCCCTCTGCCCTTTATAATAAACCCTAATCTCCTTTCCGCCCGTTCCGTGAATCAAAACCTGCTGAATCTTTGAATCCAGCTTCTCATAGGGCGTATTCAGATCAAAATGATATTCCTCTGCCAATGCCTTTAAAATACCGTAAGTAAAGCTGGAGGGATCCGTGCAGGACTGCCAGCCCGTTACCACAATAGCTCCCCCGGCAATGCTTAAGGACTTATCCGGTATCATCAGCTCCTCGTCAAATTCCATCTTATAACCCAGTCCGAAGCAATCCGGGCAGGCGCCGAAAGGATTATTGAAAGAAAAGCTTCTGGGCTCTACCTCCTCCATACTGATGCCGCATTCCGGGCAGGCATAGCTGGTGCTGAAAGTCATCAGTTTTCCGTCCATCAGATCCACTACCAGAAGACCGTCCGAAAGATTCATAACAGTCTCAATGGAATCTGCCAGCCGGCGCTCAATTCCTTCTTTGACTGCCAGCCGGTCCACCACAATCTCAATTAAATGCTTAATATTTTTATCCAGCTTGATTTCTTCCGAAAGCTCATAGAGATTCCCGTCAATCTTCACTCGCACAAAGCCGCTTTTCCTTGCCTGCTCCAGCACCTTTACATGTTCTCCCTTACGTCCTTTGACCACTGGCGCAAGAAGCTGAATTCGGGTGCGCTCGGGCAGATTCATGATTTGATCCACGATCTGATCCACGCTCTGCTTTTTGATTTCCTTGCCGCATTTCGGGCAATGGGGAATTCCCACTCTGGCAAACAGCAGACGGAAATAGTCATATATCTCCGTTACGGTTCCAACGGTAGAACGAGGATTTCTATTTGTTGATTTCTGATCAATGGAAATAGCCGGCGACAGTCCCTCGATGCTCTCCACATCCGGCTTTTCCATCTGACCCAAAAACTGTCTGGCGTAAGATGAAAGCGATTCCATGTAACGCCGCTGTCCCTCCGCATAGATGGTATCAAAGGCCAGAGATGACTTTCCGGAACCGCTCAGGCCTGTCAGCACCACGAATTCCTCTCTGGGGATATCTATGCTCAAATCCTGAAGATTGTGTTCGTTTGCACCACGAATTCTGATGTAATTCTTCATTTTTTGCTCCTCTTTTTGTTTTTGTCATTTATATACTCCGTATGGAGTATTTACTCCACAATACGACCAGTGAAAGCGAATCCTTTCCCTGGCCTGCATGTTGTCCATTACTCATTGCATCCTGCAATACTTTTTTTCAATTCAATCATTCGGTCACGCAACTCTGCCGCCGTCTCGAAATCCAACTCTGCCGCAGCCTTTTTCATCTTCTTTTCAATGTCCGCCACCAGCTTATCCAATTCCTTTTTGCTCATGGATTCCGGATCTTTCTCAAACTGAAGATCTTTCTGTGCAATCTCCTTGGAAATGCTGATAAGATCCCGCACGGATTTCTTAATGGTCTGAGGTGTGATTCCATGCTCCTGATTATATCTCTCCTGCAGCTCCCGGCGCCGCTCCGTCTCTTCAATAGCAAGACGCATGGAGTCCGTAATGATATCCGCATACATAATCACATGGCCCTCAGAATTTCTTGCCGCCCGGCCAATGGTCTGAATAAGCGAAATCTCCGAACGCAAAAAGCCCTCCTTGTCCGCATCCAGAATTGCAACCAGCGTAATCTCCGGAATGTCCAGACCCTCCCGGAGCAGATTAATTCCTACCAGCACGTCAAAGACATCCAGACGCATATCCCGAATAATCTGAGTTCGCTCCAGAGTGTCAATATCCGAATGGAGATACTTCACCCGAATGCCAAGCTCACGCATATAGTCCGTCAGATCCTCCGCCATCCGCTTGGTCAGTGTAGTAATCAGAACCTTATGCCCTGCTGCCGTCTCCTTATTTACCTCGCCTGTCAGATCATCAATCTGCCCCTCCACCGGGCGTACTTCAACCTTTGGATCGAGAAGCCCTGTGGGTCTGATAATCTGCTCTGCCCGCAGAAGCTCATGGTTCTCTTCATACTCTCCCGGCGTAGCGGATACAAACAGAATCTGATCTATTTTACTTTCAAATTCTCCAAAATTCAAGGGTCGGTTGTCCTTTGCCGACGGCAAACGAAATCCATAATCTACCAGCGTTGTCTTCCTAGACTGATCTCCTGCATGCATACCTCGAATCTGCGGAATCGTCTTGTGAGACTCATCAATAATAATCAAAAAGTCCTCCGGAAAATAGTCCATCAGCGTATTGGGCGGAACACCCGGCTCCAGCCCTGACAAATGCCTGGAATAGTTCTCAATGCCGGAACAAAAGCCTGTCTCTTTCAGCATTTCTATATCAAAATTGGTCCGCTCGGAAATGCGCTGGGCTTCCAGCAGCTTGTCTTCACTCTTAAAGTAACGGATGCGTTCTTCCAATTCTTCCTCTATGGCTTTTGCCGCCTCCCGGATTCGATCCGCAGGCACTACATAGTGGGATGCCGGAAAAATCGCCGCATGCTCCCGCACTCCCTTAATCTCTCCGGTCAGCACGTCAATCTCTGAAATGCGATCGATCTCGTCTCCGAAAAACTCCACCCGAATAGCCGTATCCATCTCACTGGCCGGAATAATCTCAAGCACATCTCCCCTAACCCGAAAAGTTCCCCTTTTAAAGTCCATGTCATTTCGATCATACTGAATGTCCACCAACTGGCGCAGTACTTCATCCCGGTCCTTCTGCATCCCCGGCCGCAGGGATACCATCATCTTTTCAAAGTTCTCCGGCTCTCCCAAGCCATAGATACAGGACACGGAGGACACAATAATTACGTCCCTGCGCTCAATCAGCGCAGCAGTAGCTGACAGGCGAAGCTTGTCGATCTCGTCATTGACGGAGGAGTCCTTGGCGATGTAGGTGTCGCTGGAGGGGACGTAGGCTTCGGGTTGGTAGTAGTCGTAGTAGGAGACAAAATACTCCACTGCATTCTCAGGGAACATCTCCTTGAATTCTCCGTAAAGCTGCGCCGCAAGCGTCTTGTTGTGGGCGATGACCAGCGTCGGCTTCTGCAATTCCTGAATGACATTCGCCATCGTAAATGTCTTGCCGGAACCCGTAACCCCTAGTAAAGTCTGGAATTGATTGCCCTCCTTGAAGCCTTTGACCAGCTCGGCGATGGCCTGCGGCTGGTCGCCTGTGGGCTTGTAGGGGGCTTGTAATTTGAACTCTGGCATATGAAAACCTCCAATTTGTGACCGAAAAAAGTTTGCCTATTCGCCCGAAATTCGTGTAATTTGATTTTCGATTCGTGTAAAATGGGCTTGCAAAGCTGGCGAATAAGCGTTAAAATAGCAATTACACGAATGCAGGTCACAAAACCGTATTTTTAAAACGAAACAACACTGAATAACACCAGCCAGTACAGATAGTATTATCCAGTCATTTGGTTTTTCATTATAACATATAAGTCAAAAAAAGTACAGACCAAAATCGAACTTTTGTTCTGTACTTTTTTCATGCGATTTGATTATGCCAGTATCTTATTTTCATGCAAGAAATTCACTGATTTGTTCTATATAATTATCTTGTGAAAAATCTGTACCGCTTTCACTTTCTTCTTTCGGGATTACTTCATCAATAAACGGCTGGAGATCGTCTAAGCAGTCCTCAATGATTTCGGCGGTATCTCCATAAACATCTATGGTTATGATTTCTTTCGCATGTCCCATGAGCTGTGATACTGCTTTTGGATTGAAGTTGTTCTTTAATAAAATGGTACAGAAAGTGCTTCGTAAATCATGCCACCTTATATCAGGCAGTCCATTGTCCTCCAACAGCTTCTTATAATGCCTCCAGTGAAAATCCTTGCTTCTCGGATGTCCATAAGTGGAACAGCAGATATAATCCAAATCCTGAAATGTGCCTGACCTCCTTCTACGGTTCTTCTCATACACTTTTCTTTCTTCCAGAATGGCTTCAAACACATAATCCGGTATGGGGATGGTTCGGTAGCTGGACGGCGTTTTCAATCCGATTTCCTGTTTTGTAAACGTCTTAGCCGGGAAGTCCCCGGCAGTCGTGTTCGGTTTCTTGCCTAACTGCCGCTGTACCTTTAATGTCCGGTTGATATAATCTATATCCGAATATTTTACCCCATTGATTTCACACCGCCTCAATCCCAACAGCACTGCAAAAAGTACCTGCATATGGATTGGCGTTTCCCTGCTCGCTTCAATGAGCGTTAAAACCTGCTCCATATTCAGCGTCTTTTGTGTATCAATGTTCCGGGTGTGATAGGCTTTCTTCTCTACCTGTTTTGGCAGAGCCACATCAATCGTTGGATTTATGGAAATGATTTTCTTATTCACAGCATACTGCATGGACGTATTCATCACTGTTTTTACCAATCTTGCGATAGAAACGGAAGCAGCCGCTTCTTCATAATAAAGGCTCTGGATATGGCTCCGTTTAATTTCCGTCATTCTGATGTTGCCCATCGCCGGAATCACATGGTTATTCACAATATTGGAATAGGTTTCATAGGAGCCGCTTGTAATGCGTGGACGCATTTCTTTTTCAAGCCAGAACAGCATAAAGTCTTTCACTTTTACACTGGTATATACCACATATGTGCCAGAATATAATTCGCCCAGCGTCTTGTCCCTGTCCGTGTTCGCCGCTTTCTTTGTAGCAAATCCGGATTTCTGCTGTGGTATTTTTGTCCCGTCCGCATAAATCAGAACCACACGATAGCCAAACTTATTCTTAATCGGCGTGACGTTATAAACCTTCCAGTCCACAAACTGCTGTAATTTTAAATCAAATTCCATATTATCCTGTCCCTTCCCTGCCTTCAGGAGCAAAAGCGTCATTCATAAAGGCAATAATCTTTTCTTTCTCATCCATGACATCGCAATAATATTCAAAGGTTGTATTGACAGAACTATGTCCCAATAACCCTGATATTTTTGCAAGCGGAACACCCTGTTCCACCAAAATGGTGGCAAACATATGGCGGAGTCCATGCACGGTTACAGCAGGAAGCCCATTCCGCACACACAGCTTTGTCAAAGCGTTATTCATGGCGGACAGGCTATGTACCTTTCCATTTGCCTGACAACTGATATAATCGTTATCAATAAAAGCCTCCTGCATCTTCTCTTTATACATATCTATCTGACATTTTCTTTTCTCCAACTCCGTAATAATGACCTCTGGCACACGCAATACCCGGAAACTGTTGGGCGTTTTGGGATCACGTTCGATTGAAATATTTTCTTCAATCCTGCTACCCTCTTTTATGATGGGGTTTGCAACAATCTGCCTGCTGATTTTCACACTACGGTGTTCTAAATCAAAGTCGGAAAATTTCAGGCCATAGATTTCACCTTTCCGCAGTCCGCAAAACAGTCCCAACAGAATTTCCAGATACCAGTTATCCTTTGAAGCCGCCTGAAGGAGTATTTTTATTTTCTCCCTGCTGAGAATCACGATATTGGGTTTCTTTCGCTTATACGGCTTTGTTTCCGGCACAGGATTCACATTGATATAGCCCTCTATAACTGCCTCTTTCATGGCAAGATTCAAAATTTCCCGTCCTTTGTTTCCTGCCGAAACACAAGCCTTTGACGTCCTCTCCAGAAGTCCGTCCAGGTATTCCACGCTGACAAACCTCATCTTTATATCATAATCAATGTTCGGGATTATCAAGTCATATAAAGCGTATGCCCCAACCATTCTTGTTGTCGTTTCAATTCTTTTTGAAAACACTTCTTCAAACCAGTAGATAAGATAATCTTTAAAGAGAACGTCTTTATTGGATTTGCTGGAAAGCTGCTGTTTCCGCAACAGCGTATTAAATTCTTCCTCGCATTTCCGATAACTGGCCTCTGCCTCTGCCTGACTGGAAAATCCGCCTTTCTTTCCATATTTAACAATGCCGTTGTCTTGCAGTGCCTTTGTCCGGTGATACCATGAATTTCGTTCAAAAAAAGCAACACTCTTTTCCTGTGTTTTCTTTCCCATTCCTATCACCTCCGCACATTTAGCTCGCTCCATTTAACCATTGATCGAATCCCTCTTTGGGAACCCGGTACAGCTTTCCTATTTTTATCACCCTGAATGGTTTCTGACTCTCATAGGCTTCATCCAGAAATGCGTATGCCTTGCTTCTACCAATACCCAATAACTTTTGAATGTCATCAGCGTCATAAACCTGTTTTTGCAAATTCATGGTATCTATATCAGTCACCTCCCGAAATACAAAAGGGAGTGCTTGCTATTATCATAGCTTTACAATCCCTTCCCGTCTAATGTGCGAATTTTCAAATCGCATCCTTGACTTTTCAATTATTCTTGTTCTCACTGCAATACCTTTTCCTTATTAAATAATCGTATCCCTGCCTGCTGTTGCAAAACATACAGGTATCTTTTAAATTTTGATTCTTATCTGCCCTCTGGATAAAATGCTCTTTGGAATCATAAAAGGGTTTTGCACATATTGGGCATAAGCACATTAAAATCGGTTTATCCCGTTTTCTCATTCCTGTGCTGGAGCATAACGCTTTATCAACCTTCATCATTTGCTGCCTGTCCAATGTCCCGATATAATCTCCCAGTCTCTTTTTGTCCAGTGTTCGGACTTGCTCTAACAGCACAACAGAATCTTTTTCCAGACCTTGCATATCTGCCGGAACCGGGACATGAGTGGGCATTTTTGATTTTGGCCTGCTTGTAATTGCCGCCACAATTACGGTTGGGCTGTATTGATTCCCTCTGTTATTCTGAATCACTAATACCGGACGGTATCCGCCCTGTTCACTTCCGAAAACGGGATTTAAGTCTGCATGGTAAATATCCCCTCGTCTGATTTTTCTTTCTTCCATAGTAAAAATGTCCTCCATAATCTTTACTTCCTGAATCCAGTCTGATTTTTCTTTCATGGCAGAAAATATAAATTTGCAGAATACATCTTGCCTGCCGAAAAAAATTTCCTGCATTTCAGGTATGTATCAGCCGAACACAAAAGCATGACTTTTTGATTATTCTTTAAGAATATTTTCATGTTTTGTGTCCGGCTACCACTTTTAGCCTGATAAGCCTATTTGTCCTCGACACCCCGGCTTACATAATCTACCGCTTTTACGGCAAACATAGGGAAGTCACCAAACGACTGGCTGCTGACCAGTTCCACGGGAATAGAACCCCTCCGGGGATCGCCCGGAGCCGCCCTCATTGGTTGCGGCGTTTTTACACCTGATGGGTATTTACGCTCGACCTGTGACTGGACGGGAGTATCATTGTCCCTGCTGCCTGTTATCGCCTTACCAGTAGCAAGCTGGCAGTTATAGCCCGGTATTTTCCGCTCCTTAAATGAGGATAGGACAGCCGCAAACCATTGTCTTTTTATCTGTGCGATTTCGATGCCTTTATCACCATTTAGCTCATGGCGTACCTGCTAACGTGGCTTACGCTCATCACGATAACAACAGGAATGTATTTGATGAATGGGTATGAAATTTTCATGGTACGAACCCATTCACCACATAAATGCAGAAAACAGGTGAAGGAATTTTTATCTCCCTCACCTGTTTCCTCACTAATCAGGCAAAACCCGAAAGTCCTTTTTTAATTTTTTTCAAAAAACTTTTTCAGGCTTTGCATTGCCCCGTGGATACTGTACTCTACTGCTCTGGTTGAGCATTGCTCCCGCTCTGCGATTTCCACATAGGTCAACTCCTGAAAATAATGCAGTATCAGCCTTTTCTTCTGTTTTTCAGGCAGTTCGCTGATTGCCTTATGTAGCTTTTCTGCCTGAAATCTGCGGAACACGATTTCCTCCATGCTGTCCGGCTTTTTCATCGCTCTCATATTCAAAGTGTTTTCCCACACCTCGGACTGCTCGATATGCCTGTCCACCACGTTAAGATATACCAAATCGCTTAATTCAAAAGAATCAAACGTGTCATACAGCGCCTTGCTGATTTCAAGTTTATGTGATACACCTTGTCCATCTTTGAATGAAACGTAATACTGGCCGTCTTTCTCGAATATCGTATAAGGATTGTACTTATCCTTTCTTCTTTTTGGGCGATTACCCTCCATATCCTTTCCTCCAATCTGAATTTTTTTGTTGAAAATTCAGATTGGAAGGCGGTGAGCGGCAACCGATGATGAATAACTCCCTGCGGCGTAATCCGGCAAAAAACGACAAAAGAAAAACCGCAAAGGCTGTCACACCTTTACGGTCTATGGAGAATTTATTTCTATTATGTAGAAATTTGACCTCTACTTGCGGGGTAGAAAGCCCCCTTGTATTGGCAAGGATTTTTTTAACGGGTTATCCGTCCCTTTATATCGTATATGAAAATAGAAATTGCTATTTGCAGGCAATAAAAATCCCCCCAAACTTGAAACAGGTTTGGAGAGTGTTTGTTAAGTCTTTCGGGCATAGCAATACCGCCCACCAAATTGCTGTTTTTTTTAATTTGATGGACGTATCTACCTATAGTTCTGTAAAAAGAAAAGCCGACAAACTGTGATTTCTCACATGTTCATCGGCTCTGCCCGTGTCAAGTAAAGGACAAAAATTTTTCAACTTTTTTATTCCTTTACATATGTATTTAACATTCTTCCCTTAATCAATATCTATATCATCCCAAAAATCTTTAAAATCCTCTTCCTCCAATCGTTTGACATTCACTTTATTCCTTATCTCCAAAACCATCTTCATTATCTCTTCTCTTGTATGCGGGCTGTCCTCCATCACTTTTTCTATATCAATGTCTTTATGCCTCATTTTTACCAGACCGTCTATGATATGAGAAACATGATCCACAAATACCTCTTCCATAATCGCATTCTTCGTTTTAGCATCTGCCCCCTCATACTCGTCATAATATGCACTGATATATTCCGAAAATTTCTTTATCTTCTCCGGGGACTCCAAAAACGCTGCTAATGTTTCATCCTCACAGTTTTTCTTACTCCGTTTCAGATACGAAACAATTTTTCCAAATACCTTTTTAACAATGTCATATGACATATTTCCAATCAAACCGCTTGCAACAGCTACTGCCACAAAATTTAATATCTCACCGCAGGGTTCTGTATAATAGCGTTTCCCATCGTCCTCTGCACCTTCATACTCTTCCCTGCATGTCCATCCTCCAAAAACAGCCTGCCTAATACCCTGCATTACTCTTTCATATTCTGATGTCGGTATGCTTCTGCCACAAAACGGACACGTCAATATTTCTCCATCCTCCATCTCATAAATAGAAGCGCAGTGAAAACATATTTTTCTAAAGTCATCCTCTTTGTGATCCATTTTCCCTCCTATGCCATTTCCGCTTTTCCTGATCTCTGTTCTTCAATTATTTCTTGAACAATCGTTATGTAATCCGAATAAAACTCATTCTTCAAGTTATTACTTCTAATCCTAACAGACGCAAAGAATAAAAACATCAAAACGACCACTCCCATTAAAAAAGCTCCCCAAATATAAAAACACATCCCTGAATGTAAATTTTGTTCCAATGCCTGATATATCATCTTTGGGTTATACCCTGTATACTCCAAAAATTCTTCATCTATTAATGTATTTATCGAATTATTATAAGTATTTATCACATTGACCACTGAAAATACAAATGTATATACAATCGTAATGAACACCGTCAATAACGGCATTGTACACCCACTCCACATTTCTTTTCTGCTCATAATTAGATTTTTCTCACGCTTCAAAAAATGCACAAAATTTTTCAGTGTAGGCTCTGCGTACTTACCGCCGCCATATTTCTCACAAACATAAGCACGCCATTCACAATAATTTTGATATACCGATTTCTCCTCCCCTATCTCACTATATATTATCAATTCTTCATCTGTATTAAATCCATACGCATATTCCTTAATTCTTTTCATTCAAAACCTCATCCATGCCTTTAGCTATATCAACTATAATGCTTCTTCTCTTTTCCACTGTATTGTATTATACCCCAAAACCAACAAAGCCACAAGCACCCCGCTCATGGCTCCGTCAATCTTCCTACCAATTTTTACGAATCTCCCCCGCCGAACATATCCCCAGCCTTCCAAACCACCTCAATCCGCCCTTCTCCAAACACCCTGATCCTCTCAATCCCCTTCCGCAGCACCCCCTTATCAAACTCCCGCAGAGCCGCTATCCCTTCCAGCACAGTCTCCCCGTCCCGGGAACCGCACCCTTTCAGTCTCTCAATCCCATCCTCTGCTTCTCCCATCTCCTTCCCAATTTCCTCAACCCGCACACCCATACTCCCCGTCCTTGCCTTAAACTGCTCCCGTGTCATACCCCCGGACCGATACTTATCATACAAAAACATCTTCTCCGCCGAAAGCCGCTCCTTCTCCTTCCGCAAAGCATCCAACTTCTTCTCCAGCGTCTCCCGCTCCGCTTCCACGTCCTTCCTCCCGGAATTGCCCAGCATCACCTCCGCCGTCTTCCGCACATACTCCATAACGCTCCCTTCCAGCGTTTCCATATCCTCCACCGCCCTCCTGCACTCCGTATCAGAGCCGCATGTCCGGTAACGGCAGCAATACTTATGGTTCTTCTTCACCATGGACCGCCCGCAATACCCGCATACAAACAGCACCTCCCGCTTAAAGCCGCTCATATCCACGCCGCTCCTGTCCCGCTTCTTCGGCTTCGCCCTCTCATTCGCTAGGGCAAACAGTTCCTCCGACACCAGCGGCTCATGCTGCCCGTCCACAACCACCCACTCCGAACGGTCATGCCACAGCATCTTCTTCCCCGTAGTAATAGACTTCTCCGAACGGTTCCACACCACCTTCCCGATATAAGTCTCATCCGACAGTATGGAACGCACCGACTGGGTCCCCCACAGCTTCTTCACCCCGCCGCCCGGATGCTGATACCTGCTGTCCTTCCTCTGCTTATACTCCACACAGGTAAGCACACCATTATCATTCAGATACCGCACAATCCCGGAAATCGTAATCCCTTCCGCCGCCATGGTAAATATCTTCCGTACCACCTCCGCCGCTTCCGGGTCAACCACCAGCCGGTGCTTGTCCTCCAGGGACTTCTCATACCCATACCTTGCAAAGCCGCCCAGATACTCCCCTTTCCGCGCCCTCGCCATCTGCGCAGACCGTATCTTCTTAGACAGGTCCCTGCTGTACAGCATATTGATCAGATTTTTAAAAGCCACATTCAGTCCGCCCGCAGTCCCCAGCACACCCTCACTGTCATAACGGTCATTCACAGAAATACACCGCACCTCCATCAGCGGAAATATCTGTTCCAGATAACTCCCAACCTCAATATAATCCCTCCCCAGCCTGGAAAAGTCTCCTTGTGTCAACTAAACACGAAAATTTTTACGAATGCCAGAGGCGGCCAACAGGTCTTTTCCAGACCGCCTCCGGCATCCGCTTTATGCAGAAAGAAACCTCACACCACAGTTTGCTTTGCCAGCGGGAACTGTCTCACTCCCCGGACAGAAAAATCTCCATTCAGGCAGACAACCTCAACCTTGTGCTTCTCCAGCCAGCCAACATATTCGAGCGTGTTCCAGATGTCGCGTCCCAGCCTTGAGGCGTTCAGGACAAGCAGGATGTCCATTTTGCCCTGGAGCGCCGCATTGGTGATCTCAGCCAGTCCGGGGCGAGTCATTGTTGTGCCGGCCTCATGCCTGGATGTGCAGCCCACAATATCATAGTGGTTTTTCTCTGCAAAGGCCGTAAGTTCTTCCTGCTGTATCTTTAACGCAAAGGCGTTCGGCTCCGCTGTCCGGCAGTATATCCACGCCCTGGGCGCTCTTGCGACCCTCATATAGATTGCAGCCCTTCTCGTTTTATCCATTGTCTGCTTCCTCCTCTTTTGTGCCAAAGTGACCGCCAAACACATCCCGGAACTTCCAGACGATCTCGATCTCTGTGGGAGATGAGACCAGAACTTCCTTGATGAATGTCCCCGCCAGTTCCGCCGTCAATTCCGTTGCCCCGGCAAAGGAATTGAACACATCATCCTTCTGCTCCTTGTCCTGAAAAACCTGCCGCTCCAGTCCAGATAAAAGCTGTTCCTGTGCCTCCTGTTCGGCTTTGGCGGCGGCGAGTTTGCTGTCGATCTCCTCCCGCTGTTTCAGATAGGCGTCCTTTGTCAGTGTTCCGCCACTGAAATTCTCATAGACCCTAAACTTCTCCTGCTTGTACCGTTCCTGCTGTTGCTCCAGCCTTTGAAGCTCTGCAACACAGGCGGCGATGCGCTCCTTGCGGGTCAGCGTCAGGGATGACTTCTGCTTTTTCCGCTCCTGACATATCGCCAGCATCTGCATGATTGCCCGGAACACAATGCCCTCGATCTCTTTCTCAGTAAACAGTTTCCCTTTCGGGCAATCGCTGGCCTCGTCCGTCCTGCTTTTGGTGCATCGGTAGTAATAATATCCGGCACTGCTGTGGACCCGGCTCAATGTCCTATGGCAGTTGCCGCACTTGAGAAGCCCTTTCAGCGGGTACTCCTGCGGCGTTCCTCCGGCCCGCCTGGGTCTCTGCCGGATGATCTCCTGCACCCGCTCAAAGTCCGCCTTGCTGATGATGGCGTCATGCGCCCCTTCATAGATGATCCAGTCAGACTTATCCTGTGGGACTGTCCTTTTTTCGTGGAGGCTGGCCTTGTACCGCTTGCGCCCCACCAATGCCCCGGTGTACTCATACTGGTGCAGGATGTTCAGCACCGATGCCGCCGTCCAGCCATTCTTTTCGGAGGCTTTGCGAAAG
>NZ_JAYMNS010000023.1:0-73199 GCF_036941035.1 Candidatus Merdisoma sp. JLR.KK006 | reverse complement strand
CCTTTCCGGCAGCCTTCGTAAAAACTCCGCATATGCTTTCTTTTTGCCTGGTAAAAGGCCTGCCGCAAATATCATCAAACATCTCAAGGGTTTCAAAGCCCTGTTTTTCTATTTCTTCCTCAAATGCTGCTTTCGAATAAATCTGATTCCATATATAAAAGCATTCGGTACTGTCCTTTGTCATGATAAGATATTGCTCCAAGGTATTGTCTGTCTTGGCATAGAGCCTATTTTTCTGAACAACAACATAAGGCTTTGGCGACCAGAACCCGCCGTCTTCATACCGTATGCTCTCCATCTCATGAAATGCATTTCGGTAGGGTTCATGATACACATCCAGAATCAAAATGCCGTCCTTTTTCAATGCCTTATGAATTTTCTTCAATAAAACAGCTCTGTCCCCAGGTGAAAGCACACCAAAATCGCAGTAAATTAAAATTGCCAGATCAAACTTATTTTCATAATCCATTTCCAGGTAATTTTGATAATGGTATTCAATATTTCGCTTTGTCTCTTTTGCATGCTTTTGGGCGTAGGCTATGGAACGCCTGGAAAAATCAATGCCTGTTACCAAAAATCCCTGATCATGCAACAGCTCCGAATAAATGCCCGGTCCGCAGCCCAGATCCAAAAGCTCTTTATTTTCTGCATTTTGGCAGTAATCACAAATCCATGCAACTGATTTTTGTATGGTTGTCAGCTTTCTCGAAGCGCCGTCAAAGGCCGTGTCCAGGTGAGCCGCCAGCATATTCTTTGAAATATATTCATCATCCCAAAAAGCCTTAGAGCTTTTTTCATAAACGAAAGGTTCTGTTTGAAAAAAATCTAATATGTTCTCATTCATTCTTGTCTCCATGATTTTCCATATGCAGCTTTCCCCCTCAAAGCCCACGCAGCAACTCTTCAAAGGCATCCGCATCCATTGCGCACCTGTGAAATGCAAGCGCAAACTCTTTCAGCAGATGTGTCCCGGCAAATGCAGCCACAGCTTTCTCCCAGTCATACCCATTTCCTAGCATCTTATATTTTGTAAAGCTGTTCTGGTTCAGCACTCCCGCATCCAGACTGAGTGAATAGGCACCCCTCTCCGATCTCCACCGAAAGGGAGCAATGGTTTCTTTCAATTTTTTACTCCCTTTTCGGAAAAGTGTTCCCATTAACTACTTCACGAACCCCAATTTGCAGTTTCACTAAAGCCTATCTTCACCGGGGGCATATTTCTTAATGAGTACCTTTTCGCAGGGGAGTGTCTGGAATAATTCCTCAATCACTCTGCCTCCAAACTCTTGGATATGATCCTCTTCGGATATCCGGTTTGGATAGTCTGACAAGATATAAAAATACAAATTCCAGACAATTCCCTCTTCTGAAAATTTCACTCGTCCATTCTTCTCCCGATTAGGGTACAACTCTAAATACAAATTACTGGGTCTATGACCATAAAGGTAGATATAATCATATTCTGGCGGTTCTGCATCTGGGGTAGGCCGGCCGAAGGGACCAGTCCTTTTGCTCAGTTTCCGCTTTTGGGGAATGCGGGAATCATTGATTTCCCCGGCGATTTTACTGAGTACCTTTTCAAAGATTTTGACCATTTCTTTTTCTGATAAATCGCCTGTTTTCAACCCATATTCATATGTACCACATTCAAACATATTTCTACCCTCCAATCCCGATTTGTGACTGGCTCCATTATACGCTATCCCATTGAAAAAGTATAGCTGGATTTCTGAAAACTTACCAGACGGAAATAGCTTGCAGCGCAAGGTGATTCCGTCCGGCAAGTCCACAAAGGGGTAGCTGGCGGAGCCAGCGCAGGGGAAGTGTAGCTTCCCCTGTGATGATTGGAGCAGATTGAAAATCTACGGAGATCATCTGCTGTCCGCAGGACGCACAACGTCCGGTGGACGTTGGTTATTTTCAATATGGGCGTTGCGCATGAAAGAAAAGGGAATATCCTACAAGACCATAAGCAATGACAAACGTTCCTTAAAACTGCATTTTAATGCTTTCTCATCACAAATACTGTCAGGCATTTTCAAATGCAATCCGCCTGCTATAACAGCGCCATAATTCTTTAACAACCGTGCTGATATCCCGGCACCGTCACCACTGAAAAGTCCCATTGTGGCAATTATAAAGATGTTTTTTCCTTTCCAGATATGTCGGTTATAAACAATATAATCTCGCATTATTTTGGGAATATTGCTGTATTGTACTGGATAGCCTATCACGATTTCATTGTCACTTTTTATTTTCTCCAAAGCTTCATTATCTTCAATAGAAAATGAATTTTTACTATAATCATATTCTTCCAAGAATTTATCAACACAAAATTTTGTGTTCCCTGTACCACTAAAATATATTCCTGTCATTACATGTCTCCCACTTCCGGTTTGCTAGCTCTCAGGGCTTTTGGGAGTCTGCCCCACATAAGAAAAAATCTCCACAAGATTTATATTTCCAACACACCACTCAATGTATCTTCCAAAAGCAAACACATCCTCCTGATGGAACTGATATCTCCTATAATCCATCAGCTCCTCCAGATTTCTCCACTTCTGATAAGACGGCAAAAAAAGAGGAATCATAAAAATATCCCCGGAAACAATTTTGATAAACGGTATATTTCTCAACTTTTGTAATTTCATTACTAATAAAGGCATATTTGTTTTTTAGCCGGACTAAAAGGTAATTCTGTTATCTCTAATAATTCATTATAAATCATTCGTGGAATTCCTTGTTTAAATTGTATTAAGCTGAACTCGTGATGTCCTCGCATTGCATGTTCAGAAGGTTGCATCTTAGGCTCGCAAGTAAAAAAGCATATAACCTCTGAATGGCAGGTTTGAATTGAGTTTTGCAATATTTTATAGTTATCCATCAATGCTATTTTTGTGTAGTTCTGTCCTATCGGTATGTCGCTTTCCGCATAGGAATGATGATTGTGCTTACCTGACAACTCTTCAAATTGGAATTGCTTTTATTGTAAATCATCTTTAGAAATTGCTATTGAAGGATAATGAGAAAGTTCCGTCAAATCAACATTTAGAGGCACACTATAAACCATGTAATAATTATTAGGATTGACGGCAATCAATTCATTCATTTTTTGTTCTGCTAAGTCTTTATCATTTGTAGCATACACAACTGATACAACACCTACTTTATCATTTTCCGTTTCCTGAATATTTCCGCATAATATTAATTTTAATGGGGCGTTCCCATTCAAGCCTTGCTTAATATAGTCCTTATATTCCATAGTTGCCCTCCATCAATCCCGATTTATATACTTGATTACAAAATATTTACCTGTTGCTTGCAATGTATATTTATAAGCCTGTTTTTAGTGGGTACACAATTCCGAAAAGGGAGAAAGCGAAATAAAACACCAATTCCCCCCAAAACACAGAAAAAACACGCCACATCCTCCCACAAAACAGGGGCTGCTGTAAAATAAGGCGGCAGACTTTTCCAATATCCAGTGTCCGGCTGTTCACGTACATGCTGTCTGATACGGACGAACATTGCCAGACAACCCAAAAGCTTCCAAAAAAGCCCCCGGCAATGTACGTCCGGAGCAGGCAGCGTGTACGTGAACCGTCCGAACAAGGGATATGGAAATGGCTGCCGCCTTATTTTGCAGCAGCCCCGTCCGCCCTCACAACTCACTCACCCCTGATGAAACAACGCATTCACAAACTCATCCGCCTTAAACTTCTGTAAATCATCAATACTCTCCCCAACACCAACATACTTCACCGGAATCCCCATCTCCGACTGAATCGCCACCGCAATCCCGCCTTTCGCCGTCCCATCCAGCTTCGTCAGAATAATCCCTGTAATATCCACCACACTCTTAAACTGTCTTGCCTGCTCCAACGCATTCTGTCCCGTAGTCCCGTCAAGAACAACAAGGGTCTCCCGATAAGCATTCGGATACTCCCTGTCAATAATCCGGTTAATCTTGCGCAGCTCCTCCATGAGATTCTTCTTATTATGAAGCCGACCTGCCGTATCACAGAGCAGCACATCCGCATTCCTTGCCTTGGCCGCGCACACCGCATCATAAACCACGGAAGCCGGGTCCGCCCCCTCACAGCCGCTGATAATATCCACTCCGGCCCTAGAAGCCCACTCCGTAAGCTGCTCTCCTGCAGCCGCCCGGAACGTATCCGCCGCAGCCAGAATCACCTTTTTCCCTTGATCCTTAAGCTTTCCCGCAAGCTTTCCCACCGAAGTCGTCTTGCCCACACCATTGACGCCAATCACCAGAACCACAGACTTCTCTTCCTCAAACCGGTAGGCCACCTCACCCACCTCCATCTGCTCCCGGATGCTGGCAATCAGAAGATCTTTACACTGGGACGGCTCCTTAAGCTTCTGCTCTTTCACTTTCGCTTTCAAATCCTGGATAATGGCATTGGTGGCATTGATGCCAATATCCCCCAGAATCAGCGTTTCTTCAATCTCCTCATAAAATTCATCATCAATCGCCGAAAAGCCGCTGAAAATATTGTCCATCCCCGCAACAATATTTGCCCGTGTCTTGGCCAGTCCCGACACTAATCTTCCAAAAAAACCCTTTTTTTCTTCTGGCACTCCTTATTCCCCCTTTATTTTTAGCAATGATTCCAGTTCCGCATCCCTCATACAGTACACGGGTATGAGAAGAATTTCCGGCCGCAAGACCATGCGTCCGTAAATCCTTCCGTGCACTGTCCGAGGGATACTGTTTTTATTCTAAGTCAAATCCTCTTCAATCAGATTCACAGAAACCAGAGCCGACACACCTTTCTCCTGCATGGTAATACCATACAGCCGGTCTGCGGCTTCCATAGTTCCCTTCCTATGTGTAATAATAATAAACTGTGTATTTTTTGTCAACTTGTGAAGATATTTTGAGAAGCGTCCCACGTTGGAATCATCCAGAGCCGCTTCAATCTCATCCAGCAGACAGAAAGGCGAGGGCTTTAAGTTCTGAATGGCAAAAAGCAGGGAAATAGCGGTCAAGGCTTTCTCCCCGCCGGAAAGCTGCATCATATTCTGAAGCTTCTTTCCCGGCGGCTGGGCGATAATGCGGATGCCTGCCTCTAAAATATCCTCCTCCTCATTGAGCTCCAGAGTACCCTTTCCGCCGCCGAAGAGCTCCTTAAACGCCTTATCAAACTCTACCCGAATCCGCTCAAACTGCTCCTTAAACTGCCTGCGCATGCCGGAATCCAGTTCCGCAATAATCCCCATCAGCGTTTCTTCCGCTTTCACCAGATCATTTCGCTGATTATTCATAAAGGTATAGCGTTCGGACAGATTCTTAAAGTCCTCAATGGCATTTACATTCACATCTCCAAGCTTTCGAATCTCATCCTTAATAGCGGCAATCTGCTTCTTTAAGTCCGCCAGATCCTCATAAGCCTCATCCCTGAGGGGCAGGGCTGAATTGTAGGTCAGCTCATATTCCTCCCACATATAGTTGGTCTGAGCCTCTGCGCTTTCCTCCAGACGCTCCCGCTGGCTGTTGAGACGAAATGCCTCCTTGTCAAGACGGCTTCTGTGCTCGGATAGCTCCTCACGCCTGGCAAAGAATTCTTTCTGTCCGTTTAAGAGGGCATCCCGTTTCTCTGTCAAATCCTTTGTGCGCTGTTCCAGTGTCCGGCTTCGAAGATTCAACTGCTCAATCTGTCCCGTAAGGGCCAAAATCCCTTCTTCTTTAGCCTTGATATCGTGACTTCCCTGTACTACTCCGGCTTTTAGTTCTTCCTCTTCCATGCGGAAGCGCTCCAGCTCCCGGTCGATTCGGGCTACATTTTCATTGACAAATTCCGCTTTCTGGGTGATGGCGGCAACCTCCAGGTGAATGCTCTCGCACTCCTGTGCGCTTTCTTCCTCCCGGGTGCGGATCTCCTCCAGCTCTTTCTGGGCTTTTAAGGTATCCGCCTCATGCTCCTGCTCCAATTCCTCAGAAGCTTTCAGCTCCTGACCGATGGCTGCACGGCTTTCTCCGATATCACGAAGCTGTTTCTCCAGCTGTCCCAGTTCAGCGGTCAATCCCTCGTAGCCGGACACCAGCTCCTCCAGCTTTTCCTTTGCCTGATTTGCGTTCAAGGTAACCGTGTTTTGAAGAAGATACTGCTCCTGAAGACGGTTGTTCAATTCCTCCGCCTCCTGACGCAGTTTGCGGCGACGGTCCTTGGCTTCCTCGATCCGAAGCCGGGCGGCATTCATTTCTTCCTCCAAACGCTTTACGTTTTCTTCCAGTTCTTCCAGCTCCCGGCGGCGTCCAAGAAGATTGCTGGAATTGCGGAAAGCTCCTCCTGTCATGGAACCTCCCGGGCTTAAGTATTCGCCCTCCAGCGTTACAATATGTAGGGAATGCTTGTATTTTCGGGCGATTTTGATGGCTGCGTCTATGTTGCTCACCACCAGAACTCTTCCCAAAAGATACTGGACCACACCTTCATATTTTTTTTCTGCCTTTACCAGTGTGCTTGCAAGGCCGAGAGCCCCCGGCTCGTTCAAGGCTTCCTTTTTGGGAAAATTGTCACGGCCTCCCACGCTGGTCAGAGGCAGAAAGGTAGCACGTCCCAGCTTATTCTTTTTCAGATAGCCAATCAGCTCCTTGGCCGTAGTCTCATTGTCTGTGACAATGTTTTGAATGTTGCCCCCAAGGGCCGTCTCAATGGCTGTCTCGTACTTTTGCTCTACCTTGATAATATCAGCCACAACACCGAGAATCCCCGGTGTCTGATCCTTGCGCTCCATCACCTTGCGGATGCTGTTGCCGTAGCCGTCATACCGTTCCGCCAGATTCCGCAGAGATTCAAGCTTGGAAGATTCCCTGTGAAATGCCGTCTGTCCGATCTCCAACTGTTCATTGAGCTTTCCCAGGGTCCGGCGGCAGCCCTCGGCTTCCTCCTCTTTTTCCCTCTGGGCGGCTGTCAGATCCAAAATTCCCGCTTCAATCTCGTTAAGCTTCTTCTGATATTCCTCATAAAGATTCTCCTGCTCCGCCTCGCCGCTTCTGGCCTCCAGAAGCTTCTTATTCAGCTCTGCCCTTCGTATCTGGGCCTGCTCCTGCATGGCATCGTACCGCTGAAGCCGTCCCTTGGTGGAAGCCCTCTCGTTTAAAAGGCCGATAATGGCATTCTTCCGCTGCTCTACCCGGCTGTTTAAGGCCTCTGTTTTCTTGCGGATGCCGTTTAAACGCTCCGTGGCCTCCTTGGAGCGTCCGGTAATCTCCTTAAGCTGGGCATCAAGCTGCTTCTGTTCCTCGGTCAGCTTCTTTCTGGCTTCCTTTTTCTCCAATACATCTGTGCCGATGGCGGCCAGGCGTCCCTGCAGGTGCTCGTCATTGGCCCTGACAGAGTTAATCTGCTCCTTTAGAAGCTCAATCTGGCCCTCCAACTGCTGGCGGCTTAAGCCTGCCTGAGAGAAGGATTCCTTTGTCTCATCCAGATCCGTATTTAACTGCTCCAGCTCTTCTTCAATCTTTGCATGCTCCAGTTTAATGGCTTCATAAGCTTTCGTAGTTTCCTCAAGATCATTCTGAGCTGTCTCAGATTTTTTCTCAACCTCCGAAAGCTGCTCCTGAAGACGGGCTGTCTCTAAAAGAAACATATTCACATCATAAATCTTTAATGTCTCTTTTTTCTTCAGATATATTTTGGCTGTCTCTGACTGGCGCTCCAGGGGCCCAAGCTGCTTTTCCAGCTCGGAGAGAATATCGTTGATGCGCAGGATGTTCTGCTTCTCATCCTCCAGCTTCTTCTGAGCCGTATTCTTTCTCCGCTTAAACTTTACGATTCCGGTGGCTTCGTCAAAAAGCTCCCTGGATTCCTCCGGCTTGGAGCTTAAGATCCGGTCAATCTGACCCTGCCCGATGATGGAATAGCCCTCTTTTCCAATACCCGTATCGTAAAACAGCTCGTTGATATCCTTAAGCCGGCAGGCCGTGCCGTTGATCAGGTACTCGCTCTCACCGGAACGGTACAGGCGCCGGGACACGGTCACTTCCTCATAGTCAATGGCAAGCTGGTGATCCCCGTTGTCCAGCGTAATGGCCACATAAGCATAGCTTAAGGGCCTGCGGCTCTCTGTGCCGGAAAAAATCACATCCTGCATGCTTCCGCCACGAAGCTGCTTTACTCTCTGTTCTCCCAAGACCCAGCGCACCGCATCCGCCACATTGCTCTTGCCGCTGCCGTTTGGGCCTACTATGCCTGTTATTCCGTTGTGAAAATCAAAAACAATCTTATTTGCAAAGGACTTAAAGCCCTGCACCTCAATACTTTTTAAATACATATTCTGCTCCGTCTATACTTCATTTTCAGCTCATGCTCTTAGCTTAAATCTCTCTCTGTTTTGTGCCGCTCAATAAGGGCCCGGTAAGCCGCCTCCTGCTCCGCCGCTTTCTTTGTCCGGCCGCTTCCCGCTCCAATCACCTGATTACCCAGGCAGGCGTGAACCGTAAACCGCTTGTTGTGATCCGGTCCCTCCTCCCCAATCAGCACATAATGAAGAGGCTCTTGGGTCTCCCCCTGAATCTCCTCTTGGAGGATAGTCTTGCTATCAAAAAAGAGTTTTTTGTGCTCGATGTCATTTAATATAAAGTGATTCACAAATTCTTTTGCACTAGCAAAACCACCATCCAAATAAATGGCTCCCAAAAGGGCTTCCATGGCGTCTGAGGTGATGGAATCCCGTTCTCTGCCTCCTGTCAGATCCTCTCCCTTTCCAAGAAGCAAAAAAGAACCAAGCCCCAGCTCTCTGGCGCACAGGGCTAAGGTCTGCTCGCATACAATGCTGGCTCTGGTGCGGGTTGCCTCTCCCTCCGGCATCTTGGAATAGTTTTTAAACAAAAACTCACTGGTAATCAGCTCTAAAACAGCATCCCCTAAAAACTCCAGCCGCTCGTTATTCAAAAGCCTGTCCATATGGCGCTCATTGGCATAGGAGCTGTGGCACATGGCCTGCCTAAGAAGCTTTGGCTCCTTAAATCTATATCCTATCTTCTCCTCTAATTGTCCTAGCTTCATCGATACCTCCTATTAAAAGTTTCATCACTAGCTCTCACTCCTACATGAAATAAGCCGCCACAAGTAAACCACCGTCCTCCGGCAGTCTTGTGCTTGTGGCAGCTCATCTCTCTATAAACCTGGTGTAACATCTACACACCAGCCATTTTCCATGTTAGGCAGTAACTTTCTTAATTTGCTCAACCGCATCACCCACAGAAACGATCTTCTCTGCCTCTTCCTGAGGAATCTCAATGTCAAATTCCTCTTCAAGTCCCATGATAATCTGATACACATCCAAAGAGTCTGCTCCCAGATCGTCCGTAAATGTCGTATCCATGGTAATCTCTTCTTCATCCACATTTAGAACATCTGCAATGATTCCTTTCAGTTTCTCAAATTCCATACGCCTTATCCTTCCTCTCTTTTAATATTCTCTCTGATCTTATCATTAATCTGCTGCTCCTTAAAGGTGACACACTGGATAATGGAATTCTTTACTTCCTGTGCTTTTGAGCTTCCGTGTGTCTTTACAACAAGACCATTCAGACCCAACAGCGGCGCACCGCCATACTCCGAAGCATCAAAGGACTTTAAGGTTTCCTTCAATGCAGGCTTTACCAGAAGCGCTCCTATCTTACTGCGCAGGCTGGTCATAATGCCCTCCTTAATCTTCCCAATAAGAACGGATCCCATTCCCTCATAAAGCTTTAAAATCACATTGCCCACAAATGCCTCGCAGACAATCACGTCCGCTGCCCCTGCCGGAATGTCCCGTGCTTCAATACTGCCGATAAAATTGATATCCTTACATTCTTTCAGAAGAGGAAAGGTCTCTTTCACAAGTGCGTTGCCTTTCTCTTCCTCAGCGCCGATATTCACAATGGCTACCCTGGGCTTTTTGATACCCACCACATGCTCCATATAGATGGAACCCATCTTGGCAAACTGTACCAGATGAGAGGGACGGGCATCCACATTGGCCCCGCAGTCAATCAGCAGGGAAACACCGTTCCTGGTGGGAATTAAAGGGGCAAGAGGCGGACGCTCCACGCCCCTGATGCGTCCCACCAGAAGCTGGCCGCCTGCTAACACAGCGCCGGAGCTTCCGGCGGATACAAAGGCATCCGCTTTTCCTTCCTTTACCATCTTCAAGGCTACTACAATGGAAGAATCCTTTTTCTTTCGGATAGCCGCTACCGGCGGCTCCGCCATCTCGATGATTTCCGTGGCATTTACTATCTCTATCTGTCCGTCTTTATAAGTATAAGCTTTCAGCTTCTCCCGAACCACTTCCTCTTTTCCTACGAGAAACACCTTAATGTCCTCCCGCAGGCTCACGGCCTCCACTACGCCCTTCACAATCTCATCCGGCGCATTGTCGCCGCCCATTGCGTCCACCGCAATTTGAATCATTTCCTGCATGTAACTTCTTTCCTCCTAATTCCGGCGCTGTCTTAAGCGCCGTATGGGGCTGCTGTTAAAACAATCCGGTCCACATCCCCCACATCTTTCATGGAGGTTCTTTATCATCATACTAAATATTAATTAAGAAATCAACCTTATTTCGATATAATTAGCACAACTTTAAATCCTCCGTATTCGCTGTGGTCTATTAAAACGCTTCCATTGTGTCCCATTATAATCTGTTTCACAATAAGCAGGCCCAGGCCATGCCGCTGTTCGGCCGTGTTTCTGTCGCAAACCATATAGTGGGGGGTGTGGTTCAGCCTGTCAATCTGTTCGTCGGAAGCTCCCATGCCGCTGTCCTCAATGCAAATCCTGCAGACATTGTCATCATCTTCAACGGAGGCATAGATCACACATCCGTTTTCATTGTGGCTTATGCTGTTCTGAATAAGGTTGGATATTGCACGCTTCAGCAGATCCTTATCGGTGTTGATGTGGCAGACGGACAGGGTATCTGCGGTTTTCCATTCAAAGGAAAATCTGTCATCCAAATTCAGATTCATATAATCCACAACCACCTGCCGGACAATGGATACCGCATTTTCCCGTTTCATTGTCAGGGGCTGCATATCATATTCAAGCTTGGAAGCAAGGTTCAGGTCGCTTATCAAATCTTTCATCCGTTTGCTTTGCTTAACAATGACAGCGGCTTTTCTGCACTGGTCCTCCGTAAGATTTTTTGAATTTTCCAACTGCCCGGCGTAGCCCATAATCATTGACAGGGGCGTTCTGATATCATGGGAAACGCCCGCTATCCAGTTTGCCCTTGCGGTTTCCTTTCTTCGAAGCTGCTCGGCCTGTATTTGCAGTATTTCAGATGTTTTATTAATTTTTTCCGCCAATTCACAAAATATGCCTTTTTCTTTTATACAAACAGGGCAGCCCCTTGACAAGTCCTGTATTCCATCCGTTATGGGACCAATGGAACGCAGCAATTTTGAATTGGCAGCAGCGTATATGAGAAAAATTATCACAAGATTGACAGCCAAAATAATCACTGTATTCCTGGGTAAATTTGCAATAAAGCTATAATCCCAGCTTGCCCTTGTATGCTTCCAAAACCGGTCTCTTGGATAGCCCACTACCAGCAATCCGCTTTGGGCTTCTCCTGTAAAAGCAGGATATCCGTCCACATAGCCACGTACCAGCCTTGCTATATCCGATAAGGTATATTGCATGGGAATACTGTCAGGCAGATTGTCTGTCTGCCATAAAACCTGCCTTGTATCATTGTCAATAAGGATCGCCCAGGCATTTTCTTCTTTTAATTTGGCTGCCGCCTGGTCTGATATGGAATATCCCTCCTCGGTAAGCTCCAGCGAGTCTGCCGTCCTGTCCGCCATATCCCACGGAGAAAATGCCGACGTATTTCTTACAAAGACAAATGCGAAAAAGAGAACATTCAAAATTACAAGAATGAGGATGCTTAATGTCATGATCCCCACAAAGCGGCGTATTAGTTTGGGAATGCTTTTCATGCTATTTCCTTTCTACAATTAACTTATAACCCAGTCCCTTGACCGTAACCAGGGAAATGGGCCTGGAGGGATTCTGCTCTATTTTTTCTCTGATGCGGCGTATATGGGCCATTAAGGAGTTTTCATATCCAAAGGGATTGCTGCCCCATGCTGCTTCACACAATGCATCAATTGTCACAATGCGCCCCGCATTGCGGTATAAGACGGACAGCAGATTGTGTTCCTTTGCCGTCAGGGGGATATGTTCCTGATTTTTTATAACCTCGGCACGTGAAAAATCAATCTGACTGTCATGTAAGTGTACAAGAGGATTTTCATCCTTGTAGCTTCTGCGCAAAATCGCCATAACACGGAACAAAAGCTCTTTTGGCAAAAAGGGTTTTACAATATAATCATCAGCCCCTATGCCAAAGCCCTTGAATTTATCATGTTCTTCCCCGCAGGCAGTAAGAAAAAGAATGGGGTAATCGCTGTCTTTCTTTAACTGTTCCATTAAGTTAAACCCGCTTCCGTCCGGCAGCATTACATCAAGTATTGCTAAGTCCGGCCAGGATTTTTCAGCTTTCGCTATAGCTTCTTTTACACTTTTTGCTGTTTTGATATTTTGGAATCCATATTCGGACAGAATGGACACAACCATATCCAAAAGCTCCTGCTCATCATCAACCAGCAAGATACATTTATTCAGCAGATAGTCGTTGTTCATAGTGCAGTCTCCTTTCACAGCTACATCATACCATATTATTGTTTGTTTTTTCGGGATTTTGGAAAATGTAAGGCAAATGTAAGGTAAAGAGAATGTTGCCGCAAGGTTGAATTGGTATTATGCAGGTATGAAACACCACAAGGGTATACCTTTATGTCCAAAAAACATGGACGTAATCAATGAAACACCACAAGGGTATACCTTTATGTCCTGAAATCACGGACAAAAATATTGAAAGGGGATATTTATATGGATTACATGATCAGAACAAAACAGCTTACCAAAAAATACAAATCCTTTACGGCTGTATCCGGCGTTTCGCTGAACATTCGCAGGGGCAGTATATACGGCTTTCTTGGTCCCAATGGAGCGGGGAAATCTACTACGATGAAAATGCTCTTAGGGCTGACCGCCCCCACAAAAGGCAGCTTTACAATCGATGGGAAGCAGTTTCCCAATGACCGTCTTTCTATTTTAAAAGAAGTGGGTTCCTTTATTGAATCCCCCTCTTTTTACGCTAATCTGACAGGGGAAGAAAACCTTGACATTATCCGCCGTATTTTAGGGCTTCCAAAGCGGTCTGTTGCGGATGCACTGGAGCTTGTGGGACTGACCGAATTCGGCGGGCGTCTTGCGAAAAAATATTCGCTCGGTATGAAGCAGCGGTTAGGACTTGCCGGAGCAATGCTCGGCAGACCGCCTGTTTTGATTTTAGATGAGCCTACCAATGGACTTGATCCCTCCGGTATCCATGAAATACGGAATTTGATCAAATCGCTGCCTGACCTTTACGATTGTACGGTTCTTATTTCTTCCCATATGCTGTCTGAAATCGAGTTAATGGCAGACGACATAGGAATACTCAATCACGGCCGCCTGCTGTTTGAGGGCAGTCTGGACGAATTACGGCAGAATGCATTACAGGCCGGATTCGCCGGGGATCATTTGGAAGATATGTTCCTGTCTATGATTGAGGAAGACAATGCCATCCGAAAGCGGAGGGCAAAGCTATGAGAACATTTGCCATTGAACTTAGAAAGGAAAAACGAACAGGCATTATTCCGCTTATGCTTGCTGTGGGAGTTTTGGGCGCAGCATACGCCTTTATCAATTTCACCGTGCGAAAAGACACCCTTTTCAATCTGCCGTTAGCTCCTATGGATGTGCTGCTGACGCAGGTTTACGGTATGATTATGATTCTGAATATGTTCGGTATCATAGTTGCCGCCTGTATGATTTATAATATGGAATTTAAGGGCAGCGCTGTTAAAAAAATGTATATGCTCCCTATGAGCGTTCCTGGTATGTACTTTTGCAAATTTCTGATTTTAACCATAATGCTCTTCATTGCAATAGGCTTTCAGTATTTGGCCCTTGCAAATATCGGACTGACAGATTTGCCCCAGGGCGCATTTCAGTTGAAAACGCTGCTGTCTTTTGCCGGATATTCATTTATAACGTCTATGCCCGTATTGGCTTTTATGATTTACGTATCGTCCGGCTCCCCCAATATGTGGGTGCCCCTTGGCATAGGGGTTGCGGGATTTTTAAGCGGTATGGCTCTGGCTCCTTCAAACAGCCTTTGGCTATGCGTACACCCTTTTGTGGTTATGCTAAAGCCTGCTGTTGCAATGAGCGCACAGCCGGATATTACAGTTGTAATTTTTTCTCTGATGGAAACGGTCCTTTTCCTTTTCACCGGATTATGGGCTGCTAGAAAGCGTTTCGAATAAGGAGGTACACTATCTATGAGCTTTTTAGAATTACTTAAAATTGAGTTTATAAAAGTAAAACGAGGCAAAATAATACCCCTGATTTTCATAGCCCCGCTGTTCGTAGTGACTTCCGGTGTGGCCAATCTGCACAGCTATTTTTCACCGGAATATACAAACCCGTGGGCGGCTATGTTTATTCAGAGCGCATTAGTTTATGCCTATTATCTGCTTCCCTTCAGTATGATTGTTGTCTGTGTGATGATTGCGGGACGTGAAACGGGGAGCAACGGAATCCTGAAAATGTTAGCCCTGCCTGTCAGCCGCCAGGCCCTTTCAGCCGCAAAATTCTGTGTACTGCTTTTTTATCTGCTTATGGAAATGACCGTATTTCTTATCGTCTTTGTGATAACCGGATTGATTGCAGTAAAAAACACGGGAATTACGGAAGCGCTGCCAATCCTGTATTTACTGAAATGGTGCACAGGCTTGTTCCTTACCATGCTTCCCGGTGCAGCGGCAATGTGGGCGATTACGGTACTGTTTGAAAAACCATTGCTGTCCGTGGGCCTGAATCTGCTTCTTATTATTCCCGGCGTATTAATGGCTAGCACGCCCCTTTGGATTGTCTACCCTTACTGCTATAGCGGCTATTTGGTTTCCTGCTCTTTACATGACTTCACAGCAGAGGGCGCAGGCGCCGGTTTTCATTTATTCCCGTTTTTACCATGTGCAATTCTAATTTTTGCACTGGCGCTTACAGCGGCGGTAACAGGTTTTGGAAAAAAAGAAATGCGGTAAGATGAAAGGGCTGCCATCCGGTCATCCGGGGCAGCCCTTTCTTATCCTGGCATAGTGTTCGAAAAATAACCTTATTTTCGAACATATACTAATCTTCTTTCATTTAAACTCCGTTTTTCAGGCGGAACCTCTTTGTCTGCTCCTGCAAGAGACGTACCTGCTCAAAGAGCTCATTGCTCACTGCCGCCGACTCCTCACTGCTTGCCGAGTTGGTCTGAACTACGGAAGAAATCTGGCCAATACCATCCGTTACCTGAGAAATGGAATCTGCCTCCCGCTCTACCGCTTTCGCAATACCGCCAATGGCATCCCCGGACTGCATCACAAGCTTCAATGTCTTGTTCAGGGTTTCGGAAACTTCTCCTACGATCCTGCTTCCCCGGTCTACTGCCTGAATGGAATTCTCAATCATCTCCTTGGTGGCCTTAGCCGCCTGATCGGACTGGGTAGCCAGACTGCGCACCTCACTGGATACTACGGCAAAGCCCTTTCCTGCCGCTCCTGCCCGGGCTGCTTCCACTGCCGCATTCAGAGCCAAAATATTGGTCTGGAACGCTATATTTTCAATCGTAGCTATAATCTTGCCGATCTCCTGGGACGCAGCGGAAATATCATTCATAGCCGCTACCATCTCTTCCATCTGCTGGCTGCTGACCGTCACCTGCTCTCCCGTAAGCCGGGCATTTTCCTGGGCATCAAAGGCTGCCTTAACATTTCCGGAAGCGCTCTTAGACAACTCCTCCAGAGTAGCATAAAGCTCTTCCACCGCACTTGCCTGCTGTGTAGCTCCCTGGGCCAGGGCCTGAGCGCCGCTGGAAAGCTGTGCCGCATCTCCGGATACCTTCTGCTCTGCCTGATTGATATTGAAGAGAGCCGATGACATGGTAGTCGTAAAGCTGGAAAGGGATTCCTCAATGGAGCGGAAATCGCCGATGTAAGGCTCCGAAACCTGAACATCAAAGTTCCCTGCAGACAACTGGCTCATCATGCGGTTAATATCATTCACATAACTGCTGATCCGTCCCATGGAACGCTCCAGTGTCTCCGCCAACTCGCCCAGCTCATCCTTTGCATGATAATCTATCTCCAAGTCAAGAAGACCCTCCTGAAGAGGTTTACTCTTGTTCGTAATCAAAACAAGGGGTTTTATAATCTTTCCAAGCACATAGAACACTAAGCTTAAGAGGGCAATCAGTGAAATGGAAAGTCCTATAATGGAGGTTGCGTGCATCATCACAAGGGTTTGCTCCATCTGTTCCTTGCTTTCCTCGTTCAGCGCCGTTCCCCTCTCTACCACCTCATCCAAAATTCCTACCAATGTAGTTAAATTGGATTGAATGGTTTCCTGATAATAAGCCTGTGCCTGCTGCGGATTCGTCTCCAAAAGCTCTAATACATATGTAGCCGACTCATGCAGCTCTTTGTGCAGGGGCTCCAGCTGTGATCGCAGAGCGATGATCTCTTTATCTTCCGTGCCTGCATCTCCATAAAGCCACTGACCCAGAACACAGGTAGTGGGATCGATGCTCCCGGTAAATTCTGTTCCTGCATACAATGCGTTGCTTAGGTTACTGGACCACTTATAGTGTGCCGTTTCCGCTCTCTGGGCTTTGTCAAGCAAAGCGTTCGCCTGAGCGCTGGCAGTCTGAGTGCGATCAACACGGAGAATGTTCACCGTCATCATTACACTGAACAGGAGTACGGCGACAAGTGCACAGATCACCCGGATTCCTACCATCATTTTGATGCTTTTGCGCATGAGTATGTACCTTCCTTTTTTGTATTCTTTGCGATAAAATATTATAGAAATACTATCTTGGCTCAACAAGAGCTCACCCAATGGCTCTTGTCAATTGAGCGTATGAGTATAGTGTAACATAGAACCGGATCCTTTTTCAACATTTTCTTCTTATAATTATTAGAAATAACTATCATTCGTTACCGTTCACTCCCATGGTGTTCACAGTAACGAATCCGGCCTATTTAAAGTTGCCTTGCGGCAAGAGGCCTGATTCCGACCCCGGTACTGTTCTGGCCTGTGACCGTGCAGCGCAGTGCACGGTCCAGGAGTGAACAGTAACCATCATTCTTATTATTGTACACATCTTGTTTTAAAAATGCATCTGTCATTATAAAGAATGCTGTTATGAATCACAAAAATGCTCTCTCAACAGGGCAATCTCTTTTGTCCAGCCCTGGTCATCATTGGGAGTTTCCAGAATAAAAGGAAGCTCTCGAAGGGCCGGGTGATTGATAATTCTCACGAAAGCCTCAAGGCCGATGGTTCCCTCTCCGATACGGGCATGGCGATCCTTATGGCTTCCTTGCAGGTTCATGCTGTCATTGATATGAATGGCCTTAAGCCGGGACATTCCGAGGGTCTTATCAAATTTCTCCAACACGCCTTCTAAATCTTCTGCAATATCATAACCGGCATCCCACACATGACAGGTATCCAGGCAAACGCCCATTTTTTCTGAAAGCTCTACCTGCTCCAAAATCTTTTGAAGTTCTTCAAAACTTCGTCCAATCTCACTGCCTTTTCCAGCCATTGTCTCCAAAAGAACAACGGTTGTCTGCTTTGGCTTTAAGCACTCATTGAGCATTTTGGCAATCAGACGGATACCTTCCTCTGCCCCCTGCCCCACATGACTGCCCGGATGAAAATTGTAATAATTCCCGGGAATATATTCCATTCGCTCCAAATCGTCGGAAAAGGTCTCTTTTGCAAAACGACGAACCTCTGGCTTGTCTGAGCAGGCATTCAGAGTATAGGGGGCATGCGCCACAATCTGTCCATATCCCTTCTCCTGCCAGAGCATTTGATAACGCTTTACATCCTCAGGGACAATTTCCTTTGCGCTCCCGCCTCTGGGATTTCTGGTAAAAAACGCAAACGTATTGGCTCCCAGCTTCAAAGCCTGCTTTCCCATAGCCTCATACCCTTTGGAGGAAGAAATATGGCTTCCAACTTTCAACATGAATAAAAACTCCTTTTTCTTTTTATAACACGCAAATCCTACAGAGCCTGTTCCTTTAAAGTAACCGTTACCCAGCCGTTTTCATAATTGAATCCTGCTTCCAGGCCTACTGGTGTATAGAAAAATACCGCCCGTCTGGAATCCTTCAAGATCTCCACAAGTTCTTCCCCTGTCAGATTCTGCACATACTCCACCCCGTCATTCTGAAGCTTATCCTGGGACTGGAAACGCATGGCTAAATCCAGATCAATCTCGGTCATTTCCTCCGGCATAATCTCTTCCCCTGTATCAATCCGGAAGGTGCGTGCCGCAAGGCTTACCTCTGTTACATTGTTTTTATAAAAATTGTGCTTAAATACTATACTAATCTTCTCCTCATCCATAAGCGTTACGTATCCGAAGGTTGACATGCCGCTGTCATATTCCTTGTACGATGCCCGGTAAGCAATGGCCTCCTGACGAATCTTCTCATTGATGGAATCAAATTCATTGGAGTCCCCTTTCTCCAGAATCGGATATGTAGTATAATAAGTACAATCATCATCTGAATCATCCGGATCCACGGATTCTACCGCCCACTGAATGCTATAATCTAAGTCTGTGCGCGTATAGTCTACAATCTCCTGATAATAGGGATCATCCTCATCCGGCTCGTAGTAGCCATAATCATATTCATCATCATATCCGTCGTAATAATCGTCGTAGAAATCATCATAGCTGTCTCTGGAGCGCCGCTCCCCACTGCGTATTGTGTCCCGTGTGGAGTTTGCCACAGAGACAAACACCGCAATCAAAAGCCCCAATACAAGAAACACGGCAGCCGTCACAGCGATTACAATGGCTGCTGTATGACTTTTCTGCTTTACAGGTGAAGCATACACATAAGTCGGCATAGTGCCCGGTCCTCCGGATACGCCTCCCTGTCCGTTTGGCATGCCGGTGCCTCCGGACATCTGTACAGGACCCTGAGGATTCTGCATATGATAGCTGTCAGAAGTCTGGGGCGGTCTCTGAATACCGCGGCCGCAGCTCTGGCACACACCGTTTTGCATCAAAGCCCCGCAACGGGGACAAAAATCAAAATCTCGTTTCTCGCTCATGCTTCTCCTCCTGTCAGTTCATCCAAATTTTTTCCATAAGCATCCATAAAATAGTCTAAAAACAGATTTGTTTCGGGCAGCTCCATCTGCCGGATATGCTTAAGAGTCTGCTTCTTTGCCCGGACAAATTCCAGATTGCCTGTCTGCTCTTCCTCTACACATTTGATATAAGCTGACAGCTTATCGGCTGCTTTTACCAGTCTCCATAGATAAGCGTCCTCCTGCTGCTTTTCAAAAATCTCCCGGTAGGAATCCTGCATTTCTTCCGGAAGCATTCCAAGAAGTGTTCTGGAAGCCTGGTGCTCAATGTCCTTATAAGTGTTCTTAATCTCTGTGTTATAATATTTTACCGGGGTGGGCATATCCCCCGTAATAATTTCCGTGGCATCATGGTAAAGTCCCAGTACAGCGGCTTTTCCTGCATCCAGCTCTTTTCCAAGGCTGGTATTGCCAATCACCGCAAGAGCGTGGGCAATCATAGATACCTCCAAACTGTGCTCGCTTAAGTTCTCATTTCTTGAATTGCGCATCAGGGCCCAGCGGTCAATGTATTTCATCCGGGACATCATGGCAAAAAAACTGTTCATTTCTCTTTCCTCTTTTTCTTCTTCGCCTGAATCCGGCAGATATTGCTGGTAAGGCAGGTACTGTGTTTCTTCACATATTTCTGATATTCCGCCCAGGAAAGGTAGTATTCCTTTCCCCAGGATGAGATCTGCAGGTAGCCGTCCATCATACCTGTCACCACCACGAAATGGGCCTTCGTCTCAACTGCAGGCAGGTATTCACCGTTCTCCTTCCGGTAAAGGGCAACCTTGTGCCTGCCCCAGACAAAAGGAAAATTGGGTCCGATAGACAAAATCACCGGCATATCCTGACGAAGCATCTCTTCAATTCTGGGAAGAATCTTTCCCGTCCGGACACACCAGCTTGCGCGCAGATCAATCCGGTAATGGCGGAAATAACGATTCATAGCCAAAGGAAGAAAAAACCCGGGAACCCCAAAGCCGGGAATAACAGAAAGGTATCTGCGGCGCATCTTCATCAGATAACGCTCATATCTGGGATAAGACAAAAATCCATCCTCACGCAGCATCCCATAGAGCAGATCCGTCTCACAGGAGGTCTGGTGAAGCCCCATATACAGCAGTACATCCGCCATTCCCACCACCCCGCAGCCATACTTCCTCATAATACGGCTGGAAGACCAGGTCTGACTTCCCCCAAAGGAATGATCCGTTTGTGTCTTTATCGAAAAATATGGATGCCTAAGACCATAACGCTTTGTTTCCATATGGTTTCTCCTTTATCTTCATGCCTATTTTACCAGTATACCACAAAAAAAGACGGATGTCATCATACCGCCCCTTTGGAAAGTGTTAATTTTTCATTACAGATTAGCCATGCAGAAAGATAGAGGCAGGCTGTCTGGGGTAGCTGGCTCACCCAGGCGGCCTGCATCTATCTTTCTATAGGGCGAAGCCCTTGAAGCTTGAATCCGCTTCTTTTCAGCGGATTCAAGCTTGCATGGCATCCGGGGCCCCCCGTCTCCCCATAAAATTCACTCTGACGCCCCCTGCGCCTGCTCCACAACCTCCTGAAAGCCCGCTATCACTGCCCCCGAAGTAATCGTAGCCCCGCTCACAGCATCCAAATGAGTACTCACCTCATCAATATAAGCATCCGAAAGCTCCGAAAAAACCGTCTCATTATACTGCGTAATCGCCTTCTGCCCAACAGTAGGCGTCTCAGACTCTCCCTGAGCCGTAAGTTCTCTTATCCGTTCATCTTCAATGGTCAGGCTTATCACCACATCCCCGCCATACCCCTGATTAACAGCTGTATAAGTAATCCCATCCCCCTTACCCGATAACACCCGATAAATGGGATTGGACAAAGCAGTCACAAGAATCATTAAAACAATAATTACAGCAAGAGAAATAATGCCTCGTTTATTAGGTTCTGCCTGTATTGCCATGCTATGCCTCCTTAGAAAAATATCTTCCGTTCCTCTCTAAGTCAGCATACCCCATTTTCCTCTTTTTTAATCCGAAATCAGCAGACCATATATAACAGCACTATTTTAAAACGCCTATACTAGTGTTCCCATATAGTAAAAGCCCTTGCACACCTCCAGCTTTACCTTACGGATCCTTCCAATCAGGGATACATCCCCCGGAAAATGCACCAGAAGATTGTTGCTCATCCGCCCGGTTAAAAGAGAAGGATCGTGCTCATTAACCTCTTCAATCAACACCTCCTGCACTGTACCTGCAAAACGGGCAGTCTGGGATCTGGCATTTTCCTGTACCAGATTCAGCAGGCGGTCAAACCGGGATTTTACCTCTGCTTCCGGCACCTGATTTTCCATAGCGGCAGCAGGCGTTCCTGTTCGCTTAGAATAGATAAAGGTGTAGGCATTGTCATAGCAGACTTTTTTCACCACATCCATAGTCTCCAGAAAATCTTCCTCCGTCTCTCCCGGAAAGCCTACAATGATATCGGTAGTCAGAGAAATATCCGGAATCTCCCTTCGTATCTTACCGGCCAGCTCCAAATACTGCTCCTTCGTATATTTTCGGTTCATAGCCTTCAGAATCCGAGTACTTCCCGATTGAAGCGGCAGATGCAGATGACGGCAGACCTTCTTTGACTCTTTCATTACCTGAATCAGCTCGTCCGACAGATCCTTGGGATGTGAGGTCATAAATCGGATCCTGGCAATGCCATCTATCTTTTCCACTCTGCGAAGAAGCTCTCCAAAGGAAATGGAATCCTTCAAGGTCTTTCCATAGGAATTGACATTTTGTCCCAGAAGCATAACCTCCGACACACCATCCGCCGCCAGAGTCTCAATTTCCCGAATGATATCTTCCGGCCTGCGGCTGCGCTCTCTTCCCCGCACGTAAGGCACAATGCAGTAGCTGCAGAAATTGTTGCAACCGAACATAATGTTGACCCCCGACTTGAAAGAATATTTTCGTTCTACAGGGAGATCCTCCACAATCTGCTCTGTGCCTTCCCAGATATCGATAATCTGCTCTTTGCTGTTCAGGGTTTGATACAAAAGCTCTGCAAATTTAAAAATATTGTGGGTTCCGAAAACCAGATCTACAAAACGATAGCTTTTTTTCAGCTTCTCCACTACCCCCGGCTCCTGCATCATGCAGCCGCAGAGGGCAATCCGCATGCAGGGATTGCTCTTTTTTTCATGCTTTAAAAGCCCCAGATGGCCGTAAACCTTCTGGTTTGCATTCTCTCGCACCGTGCAGGTATTGTAGATCACAAAGTCCGCATGCTCATTCTGGGTTTCTATGAATCCTGCCTGCTCCAGAATTCCGGTAAGTTTTTCGGAGTCCCGGGCATTCATCTGGCAGCCGAAGGTTTGAGTAAACGCAGTCGGACGGCGGCCGTTTTTCTGCTCAAATTCCCGAACCCATTCCCGACATTTTGCCATGAAGTAGTACTGTCTGGCAGGTTCTTCTGCGGGAGGCTCTGCATTCATATCTATTTTATCTAAATCAATTTCTGGATTCATGTTTTATCACCTGCTCCTATTACCGTTTATTTATCATTTGTACATTATAGCGAAGCTTAAAAAGAACTTCAATCTTTTTTATCGCAGCTGGCCTTTTTGCTGCAAAATAAAGGATTCCCCTCCGTCCTCCGTAACATAGATATTTTTCTTATATTGATTGGCTTCCATATCACTGTAAATACCCGCAATTGTTCCGTGGCTTTCATCCTGAAAAGTTATCTCTGCATCTCCGTACAGAGAATCTCCAAAAGGTGTCTCATTTACCAGCGTCCAGCTTTTACCGCCGTCTATGCTTTTGATTAAAATGTAATCATAATTCCCCATAACATAATCAGCCGCTGCCAGCCGATAGTGAATGTCTTCTCCCTCCAAAATAGATTCCGCCGCATAGTCGCCTTCATAATTGTCAATCCATTCCTTCATGACCCTGTCATGGGCTTCTTTTTCTTTCAGAGCTTCCTCACGGGCTCTTTCCTCTTCCAACGCTTTCGGCCTTGGATCATACGGAAATGCCTTGGCATATTCCTTTCTCATCAACTCCGTTAGTTCTTCTGTAAATCGTAAGCCGGGTTTAATCGAACCCCATATTTCAGAAGAATCTATCCAAAAGGCTTTTTTGCCTATCCGCACTTCAAACTGTGAAAAAGAAGCTCTGACAGCATTGGACTTGGTATAATTCCAAAAGTACCTGCTATCCTCTAAGCAATCGTCTATCCATTCACTTATCTTCTCTGCGCAGGCATCCAGATCCTCCCAAGAGTCACAGGAAATGCTTAAATAGATGGGGATTTCCAATTGATATGCTTCCATCCCCTGCTCCAGCGTATAGACTGTGCCTTCATGATTTACAAAATGAGCGTCCCTATCTTCTGTCTCCCAAAATGTCAGCGTATCCCTTTTCATCATCTGTTCTATAAAATTGTTCTCCCATGGATCTTTTCTATCCACCCAGAACAGAACAGGCTCCTCTGGCTCCTGCCGGCTGTAGGCACGGTAAATATACTTGTCTTCATAAGAATTAACAAATTCCGTTTTTTTCCCAAAATAAACTTTCATTTCAGAATCCAAACGCTTTTCTTCCCAAAGAAAACTTCCCAAAAAGAAGATTCCCAGAAGGACCGCCCCTCCAATATTCAAACCAATCAGGAGACGGAACAATTGTTTTTCATTATTCTGCACTTGTTTTTTGTGCAGAAAGGGATACCCAGAGGGTATTTCTTTCATATGATTTATTCCTTTCAAACCAAGTATATTTATAGGCCGGCATTTGTACCTGATTAATCCTTGCTGCTGCAACTACTGTTTTCTCCTGAAGCATTACAAACAGTTCCTCTGCTTTTAGTGCATCCAGTGCCGTCTGCTTTGTGGGATAAATTCCCCGAACCCAGCCTGTGGTCACGGTTCCCTGTTCTTCCTGTTCCAAAATGTTCTCATAGATCCTGGTTATATGTAAGATATCTTGAATGGTTCCTTTTCGAATTATAGGCATCGGTATTCTTTCCCCTTATTTTAATATATCCTTTATTTTAACACATCTATTGGCGCCTGAAAATAAAGACTTTCCCCTTTTCGGCTCCCATGCTATAATTCAATTACCATACTTAAAGGAGGCTCTTATGATACGACATGCAGAAGCCGGTGATTTACCAAGAATATCAGATATTTACAAACATGCAAGACAATTTATGGCGGAGCACAACAACCCTACCCAATGGAACAATAACTTTCCCTCAGAAGAACTGCTGAGAGAATGCCTCCATGACAGACGGCTCTATGCAGTCACAGAGCAGGGTATCATTCATGGAGTCTTTGCCTTTGCCATCGGGGAGGATGCCACCTATCAGGTCATTTATCAGGGCGCCTGGCTCTCTGATGCTCCCTACGGCGCTATCCACATGGTAGCCAGTGACGGAGAAACCCATGGACTGCTGGGCAGGATTGTGGCTTACTGCGAACAGCAGATTGCTCATCTTCGCATAGATACTCATGGGGATAATCATATTATGCAGCATCTCATTGAGAAGCATGGTTTTCAAAAATGCGGCATTATAAATGCTCAGGACGGCACGCCCCGGATTGCTTATGAAAAGCTATAGCCTCTACATTTTTTGTGGCTATAATGTCCACTCCGGTATTGGCTGCATCTGCCAGAATCACATCGCCCATGCGGACGGGAGCCGGAACCTCTATTGTCTTTAATTCCCGGACACAGGCCAGAATCTTTTCCTTGGGAACGGCTTCCCTTGTCTTTACGGACACCACGGGAAGGCTTCCCCCTGTGACCTTCACAGTGGAAGTTACCATCCGGACGGGGGCTGTCACTTCTTTCCCTGCATAAGTCTCTCCTCGTCTGCAGGTATTTCCTTTTACGGAAATAATGGTTTCTCCGTTCATCTCAACCGTAAGGGCACATCCCATGGGACAATTGATACAGATTAGATTTCTTGTTTCCATTTCTGTCACCCCTCCTCAATCATTACGGTTATCTGCTTTAAATCGGGATATTTCAGAAGTTCTTCCTTTACAAGCTTCACTTCTTCCATCTCACCTGGGGCTGCGATTTGGCGTTTCCGATGATGCACTCTCTCGCTGTCAAAGAATACACTGATATAACAGTTTTTGTATACATTGCTGACCCGGAAACGCAGGGTCAGAGTCTCATTCATATAGGCCGGATGAATGATTTCCGGAACAGTGTAGCGCACTCCCTGTCCCGGCTTCAGCAGAATCTCCCATCCAAGCTTCTTTTTCAGGCCCCCTGCTTTCACGTAAGCTGCCGCATTTCGTCCCGCTGCTGCCGCTTCTTCTGATACGAAATCCACCAGATCGTGTACATGGAGGACATTTCCGCAGGCAAAGACGCCTTCTATATTTGTCTCCAGACGCTCATTCACGCTCGGACCGGAGGTGATAGGATTGAGTTTCACGCCCATACCTCGTGACAGCTCATTTTCCGGTATCAGGCCCACAGAAAGCAAAAGGGTATCACAAGAATAAAATTCTTCTGTTCCGGGGATCGGCTTTCCCCGTTCGTCAACCTCCGCCAGGGTGACGCCCTCTACCCGTTCCTTTCCCCGAATGTCCACTACCGTATGTCTTAATTTCAGGGGAATGTCATAGTCATAAAGACATTGGACGATATTTCGCTTTAGGCCGCCGGAATAAGGCATAAGCTCTGCCACTGCCTTGACCTGTGCCCCTTCCAGGGTCATTCTTCTTGCCATAATAAGGCCGATATCACCAGATCCGAGAATTACAACCTCCCGCCCCGGCAGATAGCCTTCCATATTCACAAGCCGCTGGGCTGTCCCCGCAGAATAGATGCCTGCCGGACGATAGCCCGGAATATTTAAGGCGCCTCTTGGCCGCTCCCGGCAGCCCATGGCCAGAATCACAGCTCCTGCCTGAAGCTTGAACATCCCTTCCTTTTGGTTTATTGCTGTCACAAGCTTTTTGGAGCTGATGTTCAGAACCGTGGTATTCAGCCGATATTCAATCTGCTGCTCTTTTACCTGACGGATAAAACGCTCTGCATATTCCGGCCCTGTCAGTTCCTCCTGAAAGGTGTGAAGGCCGAAGCCATTGTGGATGCACTGGTTCAGGATGCCCCCCAGCTCATGGTCTCTCTCTAAAATCAATATATGGTCAATTCCGGATTTTTTGGCAGAAATGGCTGCGGCAAGACCTGCAGGGCCGCCGCCGATGATGACTATATCATAGCTTTTCATATTTTCCTCTTTCTGACGCAGGTGCAGTTCTCCTGGATTCTTGCTGCATCATAACAGCTATATTAGCAATTTCCCTCCATACACTCCTGCTTCTTTCCCATGCCGGATTCATTTATAAGCAAGGTAAGAAGCGTTACAGCATATCCTTGTTCATGCCTGCGATCATCTGGGAATTCCCGCCGGATTTTGTTACATCTTTTCGATCTATGTTTAGCTCTCGTGCCAGAATCTCCATAACTCTGGGGGCGCAGAAACCCGATTGGCAACGGCCCATTCCGGCCCTTGTTCTCCGCTTGATGCCGTCCAGGGATTTGGCTCCTAAGGGGCGGCGGATAGCATCTAAGATCTCTCCCTCGGAGATCATTTCACAGCGGCAGATTATATTGCCATAGGCAGGCTGCTTCTTAATCAGGGCATTTCGTTCTTCCATGCTTAAGGTGCCGGGATTTGTGATTCCTTTTCTTGTGGAAATAAAATTCTCTTTTTCTTTCAGTCCCATCTTATCTTGCAGCAGTTTGGCTATCATTTCTCCAATTGCCGGAGTGCTGGCAATTCCCGGAGATTCTATGCCGATGCAATCAATAAAACCCCTGGCATCCTCCACTTCTTCTATAATAAAGTCATCTCCCTGTTCATGGGCGCGAAGTCCGGCAAAGGAGGTAATGATCTGTTTGACCGGAAGATTCCTTACGCTCTTTCCCGCCCGTTCAAGAACCATGCCAAGACCTTCAGAGGTTGTGTTGGTTCCCTCTTTGTCTTCTGTCCAAATGGCGGTAGGGCCTATGAGAAGATTGCCGTGGACGGTGGGAGTAACGAGGATTCCCTTTCCTCTTTCGTCTGGAAGGGGAAATATTGTCCTTGTCACATGGCTTCCTGCTTCCCGGTCAAGGAGACAGTAATCTCCGCAGCGAGGCTCCAGATGGATTTTCTTACAGCTTACCATATTGTGAAGCTCATCTCCGTAAAGGCCGGATGCATTTACCACATATCTTGCACGAAAGCTTCCCTGTGTAGTGCAAAGCTCATAGCCCTCTGCCAGCTTTTTTATCTCTTTTACTTCTGTCAGGAATTTAAATTCTACTCCATTTGCCCGGGCATTTTCTGCCAATGCAAGATTCAGTTCAAAGGGGCAGATGATTCCGGCTGTGGGAGCATACAAAGCTGCATAAGTCTCCTTTGACAGATTGGGTTCCATGTTCAGAGCTTCTTCCCTGTCTAAGATGCGAAGGTCCAAAACGCCGTTCGCCTGCCCCCTTTCGTAAAGAGCCTGAAGTCTGGGAAGATCTGCTTCCTGAAAACACAGGACGAGGGAGCCGATTCTCTGAAAGGGAATGTCAAGCTCCTCTGCAAGCCTGCCCATGCGCTCGTTTCCGCATACATTGAGCTTTGCCTTCAGAGAGCCTGGTGCTGCATCGTAACCTGCATGTACAATGGCGCTGTTTGCCTTGGAGGTGCCGCAGCAGACGTCCTCTTCCTTTTCCAGCACACAGATTTTTGCCTGATAGCGGGACAATTCACGGGCAGCTGCCGCACCGGATGCACCGCTTCCGATGATTATAATATCATACATGGCTGCAAAAACTCCTTTCCTTAATCTGCACACGGTTTTTGTGCATAAAGGGATGCCCGAAGGGTATTTCCTTAATCCGCACACGGTTTTTGTGCATAACGGGATGCCCGAGGGGTATTTCCTTAATTTGCACACGGTTTTTGTGCATAAAGGGATGCCCGAAGGGTATTTTCGCACTTCTCAAAACATGACTATTTCTTATTGATCTTCTGCTGAATTTCTTCCTCTGCTTCTTCCTTGAAATCCTCAATCTGTTCGGGCGACATCCGGGGCAGATCTTCCATTGATGATACTCCGAAGCTTCTAAGAAAATCCTCGGTAGTGCCGAACAACAGGGGGCGTCCCGGAGCGTCCAGACGGCCCACCTCCTCAATCAATCCATACTCTACCAGCTTGTTCACGGCATGGTCGCACTTTACGCCGCGGATCTTTTCAATCTCCAGCCTTGTCACCGGCTGCTTGTATGCTACGATGGAAAGGGTCTCCAAAAGTACTTCTGTGAGAACATATTTTTTCGGCTGCTTTGCAATTTGAATCAGGCAGTCGTAATATTCGGTTTTTGTACAGAGCTGGCATGCATTTTCCAATTCCAGAAGCCGGATGCCCCGATCCTCTTCCTCGTAGCGCTCCTGCATTTCTCTCAAAAGCTCCCGAACCTTCTCCTGCTCCAGCTTAAGCGCTGCTGCCAGATGGGCAATCTCTACGGAATCCCCCATGGTAAACAATATGGCCTCTATGGCCGCTTTCAATCTTTGGTCTTCCACAATATACTCCTCATTTTTGTTTCTTAATTCTTACCTGAAACATTCTCTCTTGCTTCAATCAGGATCTCTCCGAAGGTTTCCTCCTGCTGCACAGTAACCTTACCTACCTTCATCAGTTCCAAAACCGCCAGAAATGTTACGATGACATGAAGCTTGCTCTTTTTCGCTTCACGCTCCAGCAGATTGCGGAAGCTAAAACGCTTATGCCCTGTGAGATAGGCTTCTACTGAGGACATTTTCTCCTCCAGACTTACTTCCTCTTTCTCAATATCACCGAACTTGCTGCGCACCGGGTCAATCTTGTCCTCCTGCCTGCGGAGGATGGACTTAAAGATCTCATTGAGCTTTTGCAGGGTCAGATCCCCTACCAGCTCTTCCAAGTCCACAGGCTCTATATAGGAGGCCACCTCCTCGGGAATAGTAGCTTCCTTATAGAGAACCTTGGCTGCCAGGCTTTGGCGATCCTTTAGCTCGCAGGCCATGTATTTATACATCTTGTACTCCAGGAGACGCTCTACCAGCTCAGCCCTGGGGTCAATCTCTTCCCCTTCCTCGTCCACTTCTGCCGGAAGGAGCATCTTGGCCTTGATCTCAAGGAGGGTAGCTGCCATTACCAGAAATTCGCTCATCGTGTTCAGATCCCTGGTTTCCATGGCCCGGATGTATTCCATATATTGATCTGTAATTATGACAATGGGAATGTCATAGATATCGATTTTATTGCTCTCTATTAAATGCAGAAGAAGATCCAGCGGCCCTTCAAATATTGGTAACTTTACTGGAATGCCCATAATCCATGTTTCTCCTATGCCTTATACCATTTCTATTCATCATGCATAACTCTGTACTGCTTATTAAAAATCCTCCAGGCACAGATGTCTGCTGTATCTTTCACCGTCTCATTCCTCCGGATGCAGATGAATCACCGAAAGCTCTGCAGGATTGAAAATCCTTATGTTTATGGTGTGGGTGCCAAGCCCTCTGCTTACCACCAGGTCTCTGCCATCCTTTTGAAAATGACCTGCGTCATATTTTGGGAAAAGTCTGGCCTGAGGTGAGATCACCCCGCCGATCCCCGGAATCCGGATGATTCCCCCATGGAGATGACCTGAAACAGTCAAATCTGCCCCCCATGCCGCATAATCATCAAAATATACAGGATTGTGGGCCAGAAGGATATGATAGCTTTCCGGATCCGGATTTCCAAAAACCCTGGTCAATTCTTCTGGACCGAAAGGAGCATGATTCCGCTTCTCATAATATTTCCAGTCCAGCTCAAAACCGTAAATCCGCATAGAAAGTCCATTCTTTTCAAAGGGGATGCTCTGATTTTCCAAAAGGATCACCCCACAATCCCGAAGCCCCTTTGTATACTCCTGATACATGGTTCCATAGACCTCCGGACGGAGCCGCATCCGGTATTCATGATTGCCGTTTCCATAAAAAACGGGCAGCTTTTTCTCCCGAAGCTTCCCGACAAGCTCCAAAGCCGGACAAAAGGATTCCTCGCTGTGGGCGATCAGCATATCGCCCGCTATCAGGACGGCGTCCGGCTTCTGTGCCTCTACAGCCTCCAACAGCAGTCTATTTCCAGGACCGTACACATGGTTATGCATATCGGCCATAAGGATGAACGTGAGATCCTTACTGCCCTTTGGAAGCTTTCTTGTATTCAAATGGTAGTGAAATTGTTTAAATTTTGACATGGGGATAGAATATCATAAAACCTCTAAAAATGCAATTTTATTGTTGCACAGCCAATCGTAACCAATTATAATCACCCTCCAATCATCACTCCCATATTTCCATGCAGCGCAATCCGAAGAATGCCGCAGAGAACCAGATGCAGAGGATAGTAGAGATAGAAAAACCACTTCATACCTTTCCATTTTCCTCGTTCCCCGCTGTAGCACTGTAAAAGAGGAATTGTAAGGGCTGTAAATAACTGGATAAATCCATAAAGGGGATGGATAAAAATAACATATACCAGCGCATACATAGACACACAGACCATCATCCCTGTCATCTGTCTTTTTAAATTCCCACGATGATTGGAGATCTGAAGAATCGCCAGCACAGCAATGCTGCTCCAGTCCGCCGGAAAAGCAAGGATGGTAATTGCCAGAATCGCCAAGGTCTTCTGCCATTGCTTCCACTTCTCATGCTCATTGACATACAAGGCCCCAGTTCCAAGAAACAGAGCCCACAAAACACTTGTCTGATTAAAAACAGAGGTTTGAAACGGAAGAAAGGGAATTCCAAATGCAAAATTGTAAGCAAAATGCCCGACAATCGCAAACAGAAACAGCCGGCCGGCATATTTCCTCCGATTCCGTGTGTAATGCCATCCCTCCGCCACAAAAAACCAGAAAATTGGAGCCGCCAGCCTTCCAATCACATGAATCAGCAGAATCCACCAGTCCGTAGGATAATCAGGCCAGATAACAGCCGCCGCATGATCCAGGGTCATGGCTGTCATGGCAATGATTTTTAACTGGTTTCCGTTTAAGCTCTTCCTCATCTGTGCATTCCTTTCCGCCCCGTCTTTTTCTTATTTTCCTTAAAGAGCCAATGCGGTTATGGCGCCAAGGGGACTTTACGTTGTAAAAGCTGTAACGCTCTCCTATAGAACCTACTCCTGAGTAAGTCCGCAGGTGCCGCATACCCCCGTCTGGGGCGAGATATCCCCTCCGCAGGCCGTGCAGACCGTATCAGAGAAAAATCCGGCTCCCGTCTCCTGATTTAAGATCCCATAACAGCCCAGCGCTTTTTGTGTCTCCCCGTCCCATTCATAGCGGTCGGGCCACCAGCTTAGGAATTCCTCGGACAGATCCAAAACAGATGTCTGGGGCGTATAAAAAACAAATTCCTTTCCGCTCTCCAGTCCATAAGGCTCCGAGCCAACATACAGAATCTCATCCCGAATCTCTTCCACACCTGCTTCCGGTTCATAGGTAAGGTTCTCTAAGGTCATGGAAAATGTATTTTCGTCTATTTTCATAAAATCTCCGAATTTTCCCTGGAACTCACAGTAATAATGCTTTCCGTGAGGATATCCCTCCCCGCTGTCTCCCATATCGGAATCATTATATCCGCCTGTAAAAGAACCATCCGCTTCCAAAGTGAGAAAAGTTCCCCATGCGCCTGCGCCGCTGGAGAAAACAAAATTGCGGGGGTAAGTACCCGGAAGTGCGGTCAAACCCGAGGTCTCTCCTGCCTCTGCCCCATCCCCTGTGTCCTCCGGTTCCTTTGTGTCTGCCGGATTTTCCGTTTCCGCCATAGGATCTGCTTCTGCCGGATTTTCTGCCTCCGACTGCTTTTCTCTTTCCGTCACATTCTCTGCTGCCGATTCCGGCGCAATCTTCTCTTCCTTTTTGGAACAGCCGGACACTGCCAGCAATAACAAAAGCAGAATTCCTATCACTCCTGTTTGATATCTCTTCTTCATAGTTATCCTCCCATTTTTTATCCGCATCTCTTTACAAGGACAACAACACATTCGTATACCATCACTGCCTGTCACTCTTTTACATAAGCTTCATACTGCTTCTTCGGCCCGCCGCATACCGGGCAGCGCTCCGGGGCCTTGTCCCCGGTCATCACATAACCGCATACAGGACAGACATAAATCACATCCCTGGAAAATCCCTCCATGTCCGCCGCCTCCTTTAAGAGTACCGTATGCTCCTTTTCCGCCGCCGCAGCACCGGCATAAGCCTGCTCCGCAAGGGGAAATGCATGCTCCTTTGCATAATCCACAAGCATCCGGTAGAAATATTCCTGCTCAAACTCTTCCCCTGGAATATAGATTTCCACCGTTTCCAGAAAAGGCGCAGGCTGGTCCAGTATGGAATAAAAGTTTCGAGCATGATAATACTCGGAAGCCGCCAGCGCCCGGAACAGGTTGGCAATCCGCTTCATCCCCCTTCGCTCTGCCCGATCCGCAAAGGTCATATATTTGAAATGAGCCATCAACTCTCCCTCTACTGTCTCTTCAAGCTTCTGTCTCAAAACACCGTCCGCACGCTCACGTCCGTAGCAGTCCTCCGAAAGATTCACAATCTGATGGCACAAACTTCCATCCCTCTCATAGAAATGCACCACATGATGCTCTACATCACTGGCACGGATATCCTTTGACACATCCTCAATCATGGCTCCGCCGCCACCGGTACAAATCAGAGGAATTCCGTCCACACAATCCTCAAATCCGGAATGAACATGGCCGCAAAGAAGATATTTTACTTTCTCTTTCCACGGCTCATAGGCTTTTTTCAGACAGGCAAATTCCTCTTCAGTCACACAGTTTAATATAAAATGATTGGGCACAGGAATGTGAAATGCAATGATTGCCTGCTTCACATCCTCCATGGCAAGCACCCTGGATAAAAGTCGGATGCCCTCTTCCTCAAAGGTACGCTGTGCATTGTCCAGTACGACCACAGCGAAGCTCTCTGTAAGGATGGCATAATTCTTTTCTCCAAAATACTCCGTATAAGCTCCCGTATCGTGATTTCCCCGAAGAGCATAGACCTTATTTCCTGCCAGAATCTCCGTAAGCTCCTGTATTGTCTGATAGTGATGCCTGGTTCCCGCCGGCACCAGATCCCCCACAACCAGGGTAATGTCATCTCTGCCGCATTCTTCCAAAGCTCCTGCATATACTTTCATATTGTAGGTTCCAAGGCCCTCGCAGCCCGGATCGCCGATCACTCCCATAGAGCGAACACCTTTCAGCCGGATCACAGGATCGGATACCTTTTGAATTTTCTTCTTTTCCATTCTTGCTTCCCTTTCTCTGTTTTTTTACAAGGCTTTCTATACCCGAAGGTACTTTGTCCGTTCATGCATACCCCCTATGGGTACAATGTAATGCATGCCCTTTTGGTTTGACGGGCTTTTCTCGTTAAGGTAATAATTCTAGTATAACCGCTTTTCTGCACAGTGACAAGGCGGATTTCCTAAAAAGGAAATCCGCCTTTATTATGCGCTTTGTAAATGCGTTTCATCTTATAGCTTTATCTATATGTTATATAGCACGGACGACGACATCTTCGCATTATTCCTCCGCAGCTCTCGCTGCCACTTCCTTCTCCTGTACATCGGACGGAGCCTGCTCGTAACGTGCAAACTCGTACTCATAGACACCGCTTCCTCCTGTCATGGAGCGCAGATCTGTGGAATATCCGAAAATCTCGGTCATGGGCACATCCGCCACAACCTCCTGCTTGCCGCCTGCTACGGGATTCATGCCAAGCACACGGCCACGGCGCTTGTTCAGATCACCCATAACATCGCCTGTATATTTATCCGGAACGGTTACTGTCATAGAGCAGATAGGCTCCAGAAGTACCGGACTTGCATCCATAAAGCCTTTCTTGAATGCCTGGATGGTAGCCGTCTTAAATGCCATCTCCGAGGAATCTACCGGATGGTAGGAGCCGTCATAAAGCACTGCCTTCACACCCACAACAGGATATCCGGCCAGGGGTCCCTTGGTAACGGATTCCTGTACGCCCTTTTCCACTGCCGGGAAATAGTTCTTGGGAACGGCTCCGCCAACTACAATCTGATCAAATACATAAGCCGTCTCCAGATCTCCGGATGGCTCAAAGGTCATCTTTACATGACCATACTGTCCGTGTCCGCCGGACTGCTTCTTATACTTGGAATCCACATCGGATTTCTTGCGGATGGTCTCACGGAAAGCAACCTTGGGACGACTCAGCTCTACGGCAACCTTAAACTTCTCTTCTAACTTGCTCACAACCACGTCAAGGTGCTGATCGCCCATGCCGTAAAGCAGGGTCTGACGGTTCTCGGAATCATTCACGGTCTTCAGGGTCAGATCCTCTTCCATCATCTTGGTAAGAGCCTGGGAAATCTTATCCTCATCTCCCTTGTTCTTTGCCTTATAGCACATATATGTATATGGCTTGGAAACCTCAGTCTTTCCGAATGCTACCGGCGTAGCCTTGGTGGACAGGGTGTCGCCTGTCTTAGTGCTTGTAAGCTTGCCGATGGCACCGATATCGCCCGCATGGAGCTCGGAAATCTCAATGGGTTTATTGCCCTGCATCACATAAAGCTTACTCAGCTTCTCCTCTGCTTCCTTATCCTGATTGTAAAGGGTATCGTCGGACTTGATAACGCCGGAGGACACCTTAATCAGAGAATACTTTCCAATAAAGGGGTCTACGATAGTCTTAAATACATAAGCAGATTTTGCCTTGGAGAAATCATAATTTGCCTCGAAGATCTCGTTGGTCTTGGTGTTGATACCGTTGCACGCCTTCTTGTCCGGGCTTGGGAACAGCTCTACAATGTCATTCATCAGATTGTGAATGTTCCGAAGCTCCATGCTGGAACCCATGGATACGGGAATCACGGAACCGTCGCTTACATTAAACTTCATAGCCGCACGAATCTCGCTGACGGTAAATTCCTCACCATTGAAATAGCGCTCCATGAACTCATCGGAGGTCTCTGCTACCGCATCTAACAGCGCCTCACGGCAGATAGCCAGATTTTCCTTGGAATATTCCGGAATCTCACAGGGCTCACGCTTGCCGATATCCGTAAACCGGCGGCCTTCCATCTTGCACACGTTGATATAGCCTACAAACTTCTCGTCCTCACGGATAGGCTGATAGAAAGGAGCAATCTTCTTGCCGTAGCGCTCGGTCAGATCCTCTACCACCTGGCGGAAGGATGCATGGTCCACGTCCATCTCAGTTACGAAGAACATCCGGGGCAGCTTGTACTTTTCGCACATCTCCCATGCCTTCTCCGTTCCTACCTCCACACCGGCCTTGCCGGATACCACGATAATAGCGGCGTCCGCAGCGGCAACTGCTTCCTCTGCCTCTCCCACAAAGTCAAAGTATCCCGGTGTATCTAAAAGATTTATTTTGCAGTCCTGCCAAATCAGCGGAATCACGGAAGTGCTGATTGAGAACTTTCTCTTGATCTCTTCCTTATCGTAATCACTGATGGTATTCCCATCGGTTACCTTACCGATTCGGGTCGTAAGCCCGGATACATACGCCATGGCTTCCACCAGACTGGTCTTGCCACAGCCGCCGTGTCCCAAGAGCACTACGTTGCGAATCTTGTCAGTTGTGTAAATATTCATGCCTATTCCTCCGATATTTTTTTTGCGTCTCCACGCCTTATTTCCGCCCTGGAGACTGCCATGTATATATTCTACTAAAAATCAAAGGAAAGTTCAAGTGTTTTATACAGTTTTGACAAGTTTTTGACAAAGAATTTCTGGCATCTGCTTTGTCAGAATGCATAACAGAAAACCTATTAAACTATGCTTTTCGGCATTTTGTCAGCGCTCATTCATACGATGCCCCAAACAGCCAAGTCTGCCTGCTCTGTAAAGGTATCCTCTACAGGCGCCGCATTATGCACATCCCTTTGGGCGGGAAGCAAAAAATATCCTCGAAAATCTCCACAGAAATTTCAGGTACGAACTACCGGAAGATGTCATTTGGTTGTGAAATCTCATAAACCGGAAGCTCAGAACTTCCGAAAAATACATGGTTTCACCGGCTGAATCCGTAATATGGCCATCCTCCAATATCTGCAGAAACTTATCTAAAATCGACGGATGCGCCTTATTGCTGCAACTGTCCGTTAAGCTCTGCCAGCTTATTTCGATAGGCGCCCTTCAGCGTCTGTCCGTAGATCTGCTCCGCCAGCGCCTTGGCCTGTTCATAGTAAGCCTCCCGCTGTCCCGGGTCGCTCTCCTGGGCAATCTTAAGAATCAAGGCATCAATTTGATCCGCCAGGGCGTGGTCATCCCGGTAATTCTGTACCGTGTAGCCCGGTGAAAGGACCTCCGATCCGTCCCGTCCCGGATAATATTTCTCATCCCCGTTTACAATCTCCGTAGTCGTCTCAAAGTGCTCATGCTCCGTGTCCTGCACCAGCATTTCCATGGTATCCTTCCAGATCTGGGCCGGATAGCTCCCTCCGTAGAGATTGCTGAGCTCTCTCGGCATATCGTAGCCCACCCAGACGGCCATGGAATAATCGGGGGTAACTCCCACAAACCAGCCGTCCTTGCTGTTGTTGGTGGTTCCCGTCTTACCGGCGGCCTCCACGGTGCTCTTCCAGCCCATTTTCCTTGCAGTTCCCTTTGTGATTACCCCCTTTAAAATGTCAATCATCAGCTCCGTCTGCTCGGATACATACACCTGCCTGGTTTCATAGGGCTCATAGAGCTCCTCTCCATATTTATCCAAAATGGATACAATACAGTCTGTCTGCTGAAAACGCCCGTGATTTACCATACAGGAATAGGCATTTGCCATCTCTACCGTTGTAACTCCATAGGTAAAGCCCCCTAAGGATGCCGCAGGATAAAAATCATCCGGAACGATTCTGGCAAAGCTCATTTCCTGGAGATAGTTAAGTCCTGCTTCCGGCGTAATCTCGCAGAAAAGCCGCCAGGCTGCGCCGTTCTTGGAATTCTCCACAGCAGAGCGCAGGGTCATCTTTGTTCCGTACATCTCCAGTACCTTTTCCGGCTCCTCCTTTGCTTTTTCCACATTAATCTCCGTCACCGTGGAGCGATCCGTATATCCCCGCTCCAGCGCCGGAAGATAGACGATCAGGGGCTTTATGGAGCTTCCGGGCTGACGGTAGGACTGGTAGGCTCGATTCAGGGTATAGGTGCTGCTGTTCTGGGTTCTTCCCCCCACAATTGCCTCCACCTTTCCCGTCTCGTTGTTGATTACCGTAGCCGCCCCCTGAAAGGCATACTGTCCGTTCTCCGCAAGCTCTTCGTCAAATGCCAGGGCATTGTCAACGCTTTCCTGAAGCAGGGTCTGCTTTTCCTTATTTAATGTAGTCGTGACAACATAGCCGCCGATATACAGTTCCGCCCGTATCCGCTCATATGCCTGATTGTAGGTTTCCATATAGAAGTTATAGTCCTCCATGGTGGCAAAGGAATAGCGAAACAGGAAGCCGTCCAGCTTCATCAGGTAGCGTATGGCACAGTCGATGGCATAGGTAGTCTCATAGTCCTTGATTTCAACAGGCTTCTTTTCATTCAGAACAAGGTCCTCACGAAGAGCCTGTATCCGCTGGGTCTCTGTGATAAATTCACATTCCTGCATGTCCTTTAGTACCTTATCCCGCCTTGGAAGGGCATTGCTGCTGTTTTTCAGCGGGTCATAGTAGGCGGGGGAATTTGGAATGGCACACAAATAGGCTGTCTCATTTAAGGACAGCTCTTTTGCTGGCTTATCAAAATAAAATTGTGCCGCAGCCTCTATTCCATAGCAGTTGTTTGCGAAATAGATGTTGTTTACGTAGAACTCCATGATTTCTTCCTTGGAGTACTTTTTCTCTACCTCCAGGGCATAGCAGATCTCTTTTATCTTCCGCTCTATGGTTACTTCCTTTGAAATAAATACATTCCGCACAAGCTGCTGGGTGATGGTGCTTGCTCCGTGAACGGTCTCTCCTTTGGAGGTAACAAACTCCAGGCTTACCCGTACAATGGCCTTTGGGTCAATGCCTTTATGGGTCCAGAAGGTTCGATCCTCTACGGCAATAAAGGCATTTATTACATTTTCCGGGATCTCCTCAAAGGTAAGGTAGATTTTGCTTCCGTTTCCTGACAGCTCTGTGAGAAGGTTGCCCTCATGGTCATAGAAGTAGCTGGTCAGGTTTCTTTTGAAGGTGTTTGTGTTGGAATCCTCTATCGCCTTCTTTGCTTCCTGACTGTATTCCTCGTACATGGGGTAGATTTTATAGATGACTGCTCCGGCGATCACCAGGGCAGCTATGATGCCTAAGAGAAACAGGATTTTAAATAGTCTCTTTATAAATTTCAGCATATTTTAACCGATAGGCCTCCTTTATGAAAACATCATTGGTACATATCTGTGTTTCATCTGCATAATCTTTTTCAGCTCTATCGCAATCGTGATATTTCACAGGATATTCTATTGGGATTCCTTTGAATATATTCTTGTCCATACAGCTCACAATTCCTGCATTCATGCTCTTTCATACAGCTTAGACTAAGCATCTGTTTCCTATTCACTCCCTTTATCAGTATTTATCAATACCATTTTGCTATTATCAAACAAAATTGTCAACTATATCCTGCGGAAACAAAACATAGTATCCCAACTGCCCAATGTCATTAAGTTAAGCACCAAAAGGCTTGTGAAGGCTTCGGGCAAGAACCGCCACCCCTCGTCGGGGCGGCCCTCCTCCCCTACGCCGGTCATTATTTGAAGCTTAACTTAATGACATTACCCAACTGCCGCTATCATTTAACGGAAAATTTATCACTTTAAAGCGAAACAGTATTGACATTCCGCTCAAAAAAAAGTAAACTGATATCTGTGCGTCATACATGCACAGCTATTTTTTGTTGTTTAAAAAAACTAAGTCGCAAGAAGCATTTTCTTTGAGACAGCAATCCATTTTAAGGAAATGAGGCATTTAATATGATTATTGTAATGAAACCAAAGGCACCCAAGTCTTCCATTGAGCATGTGGTAGAGATTATCAAGTCCAACGGACTGGAAACCCATCTCTCGGAAGGAAAAGAAGTCACCATTATCGGCGTTGTAGGAGACAAAACCCGTCTCAATCTCTCCAATCTGGAGATTGCGCCGAATGTAGATAAAATTGTACCCATTACCGAAAGCTATAAGCTCAGCAACCGGAAGTTCCACCCGGAGCCGACTTCCATTCAGGTAGGAAATACCTCCATCGGCCCGGACAATCTGACCGTTATGGCAGGTCCCTGCGCCATTGAATCGGAAGAGCAGCTGATTTTAATTGCCAAATCCGTAAAAAAGGCCGGAGCTGCCTTCCTTCGGGGCGGCGCTTACAAGCCCAGAACCTCTCCCTATTCTTTCCAGGGGCTTGAGGAAGAGGGGCTTCGGTATATGAAAAAAGCCCAGGAGGAAACCGGTCTTGCCACCATCTGCGAGGTTATCAGCGAGGCTTCCATTGAGGCTGCGGTTAAATACGTGGATATGCTTCAGATCGGCGCCCGGAATATGCAGAACTTCCAGCTTCTTCGGGAAGCCGGACAGTCCGGTCTTCCGGTACTCTTAAAGCGGGGGCTCTCTTCCACCATTGACGAGTGGCTCAATGCGGCGGAATACATCATTGCCGAGGGCAACCGAAATGTGGTGCTCTGCGAGAGAGGTATCCGTACTTACGAGACGGCCACAAGAAACACTCTGGACATCAGCGCCGTTCCGGTACTGAAATCCAAATCCCATCTTCCGGTTATCGTGGATCCAAGCCACGCCTCCGGTGTTCGGGCTTATGTGGCACCCCTTGCAAAATGTGCGGTTGCCGCAGGAGCGGACGGCCTGATGATTGAGGTACATAACAATCCTCCCTGTGCCCTCTCCGACGGTCCCCAGTCTTTGACTTTTGCCCAGTTCGATGAGCTTGCAAAAGAGTTAAAGGCTTATGCTGCCCTTTCCGGGCGGAATTTTTAAATAGGAAAACAGGAGAACATTATGAACATTAAAACCGTGGGCTTTGTGGGCCTGGGGCTTATCGGCGGCTCCATTGCAAAGGCAGTCAAAGCCTTTCACCCGGAAATTCAGATTATGGCTTACATGCGGACTGCCGACACGCTGATTGAGGCGGCTAATGAGGGGACGGTAGATATTGCCTGCACAGCAGTAGATGACCAATTTTCAGCCTGTGACTGCATTTTCCTGTGTGCACCCGTCTCTACCAATGCCAGCTACTTGGAAGCTCTGAAGCCCGTCATCAAAGAGGATTGTATTCTTACAGATGTAGGAAGTACGAAAACGGATATCCATGAACGGGTGACTGCCCTTGGTCTGGAAGCACACTTTATCGGCGGTCATCCCATGGCCGGTTCGGAGAAAACCGGTTATGCCAACGCCAAGCCCCATCTGATTGAAAATGCTTACTATATTATTACCCCATCGGCTCAGGTTCCAAAGGCGGCTGTGGATGCCTTTGTTCCATTTATTGCTTCCTTAAAGGCGCTGCCCCTGGTGCTTGATTACCGGCAGCATGATTTTATTACGGCTTCTGTCAGCCATCTGCCTCATTTGATCGCTTCCTCACTGGTCAATCTGGTACATCAGCTTGACGGGGAAGAAGAACTGATGAAGCGGATTGCGGCCGGGGGCTTTAAAGATATCACAAGAATCGCTTCTTCCTCACCGGAGATGTGGCAGCAAATCTGTATTACCAATAAGTCAAATCTTATTCAGGTTTTAGATCGCTGCCTGGAGCAGCTTGCCGCCGTGAGGGTACAGTTGGAAACGGAGGACGCCGACGGTCTGTACCGCTTTTTTGAAGCATCCAGAGATTACCGCAATTCCATCCCCGATTCCTCCTCGGGGCCTATCAAAAAAATGTACGCCTTTTACTGCGATATGGTGGACGAAGCAGGTGGCATCGCCGCCCTTGCCACAATCCTTGCCGCCGGGGGAATCAGTTTGAAAAATATCGGAATTATTCACAATCGGGAATTTGAAGAGGCAGTATTGAAAGTGGAATTGTATGATGAGGATTCCTACAAGAAAGCCGTTGAACTTCTTCGGAAATATCGTTATACCATTTATGAGCGCTGAGCCAATGATTCCGTCACCCCATTGGTTGGATACGCAAAACGAATACAGGAGACATACGCCATGAAATTTACACGTTCCAAAGCTTTAAAAGGAGAATTAACCGTTCCCGGCGACAAGTCCATTTCCCATCGGGCCGTTATGTTCGGCGCCCTGGCCGAGGGGCTTACGGAGGTTGAGGGATTTCTTCCGGGAGCTGACTGTCTTTCCACCATAGACTGCTTCCGGCGCATGGGGATTGCCATTGAAGAAAAGGAATCAACCCGGATTCTTATACAGGGAAAGGGGCTGCATGGACTTAAAAAGCCTTCCCAGGTTCTGGATACGGGCAACAGCGGCACTACTACCCGCCTGATTTCCGGCATTTTAAGCGGACAATCCTTTGAAACCACCCTTACCGGGGATACTTCCATTCAAAAACGGCCTATGGGACGCATTATAGAGCCTCTTTCTCTCATGGGCGCCTCCATTGAAAGCCTGAATGGAAACGGCTGCGCTCCTCTTAGGATTCTGGGGCATCCCCTTCACGGCATCCACTATACCACAAAGGTTGCCTCTGCTCAGGTAAAGTCCGCCATCTTACTGGCCGGATTGTACGGGGACAGCCCTACCAGCGTTACGGAGCCTGCCCTTTCCCGCAACCACACGGAGCTGATGCTGAATTCCTTTGGAGCTAAGGTTCAAACAGAGGGAACTACCGCCGCCATCGAGCCTCGCCCTCACCTGATTGGCCAGAAAATTCTTGTGCCTGGAGATATTTCTTCCGCTGCTTATTTTCTTGCGGCCGGATGCATAACTCCCGGATCTGAGATTTTAATCCGGAATGTGGGGATCAATCCTACCCGTGACGGCATCCTCCGTGTCTGCCAAATGATGAAAGCAGATGTACGTATTCTTCCCATAGACAGTCAGACGGATGAGCCTATGGCAGATCTGTTGGTGAAAGCCTCCGATTTGCAGGGCTGCATCTTGGAGGGAGAACTGATCCCTGCTCTCATTGACGAAATTCCTGTTATCGCTGTAATGGCCTGCTTTGCAAAGGGAACTACGGTAATTCGGGATGCTGCGGAGTTAAAGGTAAAGGAATCTAACCGAATTGATGTGATGGTAAAAAATCTGTCCGCTATGGGCGCACATATCACTGCTACAGAGGACGGTATGATTATTGAGGGGGGATATCCCCTTCACGGCGCCGTGATTGACAGCCATCTGGATCACCGGATTGCTATGTCCTTTGCCGTCGCAGGCCTGAATGCGGATAGGGAAACTAAGATTCTGGGAGCTGAGTGTGTGAATATCTCTTATCCCGCTTTTTATGAAGATTTGAAGTATTTGCAGCAATCTTAGCTGTATCATAAATCCCAAACAGAGCTGACACCCTAACAAATATCAGCTCTGTCAAACAGAGTGAAATGTATTCACCAAATTAAATCTGTGAGGAAACAGCATATGAAAAGTTTTTTATCACGTACATCGTCCTTTGACTTTGAACTTCCCGTCCCACAGCTTAAAAACCTCCTTGCTGCCGCAGTTGCCCCTGAACTTTCCGGATTCACCTACAACGGCGCATATCTCTGGTATTCCCCTTGGAAAGACCACTGCCGGAAAGTAATCCAGGCATACCCTCTTAAAGGAGCTTCTTATATCTTCTTGTGGGGTTTATGCTTTGACTTTTTACCTGTCTTTGGTGAGACTGGAAGCTATCGCTACCAGCGGACGGATAAGTCTGTGGGCCTGCACTTGTTCTGCTGGCCCCCAGGCCATTGGGATTCTGCATCAGGGCAGAGTGTCTCCTGCCGATTCAGCCGTTTTGGTCAGAACCCTGGCGAAGTGGAATCCCGTCTTCTTCAGGCTTTTCATGAGGCACAGGGACTTTTTGGCCCTTGGTTCTTAAACTGCTGTGACCTGCACAGTGCTCTGACTGAGGCCAAACGCCAGCGCACAGCTCCCGCCTCTCAATATAATTGGCCTAGTCCTGACTATGTGACTGCCTTTCTCTTAGCGGCCAATGGTGATGCTCAGATGGGGATGAAAGTTCTGGACGAGTTCTGGACTCAATATGGTTCACGTTTTCCTTTAGCCCTTTATGATAAACTCAAGGAAAAACTGCTGGCTTGCGCCAATGGAGACGGCATTGTCTGTCCCTAATCATGTGAGTAAGAGGGGAGCCGGATTAATTTCGTTTAATCACATATCTCTTTTATGGGTCGTCAAATGATAATGCTAAATGGAAAGAATACAGAAATTAAAAAGGCGTATTCCCTATTTATAGCAGAAGTACGCCTCTTTCAAATTCCTTTTAATCTATTTAGTTGCCAATCCCCACATCAAAACAGTTTAACGTAACGCATACAAAAAATCCGTCCCCCTTCTACTCTTTCAATCGCAGCCTCAAAAACCTCTTCTTAAGCTGCGTCAAATTTAACGGAAACAGCGGATAAATATAACTCTTCCCCGCAATGGTCTTATTCCCGGCAATCGCCACAATGGTAATCAAAAGCCCGGCCAAAAATCCCCACAAATCAAACATCGAAGTAAGCACCAGCATAATCAGCCGCATAAACTTCAGGGCATAACTCAGCTCATAACTGGACTGGGTATAATTGGCAATGGCCACAAAAGCCATATACATCATAATCTCTGCATTAAACCACCCCGAATCCACCGTAAACTGTCCCAGCACAATACCTGCCACCACACTAAGGGGCGTACTCAGCATACTGGGCGTATTAATAGCCGCAAGCCGCAGGCCGTCAATGGCCAGCTCCAGCATCAAAAACTGCCAGACAATGGGAACATTAATGGGATCCTTAATCTGAATAAACGAAAGCCAGGGCGGAACCCACTGAGGATTCTGAAACAGCAGCAAAAAAACCGGCGTCAAAAACAGTGTAATTAACGCAATCAAAAATCTGGTCAGCCGCAGATAAGACCCTGTCACCGGAGGAAAATAATAATCATCCGCCTCTTCCACAATGTCAAAGATCGAAGTAGGTACCACCATAGCCTGAGGGGAATTATCCACCAAAATTATAATATTCCCCTCCAAAATCGCCGCCGAAGCCGCATCCGGACGCTCCGTAAACTTAAACTTCGGAAACGGATTAAACCATTTCCGCTCATAAATGCACTCCGCCAGGCTCTCCTGGTTCATAGTCAGAGCATCCACCTTTATCGTATTGATGCGCCCTCGAATCTCTCGAAGGAGCTTCCGGTCCACCCGATCCTCCATATAGCATATTACAATATCCGTCCGGGAGCTTTTTCCTGCCGACATAATTTCCATAGAGAGCTTGGGGCTTCGAATCCTCCGCCGGATCAGCGCCGTATTGAACACCACCGTCTCCACAAATCCATCCTTAGACCCCCGAAGAGCCTTATCCTTCGACGGCTCGTCCACCCCACGCATAGGGTAAGATCGGCAGTCCAGGCCAATACAGGTATCATAGCCGTCAATCAAAAGACAGGTAATGCCGGAAAGAAGACTTTGAATCAGCAAATCCTCCTCCTCGATGGCAGTAACCTCCACATAAGGCACCACATGATCAATCATCTGCTTAGCCGTCTTGGGCAGCTCCTCCGGCTTCAGTTTATAGAAAAACTCCAACAGCTTCTCCATAATAGCCTCTTCCAGAAAACCGTCAATAAAATAAATGCAAGCCTGCTTCCCTGCTATGGTAATTCCTTTACGGATAATGTCAAAATTGGCATCCAAATTCAGGATCTCATTCAAATTCATCACATTCTCATCCAAATGTTCCGAAAGCTTGATTCCCATATTTCGGTCACCTCCTGATTCATTTTTTTGATAGTATGAGAAAAAATGAGAAAAACTATTCTTTATGTATGAAATCATCTGCTTTGCTGCAATTCAGACAGGATATGGAAGCCAGCAATACAACTTTCTATAGCAAGCCAGGAAAATTTCTGCTATAATCAAGCAAGGACAGGGAAAACACAGCTTGCAGCAGCACACAAGAATTTCCTTTTGTCAGGATACTTGATATGATGACGCCGTATTAATTTTTTTAACTTTACATAAAAGAGGAGTATACATGATGGAAAAGAAAATTCTATTTCTGGATTTGGACGGAACCTTATTGACGGACCAAAAAGAAATCACACCCGAGAACCTTGAAGCGATTCAGAAAGCGACCAGCCTTGGACATGCTATCGTAGTTTGTACCGGCCGTCCCCTGATCAGTACGGCCCGGCAGGTAGAAAAGCTGGGGCTGACAGCCCCCGGCTGTTATGCCATTACCTCCAACGGCGCCCTTATCTACGATGCCTATGCAAAAGAAACCATCTTTTACCAGGGAGTTCACCGGGACTGTATCCGGGAAGCCTTTGACGAAGCCTACAAGTTTCACCTACATCCCCAAACCTACAATCAAGCCGGAGCTCTGTGTGAACACGATACGGAAGAAATGAAATACTACTCTTCCTCCACGCTCCTGCCCTATGAAGTCGTAGAAGATGTAACAAAAGCTCTGGATAAAGATCAGGATCCCATCAAACTGCTTTTTATCGACCTCCACGACAGAAACCATCTGGACGCTTTCCGCCAGCATATGGAGCCCTGGGCAAAGAAAAATCATCTTGACATGTTTTTCTCCTGCGATCAATATCTGGAATTTCTTCCGGAGGGCATCAATAAGGGAAGCGGCGTCCGCTTTATCAGCGAATACCTGAATATTCCTTATGAGAATACCCTTGCCGCCGGAGATGCGGAGAATGATATTACCATGCTGCAGGCGGTAAAGACCCCCTGCGTCATGATAAATGCCCGGTCGGAAATGTATCCCTACGGCACCTACATCACCGAGCACGACAACAATCATTCCGGAATTGCCGAAATCATTGAAAAGTTCATGCTGTAATCTAATCCATGTAAACTAGTAGTCCGTATCGGAAATCCTTGTGCATATTTCTGAGGATATTTTTCCGAGAGTGCAGGTCAAAAAACGCAGACGTAGTGGTGCTACGGCGAGGCTTTTTGACCTGTGCTATCGGAGAAATAGACCGGAAATATGCACAAGGATTTCCGGTACGGACTACTAGTAGTCTTAACGATTAAAAAGGAGCACCGACATCCGGTGCTCCTTTTGCTTATTGATTTCTTATGTACCTGATTACTCAACCTTTGTGTATCCGCCTGCTTCCAGAGACTCACCGGTAGCTTTCAGAGAAAGCTTGCTTCCGTTTCCTTCAATCTCAAGAAGTCCCTGAGATGCCAGTGTCTCTACTGCATCACCAGTAGCATCAATGGTAATGGAGATGGTATAAGTACCTGTTCCCGCACTGCCTGTACACTCAACACCCTCAACAGCCTTATACTGCTCAACCATTGCATCATAAGCTGTGTTCATCTGCTCCTGTGTAGCCTCATCGAAACCGGACATATCCATCTCAATCGTCTCGGTGATCTTCACAACCTTGTCACCCTTTGCATCCAGAGTCATGGTGTCCACCATCTTCAGACCACTCTGCTCCTGCTCGGAACGATAGCTTACTGACTGCTCCTTGCCGCCGCATGCTGCCAATGCCAGTGTCATGCAGAGAACCATTACTACACTTACAATCTTTTTCATTTTTCCTTTTCTCCCCTCTATCAGGTAATAATATGGTACATCCTTTACGCTGTGTACCATAAGAGATTATACTCCTATTTTTCTTTTATGTCCAGTCGGTTTTTCTGCCTCTTTATTAAAATTTTCTTAAATTTTCCTGCACTTTTTTGCAATATTCTGCTATGCAGTCTGCATAAGAATACAAAACACCGCACCAGCACAACGAATATAAATGATTCGCTGTACTGGTGCATAAACTGTCGTCTTAAATTGTAAAATTTCTATTCCACCGGCTCCTCCGGAATAAACACCCGCCCGGTATAAGCGGAATGCTCCACCTTCACTTTCTCCCGTGCTTCCTCCACAAAATATTCCTGAGAATTCACAGAAGCCTTTCCTCTCCGATCCGCTTTCACATAGGTGTCGTCGGGCTGCAAAAGATGGGCTTTCACATTATCTTGGAATTCCACATTCAGAATGTGAATCACTTTCTTTTTCAGATTCTCCTGCTCAATGGGGAAGAGAATCTCCACCCGCTTCTCCAGATTCCTTGGCATCCAGTCCGCACTTGCACAGTAGACCTCCTCCTGTCCGCCATTATGGAAATAGAAAATCCGGCTGTGCTCCAGAAAATTTCCTACAATGGATCGAACGGAAATATGCTCGCTGACACCGGGAATTCCAACCTTAAGACAGCAGATTCCACGAATCAGCAGTTCGATCTTCACCCCTGCGGCGGAAGCCTCGTAAAGGGCCCCAATCACATCGGGATCGCACAGGGAATTCATCTTGGCCATAATATGCCCCTCTCCGCCCTTTTCCACGTGTTCCTGCTCTCTGTGAATCAGCTTTAAGAACCTTTCCTTTAACCAGATGGGAGCAAGGGAAAGCTTGTTCCAGCCCACAGGCTCCGAATAGCCTGAGAGCATATTGAACACCGCAGTGGCATCCTCGCCAATGGGTGCGGAACAGGTCATAAGGCCCAGATCCGTATACAGCTTCGCCGTGGAATCATTGTAATTGCCCGTCCCCAGATGAACATAGCGGCGGATTCCGTCATCCTCCCTGCGTACCACCAGAGTAATCTTGCTGTGAGTCTTTAAGCCCACCAGTCCATAGATAACATGACAGCCCGCTTTCTCCAGCATCTTTGCCCAGAGGATATTATTCTCCTCGTCAAACCGGGCTTTCAGCTCTACCAGAACAGATACCTGCTTGCCGTTTTCCGCCGCCTGGGCCAGGGCCGCAATAATCGGAGAATTGCCGCTGACCCGATACAGAGTCTGTTTGATGGCAAGTACCTTGGGATCGGATGCAGCATCACGGACAAACTTCACCACCGGATCAAAGGTCTGGTAGGGATGATGAAGCAGCACATCCCCTTTTCGAATCTCCTCAAAAATATCACAGTCTCCGGGAAGTTCTTTTACCCCTGCCGGCACATGCTTGGAATACTTTAGGGAATCAAAGCCGTCCATACCGTACATCTTCATTAAAAAAGTCAGATCCAGAGGTCCGCTGATCTTGTAAATGGAATCCTCTTTGATATTCAGCTCTTTCCGCAGAAGCTTAAGGAGACGCTTATCCATCTTATCCTCTACTTCCAGACGGATGGCCTCGCCCCACTGACGCTTCTTCAGCTGCTTTTGAATCTCCTTTAAAAGATCGGACGCATCATCCTCATCAATGGTCAGATCTGCATTACGCATGAGCCGGTAGGGATGAGCACATACAATGTTGTAGCTTAAGAAAAGCTGCTGCATATTCCGTTCAATGATCTCCTCTAAGAGAATCACTACTTTTGTTCCATCCTTGGCATCGGGAAGCCGGACGATGCGGGGAAGTACGGAGGGTACCTGCACTGTTGCAAATTCCAACTCCTCCGTCTTCTCGTTCTTCTTGGAGAGCAGTGCTCCGATATTCAGGGATTTATTCCGAATCAAAGGAAAAGGCCGGGAGGAATCCACTGCCATAGGTGTCAGCACCGGATAAACATTTTCCCGAAAATAGCGATCTGCATACCGGGCCTGCTCCTCGTCAAGATCTTCATGTTCCTGCACAACCGTAAGGCCATGCTGGCGAAGCAAAGGCAGCAGGGATCGGGAATAGGTTGAATACTGGGTACTTACCATTTCCCGGGTTACTTTTGTAATCTCATCCAACTGTTCCTGAGGAGTCAGCCCCGCAATGTCTTTCTTCGTATACTTTGCATGAACCATATCCTTTAGAGACGCCACCCGAATCATAAAAAATTCATCCAGATTGGATGCCGTAATGCTCAAAAACTTCAGGCGTTCAAAAAGTGGGATATTTTTATCCCTCGCCTCGCTTAATACCCTCTCATTAAAGGCCAGCCAGGAAAGCTCCCTGTTCCGGTAATATTCATTTTTGGTAAATTCTTTCTTATCCATTTTCTACACCTGCCTTTTCTGCCGGATAACGGGCCGGATACTGAAAATTGTTTCGAAAAATTCTGCTTTGTGGGAGAAAAGTCCCTGCTCCAAAGTAATGTCCTCCACCGTATCTACCACCACAATCAGCTCCCTCTCCTTTAAGGTAACCTTTACATTCTTAAACTTCTGATTATGGCTCCGATCCATGGAGTTGGCCACACGAAGAATGGCACTTATCTTGGCCGTCAAAAGATAATCCTGCTGATCCAGCGGAGATCCTATGGCAAATTCCTCAAAGGAAACAAATTCTTCCGTATTAAAGCGAATGGCACTGGCGATAATCTCTCTCTCCCGGTGAGACAATCCGATGATCTCCGTGGACATAACAATCTCATAGGAGCATTCGGCCGTGCGGTTCATGCTGATGTATTTTCCGCAGTCATGAAGCAGTACCGCAATCTGCAGAAGAAGCCGTTCCCGTTTTCCCATGCCATGGATTCGCTTCATCTTATCAAAAATAGTCAGGGCCAGATATTCCGTTCCCGCCAGATGCGTCTTGTTGCTCTGGTAACGCTTGGCAATGTTCTTGGCCGCCTCTACAATATCGTTTTCAAAATTGTGGCTGGACTTAAAGATCTTTTTCCTCTCCGCATAATCGTAGGCCAGGCCGTCGCTTAAGTTCAGGCCGGGGATCCAGATGGTCTCTGCTCCCGTCTCTTCAATAAGCCGCTTGTAGATAATCATGGCCGGCATAATAAGGGACACATTTTCCGAAACCATGCCCATACGCTGTACCATTTCCTGAGGTGTCCGGGTCACAATCTCCTGATAAAGCTGGAAATATTCCTCCCGGCTCAGCATCAGGCTGTGCTCCATGGCATTCCTGTGCATGAATTGTGTAATATAGTCTCCCACGAGAATCATGTTTTTAATCTCACGATCCTTTAAGTACAGCCGCTTATAGCTTTTCAGCTCATTATTGATCATTTCCTCAATAATATCGCCAAAATGGTTGGTGCGGCTCTCTACCTCCGCCAGACGCTCCCGAATCCGCATGGTACCCAGACGCAGATTCTGGGTGGAAACCAGTGCGTCCTTGTCAAAGAGGGATATCTGTATGCTTCCCCCTCCCACATCCACGATAGCCGTTCCTTTCTGAATAATCTTCTGAAAGGATTCCTCATTGGATGCAATGGATTTGTAGCCAAGAAAACGCTGTTCCGAGTTGCTCAAGATCTCTACGTCAAGGCCGGTGCGTACCCGAATCTTGTCCAGGATCAACAGGCAGTTGCTGGTCTCCCGAATGGCACTGGTAGCACAGGCCCGATAGTCATCCACCTGATACTCTTTCATGATCCGTGTGAAATCCTCCAGAATTCTGCACAGCTCCTCTAAGAGTTCATTGCCAATCCTGCCCTTATTATAGGCATCCCGCCCCAATTCAATTCCGTGGCGTATATAATCAATCTCCCGGATTCCACTCTTTGGAACCAGTTCAAAACTCTTCATTCCTACCTCGTAGGAACCAATGTCAATTGCCGCAAAGGTTATAATCTGCATATTCTCACGCCTTTCCCGTACTGCCAAGTCCGCCTCTGTCCGCACTTTTAAGTTCTTTTACTTCTTCAAAAGAAAGTTCCGGCTGATGCTCCATAATCCGAAACTGGCAGATCCGGTCATTTACATGGATCTGAGTGTCCCTGAGGGCATAGGCCGGCATAAACCATTGATCGTTGTCGCCGCAGTAGGTCTCGTCTATGATACCCATATGGTTGGTCTGAATAATTCCAAAGTTTTTAAAGGTGCTGCTTCTGGGAACAATATGAGCCTCATAGCCTTTTGGCAGCTCCATGGCAACACCCAAGGGAATCAGGTGAAATTCTCCTGCTTTTAACTGCACGTCCTTTGCCGCCCGGAGGTCGATCCAGTCAGATTTTCCCCCTATATAAGTCAGTTTTTCTATTTTGTCCGTAAAATACTTTACCTGTATGGTCTGCTTTTGTTCCGGCATGCCTTTTTTGCTCCTTAAATGTTACTTTTTAAAATTTGATGGTTTCCAGGATGCTGGTGCGAAGAAGCGTCATAGCCGCCACCACGGCACTTTCCCGAATCTTTGCCCGGTTTCCGGTAAAATGGTATTCTTTCACACGCATCTCTCCCTTTACGGATACGCCAATATAAACCAGTCCCACAGGCTTTTCCTTGGTTCCCCCATCCGGCCCGGCGATTCCGGTGATGGAGACGGCCACATCCGATCCGGTAGTCAGAATCGCACCCTTTGCCATTTCCTTTGCTGTTTTTTCACTGACAGCACCAAATTCTTTCAGAGTCAGCTTTTTTACACCGATAAGCTTCCGTTTTGCCTTGTTGGAGTAGGTAATAAAGCCCTGCTTTAAGACCTCGGAAGCCCCCTGCACGTTCACCAGGCGTCCGGTAAAGAGTCCTCCGGTACAGGATTCTACCGTGGTCAGGGTAAGACCCTGCTCCTTTAAAAGCTGGACTACGGATTCCTCTAACGTCATCATTTCATCGGTGGTATAAATATAACCCCCAAAACGTACCTTTAATTCCCGAATCACGGGCTTCATCAACTTCTTCGCCGCCGCCTCATCCGCCGCCTTAGCGGTCAGACGCAGATGAACCTCTCCAACCTTTGCATAGGTTGCTATGGTGGGGTTGGTCTGATTCTGAATCAGATCGGCAATCATATGCTCCACCTTGCTCTCTCCCATACCGCAGATCTTAACCATCTCCGAAACAATGATTTCCGGCTGTTTTTTGTTCAGATAGGGAAAAATATCCTTTTCGAACATGGGCTTCATCTCTCCCGGCGGTCCCGGCAGCAGAATCACGATCTTTTCATTTTCCTCCAGAATGAGTCCCGGAGCCGTGCCGTTGTCATTGTCCACCACAATCGCACCCTCAGGAACGAGAGCCTGCTTCCAGTTATTTTCCGTAATCTCAGCAATCCCCCGAGTGTCGAAAAACCGCTTGATCAGTTCCCGGGTGTGAGGATCCTCCTTAAGTTCCTTTCCCAGAACCTTTGCCGTGATCTCCTTGGTCAGGTCATCCTGGGTTGGTCCCAAGCCCCCTCCCAGGATCACCACATCGGCTCGGCCAAGGGCCAGCTTTAAGGTCTCCGTGAGACGCTCCGGGTTGTCCCCGACTACAGTCTGATAATAGAGGGAAAGGCCAAGCTGGGCACATTTCTCAGAAAGATAGGCTGCGTTGGTGTTCACAATGTTTCCAAGTAAGATCTCGGTTCCCACGGAAATCAGTTCTACAATCATATTAGATATCTCCTTCCAGCAATACACCTTTATTTTTCACTAAATAATCCACAAGGGAAATGACGGTCAGAGCCAAAGCAATCCATACGATAATGGTCTCCACTGTCGCAAAAACACCTTTCAAATCCAAAATCAGCAAAATGATCATAATCATCTGAAAGGTTGTTTTAAACTTTCCCCAATAGCTTGCCGCAATTACCACCCCATTATCCGAAGCCACCAGACGAAAGCCGCTGATGATGAATTCCCGGGCAATGATCACGATGACAATCCATGCCGCCAGCCGCTTCATCTCCACCAGGCAAATCATGGCGGAACACACCAGAAGCTTATCCGCCAGGGGATCCATAAATTTCCCAAAATTGGTAACGAGATTGTATTTTCTGGCAATCTTGCCGTCTAACAGATCCGTAAGGCTTGCAATGATGAAAATGGCCAATGCATAATATTTTCCATAGCTGCCCCCCAGATCCGTCAGCATAAATACCACAAAAAAGGGAATCAGTATCACACGCAGTATGGTTAGTTTGTTTGGAAGATTCATATCAGCTCTCCTATCAAATCATATTCCAGGGCTCCGGTTACCCGTACTCTTGCAAAGTCGCCGCTTATGAGCGTTTCTTCTGTATTGATGAAAATGTAGCCGTCCACATTCGGGGCATCCCGGTAGGTGCGTCCTATATAGGCGTTTTCTCCGGCCACCTGTCCCTCAATCATAACTTCCAGTTCCCGGCCTACCATAGACTCCGCTTTGTCAAAGGCGATCTCCTGCTGCAACTCCATCAGCTCCGCCTGACGGCTTTCCTTTACTTCCTCCAGAATCTGATCCGGCATCTGTGCCGCCGGGGTATCTTCTTCCCGGGAGTAGGTGAATACGCCGAGACGGTCAAATTCACAGGTGTCTACAAATGCCATCAGTTCTTCGTGATCTTCCTGTGTCTCTCCCGGGAATCCGGTGATCAGGGTGGTTCTCAGACAGATATCCGGAATCGCTTCCCGCAGGCGTGCAATGATCTGTTCCAGATCCTTACGGATGGTTCTTCTTCCCATCCGCTTCAGGATGCGATCGGAAGCATGCTGGATGGGCAGATCCAGGTAATGGCACAGCTTTGGTTCTTCTTTTAAGACTTTTATCAGTTCTTCCGTGATTTCCTCGGGATAACAATATTGTACCCGGATCCAGCGAAGTCCCCGAATCTGACAGAGTTCCTTAAGAAGCTTCGGAAGCCGCTTTTCACCGTAGAGATCCATGCCGTAGAGGGTGGTTTCCTGGGCTACCAGAATCAGCTCTTTTACTCCCTGTTCAGCCAGTTCTTTGGCTTCTTCAAGCAGCTGCTCCATGGGGACACTTCGATAGCTGCCCCGAATCCTCGGGATGATGCAGTAGGTGCAGTGCTTGTCGCAGCCCTCCGCTATCTTTAGATGGGCATAATGTCCGCCAGTGGTAAGCTGACGCTTTGCTTTTGTCCGCACGAGACGGTTCAGTTCCTCTGTCTTCAGTTCTTTTTTACCCTGAAATACCTGTTCCAGAATCTCCGGGAGGGCATCATAGGCCGTGGTGCCGATGACGGCATCCACTTCCTCGATCTCTTTTAAGATCTCCTGGCGGTAACGTTCTGCCAGGCATCCGGTGACGATAAGGGCCTTGCAAGGACCGGACTTTCGGTACTCCGCCATCTCTAAGATGGTGTTAATGCTTTCTTCCTTGGCATCGTTAATAAAGCAGCAGGTGTTGATTACGATGACCTCTGCTTCTGTCTCCTCGTCAGTAAACGTGTAGCCCTTTTCCTCTAACATGCCAAGCATATGCTCGGAATCTACCAGGTTCTTGTCACAGCCCAGGGATATGAATAGTAATTTCATATTAAGGATTGTCCTTTTGCTTTTTCTTGTTCTATTATAGTGGATTGGAGTGGAAAATTCAACCAGGTCTCGCCCTAATTGGTGAATTCCGCAGCTTTCGATGTAATAATGAAGCCGTTCTCATTTTCTGCCGGCTCCAGGGTGAAGCTTACGATTCCTGCATCACTTTCGTCTTCATATTGGATGCTATATCGCACCGTGATGGTGTTATCGGATTCTTCATAATCTGTGAATGTGTACTGGACATCCGGGAAGTCGGATACGCCTATGTAATAGAAGCCGTCCTCATAGTAGCAGGCTGTCTGGCCCTCTTCCATTTCTTCAAGGGCTGGTTTTGCTTCCTCCGGCAGTTCCGTGCCGAATACCAGCTTTGCGTAGGCCTCCGCTTCCTGCTCGGGCACCTTGACAACGGTTTCTTCGATTTGCAAATCTTCACGATATATCTGTTCCGTTTCCATACCCTCGGGTACGCCGGTATAGGAATAGAACAGAAAGTCTCTATAAAATGCCTTGTCTTTTTCCGTCTGTGAATCGAAATCGTTTAAGGTTCGGCACATTTGCTCCAAAAATGCTTTTCCCTGGTCGGTAAGCTCAAAGGCTTCTTCTGCCTGGGACTGTGATTCCGGTTCGGCGGGAGTGAGGGCTTCTGTTTCCTGGGATTCTTCTTGTTGGTTTTCGTTTGTATCCGCCGTATTTTCAGAGGGTTCCGAAAGTTCCTTGTCTTTTGCTCCTTTGCATGCGGTCAGGCACAATAGCATAGTCATAAGCAGGTACATACATATCTTTTTCATTTTTTCGTTTCTTCTCTCTTTGTGGTAATATTTTACTGTCGGTTTTTCAGATACAGAATCTTGGTTCTCAAGACTCAAAGACCTCTCTTCCCTTTTTTCGTTTTCTGCGGAATCTGGGCCAGGATGATTGCGGCGAACATAAGGGTACATCCTAACAACTCCCTGCTTGTCAGGTGCTGATTCAAAAGCAGCATGCCTGCCAGAACGGACACTACGGATTCCAGGCTTAAGATTAGGGATGCCACGGTCGGGTTCATGTCTTTTTGACCTACGATCTGCAGGGTGTAACCGGCCCCGCTTGAGAGTACACCTGCATAGAGAACAGGCTTCCAGGCGGCAAGGAGCTGGCCAAGTTCCGGTTTTTCAAAAATCAGCATGGCAATTCCGGATACGATTCCGCAGACAAAGAATTGGATACAGGACATCTTTACGCCGTCTGCATATTGGGTGAAGTAATCGATCACCAAGATGTGGATGGAGAACAGACAGGCACAGATGAATACCAGGATGTCCCCCGTCCCCAAACGCAGGCTTTCGGTCATACACAGGAAATAGAGCCCTGCCAGTGCCAGCAGGACACCTATCCATACGAAAGGACCGCATTTTTTACCGAAAAACAAGCCCAATACAGGGACAATGATGATGTAAAAGGCGGTAAGGAAGCCCGCTTTCCCTACAGAGGTATAGAGGATTCCAAATTGCTGGAAACAGCTTGCAAAGCAGAGAGCCAATCCACAGCAGATACCGCCCCACAATAGCTTTCCTCTGTCTTCTTTTGCTGATTTGCAGTCTGTGGATGCTTCTTTAGCCTGGACTTTCCATTTATTCAACAGAGCGATGCAGGGAATCAATACCAGGCCGCCGATGAGGGAACGTACGCAGATGAACGTGAATGGACCTACATAGTCCATGCCTACGCTCTGGGCCACAAAAGCCACGCCCCAGATGATGGCGGTTAGAAGCAATATAAAAGATTGTCTTATCTGTCGTGAGGTCATGTGAATGTATTCCTTTTCGTTATTTTACAGATTCATGTGGCTGTCGGGACATAAGACAGCCACACCTATCCTTCATCGAAACGCAGGGTGGACAATATGCTTTCCTGTATTGCACCCAGGCTTTCATAAGCTTCTACAAAGCAGTCCATCTGAGCCACATAAAGCCTTTCATTATAGCGGAAAATATAGATGTCGCAGGTGCGGCTCCCAGAATCTGTTCCTTCGGAATAGCTGATCCAGGCGGCCGGATATTCGCCCTCTCCTATGGTCACCTCTTCTACCATGCATTCTTCATTGCTGTCAGCCACGTATTGGTCTGCCAGGGTCTCTGAAGATTCTTCTTCTGATTCCGTAATCTTTACAAATACGGGTGTCTCCGAGTCCGCCCCATAAGAATGGGAATAAAAGCACAGTTCATTATTGGCAGTCTCAAGGGTAAAGCTTTCCGGATCATAGGCTATGGTAAAGTCATTGATGCCCTGTATCCTGTTATAGGGTACACTGACGGTCTCTCCCTCCCGCATCAGGACAACCTCTTCTTCCCCTAAAACACTTCCAGGCTCTTTTCCTACCACAATCGGCTCCGGCTCCTGAACTTCCTCTTCCTCTATTCCCGCCTGCCCTATATCCTGCACCTCAGGTACTGACACCTCTCCCGTCCTGGTTCCGCTGCAGCCACACAGGACCGCTATAGCCACCAGACAGAGCAGTGTCAGACGCTTACGCAAGAATTTCTCCTACTAATTTATTAACCAGGGCACCGTCTGCCTTTCCTTTTACCTTTGGCATCAGCTCTTTCATGATCTTTCCCTTATCCTTGCCCGTAGGTTCCGTAATGCCAAGGCTGTCCATTACTTCTTTAATGACCGCCCGGATAGCCTCCTCACTCATCTCCTCCGGTGCAAACTCAGAAAGCACGGCAAGGCGAGCTTTGCATTGTTCTATGATATCCGTCCTATCTGCCGGGGCCAGATCCATCGTTTCTTTTGTCTGCTTCATTTCCTTTTTGATAACCTCATACTCCTCCTCCACGGTCAGATCCGCCCGTTTGTCTATGGCTTTGTTTTTCAAGGCTGCCAAAAGCATGGACAGGGTTTCCTTTCGTTCCTTTTCCTTATTTTTCATGGCTTTCATCATTTCTGTGCGAATTTCGTCAATTTTACTCATATTATTCTCCTTTATTCATAGTTGCGCAACAGCCCCTTTCGGCGCTGTCAGGCTATCGCTGTTTTTATCCGGTTCCGCATTTGCGAAATCTTTATTTATTTTAATCGTATTTGGAATAGATTTCAAGGTTTTCGAGTAATGAAAATTCATGTTTCACTTTTACAAAGGATATCCTTAAAAAAATATAAAAGAAATATTAAAAAAGAATAAAATATTTTGCCGCAAACACTTGCTTTTTATTTGATAAACAGGTATTCTGTAATTGTATCTCACTCAAATACACTTTTGGTGGTTTTGTCTGTTTGCAAAAGACAAATTCTTTCCTTGGCGGACATTGCATTTTTGAGAGGAAAGAACACAAAAAACTTATGGAGGGTTGTAACATGGAGAAAAAGAAACTGGGCCTTGTGCCAAAACTCATCATTGCCATTATTCTTGGTATTTTATTCGGGCAGTTCCTGCCTGAGAGCATCTGCCGGGTGGTTGTTACCGCTTCCGGTTTGTTCAGCACTTTCCTAAAGTTTATAATTCCGCTGATGATTGTTGCCTATGTCACTATGGGAATTGCGGACTTAAGCCAGGGAGCCGGAAAGCTGCTTGTGATTACCGTCTGTCTTGCCTACGGCTCTACTCTGATTGCCGGAACCTGTTCTTATCTGGTGGCCAGCGGATTATTCCCAAGCTTTATGAGTCCGGAGGCCATGGAGCAGATCGCCGCAACAGCGGACAATTCCTTAAGCTCCTATTTCAGCATTTCGCTTCAGCCCCTTCTGGATACTTTATCCGCAGTGGCCCTTGCCTTTGTTCTCGGACTGTGCCTGTCTACTATGAAGGGAAAAGAAATGGGGAACAGCCTTTATAACGGCATGAAGGATTTTTCCAGTGTCATTGACAAGGTGCTCCATACGGTTATTATTCCCCTGCTTCCTCTTTATATCTGCGGAACCTTTACGGATATGACAAAGTCCGGCAAAACCTTTGCAATTTTAAGTATTTTATGGAAGGTATTCCTGGTGGTGATTCTCATGCATCTGATTTGCATCACCATTCAGTTTATTATTGCCGGAACCATCAGCAAAAAGAACCCTGTTATGCTTATTAAGAACCAGATTCCCGGGTATACTACCGCTTTAGGAACGCAATCCTCAGCTGCTACGATTCCGGTCAATCTGGAGTGTGCAAAAAATGACGGCGTATCCGAGCAAATCCGCAATTTTGTAGTTCCTCTGTGCGCCAATATTCATATGGCAGGCTCCATGATCACTATCACAGCCTGTGCTACGGCCGTATGTCTGATGAATCAGCTTCCCATCAGCCTTGGTACAGTGATTCCTTTTATTATGACTCTTGGAATCGCTATGGTAGCTTCTCCCGGCGCCCCGGGCGGATCCATTATGACCGCACTGCCCTTCCTTTATATGATCTTCGGTGCGGAAGCAGGCAACCCGGACGGACCTATCTGTGCAATCATGGTTGCACTGTACATTACACAGGACTCCTTTGGAACCGCATGTAATGTATCCGGTGATAATGCAATCGGCGTTATTGTAAATACAATCTACGAAAAGTGGATCAAGAAATAGAAAACCGAGGACTATTATATGAATGTATTTGATATTATCGGCCCTGTAATGATTGGCCCTTCCAGCTCCCACACGGCCGGAGCTGTGCGCCTGGGGCGTGTGGCATGGAAAATCCTTGAAGAAAAAGCAGTCTGGGCAGATATCCGTCTGTCCGGCTCCTTTGCTCAGACTTACCGGGGACACGGTACGGATAAGGCGCTGATTGCAGGCATCATGGGCATGCATTCCTATGATGAAAGAATCCGCCGTTCTCTAACCATTGCCAATGAAGAAGGATTGGTTTATTCTTTTCATGGGGAAGATATTCCCGGAGCCCACCCCAATACGGCACGAATCCATTTAAAGGGAGAAAATGGCGGGGAATGTGTTGTGCAGGGTGCCAGCATCGGAGGCGGCAATATTCTGGTTACGGAGATTAATGGTATGGAGGTATCCTTTACCGGACAGTATAACACTTTGATGGTACTGCATCACGACAGACCGGGGACGATCGCCGCCGTAACCAATTTTATGGCTTATTCGGGAACGAACATCGGCAACTTCCGTCTGACCCGACCAAGAAAAGGCGGAGAAGCGGTTATGACCATTGAAGTGGATGGGGATGTAGCGGAAAATCTCATTCAAAGCCTGCGTATCCTTCCCAATATTATTAATGTGGTTTTGATTCGTGCTATTTAAAGATCTGTTACCAATTAAACAGGAGTAAATGTATATGCTGGACTATGATTCCATTGCGGCTATCTGTGATGCCGCAGAACAAAATAATATATCCATATCTGCTCTGGTGCTGTCCGATCAGGCTGAGCAAATGGAGTTATCGGAAGAAGAATTATATAATCGTATGAAGGACAGTCTCCACGTCATGCAGGAAGCCGTGAAGGAAGGCAAAAACCCCAGGCTTCGTTCCACCTCCGGTCTTACCGGCGGCGATGCGGCAAAGGTAGAGGCTTATGCCAATACAGGAGGCATTACGGGAAATTTCTTAAATCATGCTATGGCCCGCGCAATTGCCGTATCGGAATATAATGCCGCCATGGGAAAGATTGTGGCCTCTCCCACTGCCGGTTCCTGCGGTATCCTGCCTGGAACCCTTGTCTCTATGCTGGAGGAGGGACGCTGTAATGAGCATGCCGCTGTTATGGCGCTTTTTACGGCCGGAGCCATGGGAATGGTGATTGCCAACAATGCCTCTATTGCCGGCGCCCAGGGGGGATGTCAGGCGGAATGCGGTTCCGCCTCTGCCATGGCAGCGGCAGCCCTTGTAGAGCTGGCAGGGGGAACGCCTGGGCAGGCTGCTCATGCCTGTGCTATGGCTATCAAAAACCAGTTGGGCCTTGTGTGCGATCCCGTAGCCGGACTTGTGGAAATCCCCTGTATCAAACGGAATGTCTCAGGAATCGCTATTGCCTTCACCTCTGCGGAAATGGCTCTTGCCGGTGTGGAAAGCAAGATTCCGGTAGATGAATGTGTACTTGCCATGAGACAGGTGGGGGATATGCTTCCCTGTTCTTTAAAAGAAACCTCTCAGGCGGGCTTAGCCGCAACGCCTACGGGTATCCGGTTGAAAAAACAGGTATTCGGAGAGACCTAAGTTCTCATAAGTATTGATAAATATGGTGATAAAAATCATATTACGTAATTGAAAAAATGCGGAACCTTTTATGGCTCCGCATTTTTTTAGGTCTTTCCATTCATTAAGCATATGATAACATCCTCTTTTGATGAAGCTGCTTCCATAGATCTTCATTTTGCCTTCTCATTGCCTTACACTGGGGGAATTCTTCCGAATTGTCTTACTTCCGTTCCTCCAGTTCCTCATAAGCCACATGATGCCCTACATACTTGTAAGCCGGCCGGACAATCTTGCCTGCATTTGCCAGCTCCTCGATCCGGTGGGCACTCCATCCGGAGATACGTGAAATAGCGAAAATCGGAGTGAACAGCTCTGCCGGAAGCCCCAGCATACTGTAGACAAAACCGCTGTAGAAGTCCACATTGGCACATACGGGCTTTAAAAGCTTTCGCCCTGACATGAGACACTCGCCTCCGATTCGCTCCACCCTCTCATATAATTCAAACTCTCTGGTCAATCCCTTTTCTTCGGAAAGCTTTCTTGCATATTCCTTTAGAATCACTGCTCTTGGATCGGATTCCGTATAAACAGCATGTCCGATTCCATAGATAAGGCCGGCTCTGTCAAAAGCTTCCTTACGCAGAATACGCACCAAATACGAACGAAGCGCTTCTTCATCCTTCCAGTTGCTCACATGGGACTTAATATCCCGGAACATCTCCTGTACCTTCAGGTTTGCACCGCCGTGTTTCGGCCCTTTCAGGGAACCAAGAGAAGCTGCTACCGCAGAATAAGTGTCTGTGCCTGTAGAAGAAACTACATGGGTGGTAAAGGTTGAGTTATTACCGCCGCCATGCTCCGCATGAAGCACCAATGCCACATCCAGAACTTTCGCCTCCAATTCCGTATAGGTTCCGTCTTTCCGGAGAAGACGCAGGATATTCTCTGCTGTGGAAAGCTCCGGCTTTGGATTGCGGATAATCAGGCTCTTATCCAGATGATAATGGCGGTAAGCATGATAGCCGTACACGCAGAACAGAGGGAACTGGGCAATCAGCTTTAAAGACTGCTGCAGCACATTGGAAATGGAAATGTCCTCTGGATTCTCATCATAAGAATAGAGGGTCAGCACGCATTTCTGCAAGGTATTCATCATATTAGAGCTTGGGGCCTTCATCACCACATCCCGGACAAAGGTATCCGGCAGGCTTCGGAATTCCCCTAAAAGTTCTATAAACTCATCTAACTGCTCCTTCGTGGGCAGCTTTCCAAACAGCAAAAGGTAGGTTGCTTCCTCAAATGCAAAACGCCGGTTGGCAAATCCCTTTACCAAATCCTGTACATTGACGCCCTGAAAGTAAAGCTCCCCGTCAATGGGAACCTTTTCACCGTCAACATAGCCAAAGGACACTACATCGGAAATCTCCGTAAGGCCTGTCAAAACACCCTTACCAGAAGAATCACGCAGGCCCCTCTTTACATCATATTCCTCATAAAGCTTTCCGTCAATTCGGCCGGAACGCATACTGTATTCCACCAGCTTTTCCAGTCTCTTATCTACTTGTATTTCTTTCTTCATAATGTTCTCCTCTCGTACTTCGGTTCCAATCCAGTATCACTAAGTAAGCTCGAAAAATTCCCCTAAGTTAAACTCTTTTCAAAAGCCTATATCCTATCCCATGAGCCATCCTATCAATATACCAAGGATAGCCCCCATCAACACCTGCAAAGGCGTGTGGCCTACAAATTCCTTCAGCTTTTCCTCTGTCAGCTTTTTCCCCTCCAAGGTCTTAAAGCTGTCCAGTATCTGATTGAGCAGCTTTGCCTGCTTTCCCGTCTCCAGGCGCACTCCCATAGCATCATGCATCACAATGATTGCCAGAATCGCCGTCACCGCAAACACCGGGGATCCGACACCGTATTCTTTCCCTGCGGATACGGCCAGAGCGCAGACCGTGGATGCGTGGGAGCTCGGCATACCGCCGGAGCCAATCAGACGCTCCAGATCAAAGCCTTTGTTTACCCATGCATGTATCAGGGTCTTTAGCACCTGAGCTACAAACCAGCCCGTTACTGCGCTTATTAAAAGTGTATTTCCTATTAATGCTTCAAAGCCGCTCATCCCTTATGTATTCCTGCCTCTCCTTTTGTCTCGTGGATTTTCCCGGAACTAAGCAAAAATCACAACCGCTCCTGTTCCCGCTATGTCAAAAACATCTTTGTCCATTATAGCGGATCTTTTTCTGTCTGGCAAGCACAGGTAAATAATACCTTTTGAAACCAGGCAACTATTCGTTACTGTGAACACCATGGGTGTGAACGGTAACAACTATTCTATTCTTTTTACATACCCATACAGTATGCATTTTAGGCTTTGTATTAAATTTCATTCATAATTTAGAGCATCGAACCTGATTTCCACTGAAGATCGTCAAAAAAAATGCGATTTTTCAGAATTAGATCGTCAAATTCAGTGCGATTTAATATATTATGATACTCAAAAAAGATGCAATTTTAATAAATTGAATTGTCAAATTCAATGCGTTTTTTATTGACAGCAGTACATACTATTATAATAAAGAAAAACAGAGCGTCCCAAACTGGGACGCTCAAATCATACTTCATAAAGCTTCAACCCGTATGCATTCTCTTAATTACCTTAAGCCTTGTAAACTCCTCCCGCTCTTTCTCCTCCAGCGCATTTGCAATGTCTTTCGCCAAAGTTTCATATCTGGGAATCGTAATATTCTGCAAGGCATTGGCCCTCTTCTGGGCCTTCTTAATATTCGTTGCCAGAAGATAAGCGGAGTTCTCCACCATGGCAAGCTTTAAGGTCAAATCCTTCACCTTCTCAAAGCACACACGGGCAATATCCAAAGACTCTCTCGTACTGTAAAAGGCATAAGCCGGCTTACGGGTTGCCGCATCGTAACGCACCAGGGGAATCTCCGTTCCCATAATACTCCGAAGCTTCACCTCAATGGTGTCCTCAATCGGCACATTCCGGGCAATATCCGAAACGAAATTATTGCCAAGCTCGATATTGGCCTTCTGCAGCGCCTCATAAGCCGTCTTGAAGGTAGTACGGATCTCCATCTGAATATCCTTTGCCTGCTCCACCAGACCCATCAGCTCCCGGATAAGAATATTCCGCTTCTTATCCATCAGCTCATAACCCAGGCGGGCCAGTACCAGAGAATTCTTAGCCAATATTAAATTGCCTTTTGTAGGAAATGATTGATTATCCATCTATCTGCTCCTGTGACTTATAGTACTGATTCAAAATCTTCGTATCAATTCGATCCAGCTCTTCTCTCGGCAGCATTCCAAGAAGCTCCCAGCCAATATCCAAGGTCTCCTGGATCGTCCGGTTATCGTCTGCGCCCTGGCCTACAAAACGCTCCTCAAAAGCTTTTCCAAAGAGCAGATACTTTTTATCAATGGGCGACAGCTCATCCTCGCCGATTACAGATGCCAGCGCTCTGGCGTCTCCCACCTTTGCATAGGAGGAAAACAGCTGATTTGCCAGGTCCTGATGATCCCCTCTTGTATAACCCTCGCCGATACCGTCTTTCATCAAACGGGACAAAGAGGGAAGCACGCTGATAGGCGGATACACACCCTGACCATGAAGAACACGATCCAGTACAATCTGCCCCTCCGTAATATATCCCGTCAAGTCCGGAATGGGATGGGTAATATCATCGTTGGGCATCGTCAAAATAGGAATCTGGGTCACGGAGCCATTTACTCCCCGCACAATACCGGCACGCTCATAGATGGTAGCCAGTTCGCTGTACAGATAACCGGGATAACCCTTTCTGGACGGAATCTCCCCTTTGGAGGAAGAAACCTCACGCATAGCCTCCGCAAAGGACGTCATATCCGTCAAAATAACCAGAATGTGCATGTTGCACTCAAAAGCCAGATATTCCGCCGCCGTCAATGCCACACGGGGCGTAATCAGACGCTCCACCACCGGATCGTTTGCCAGGTTCAAAAACATCGTTACATGCTCTAATACGCCGCTCTCTTCAAAAGCACGGCGGAAGAATTCCGCCACATCATGCTTCACGCCCATGGCCGCAAACACAACGGCAAACTCTTCATCCGAATCATCTCCCAAGGAAGCCTGCCGCACCAGCTGGGCTGCAAGCTGATCATGAGGAAGTCCGTTACCGGAAAAAATCGGAAGCTTCTGTCCCCGGATCAAAGTTGTCAGACCATCTATGGCAGAAAATCCCGTCCGGATATAATTCCTGGGATACTCACGCATAACCGGATTCAAAGGCTGGCCGTTTACATTCCGATGAATATCGGAAACCACCTCTCCCAAACCGTCAATAGGCTGGCCAATCCCATTAAAGGTACGCCCCAGAATCTCCGGAGACAGGGTAATCTCCATAGGATGGCCCGTAAGCTTGGTGTGGGTATTCCGAAGTGATATATTATCCGTACCGCCGAATACCTGAATCACAGCCTTATCCTCATAACACTCAATGATTCGTCCCAGCTCTTTTTTCTTACCGTCTATGGTAATTTCCACAATCTCTTCATAGGAGGCATCCTGTACACCCTCCAATGCAATCAGAGGGCCATTGATTTCACTTAAGCCTAAATATTCAATTGACATTTAAATTCTCCTATTCCAGTTCCGCAGAATCCGGACAGTACACGGGGATCTAAAAGAATTTCCGGCCACAGGTACATGTGTCCGTAAATCCTTTTGTGCACTGACCGAATTCTGCTGTTTTTATTCCAGTTCCGCAGAATCCGGACAGTACACGGGGATCTAAAAGAATTTCCGGCCACAGGTACATGTGTCCGTAAATCCTTTTGTGCACTGACCGAATTCTGCTGTTTTATGCATTCTTTTCCAAAACTCTGTCATAAAAAGCATCAATCTCTTCCCGATAGCCCTCAAAATCCTCCAGCTGGTTATTGGGCACATCATACTTGATGGCAATCACTCGCTCGAAGATGTTTTCTGACTTAAGTACGGACATAGGCATATTGAGAGCAATCAAGGCTCTCGCCTTATCGTAAAGATACAAAATGATCTGCATCATCTTCATCTGCTTTTCCATAGGTACACAGGTATCATCCGGATGGAAAGCATTCTGCTGAAGGAAGCCCAGGCGCACCACCCTTGCAATCTCCAAAACCAGCTTCTGATCGTCCGGAAGCACATCACTGCCGATTAGTTTTACAATCTCCATAAGGCTGCTTTCCTGATTAAGCAGCACCATCAGACGGTTCCTTAAATCCACAAAGTCCTTGGAAACATGATCCTTATACCATGGCGTCAGATCCGAGATATACTCACTGTAGCTGCTCAGCCAATGAATGGCCGGGAAATGCCTTGCATAAGCCAAAGACTTATCAAGTCCCCAGAAGCAACGGACAAACCGCTTGGTATTCTGAGTAACAGGCTCAGAGAAATCACCGCCCTGAGGAGAAACGGCCCCGATAATGGATACGCTTCCCTCCGTACCATTTAAGTTCAGCATCAATCCTGCACGCTCATAGAATGCAGACAGACGAGATGCCAGATAAGCCGGGAAGCCTTCCTCCGCAGGCATTTCCTCCAGACGTCCGGAAAGCTCACGGAGAGCCTCTGCCCATCGTGAAGTGGAATCCGCCATAATCGCCACATCGTAACCCATATCCCGATAATATTCCGCCAATGTAATTCCGGTATAGATACTCGCTTCACGGGCCGCCACCGGCATATTGGAGGTATTGGCAATAAGCGCCGTCCGATCCATCAGAGGATTGCCTGATCTGGGGTCCACAAGCTCGGAAAACTCTTCCAACACCTGGGTCATCTCATTGCCACGCTCACCGCAGCCAATATAAATAATAATATCCGCATCGGACCACTTTGCAATCTGATGCTGGGTCATAGTCTTTCCGGTTCCGAAGCCTCCCGGCACGGCCGCTGTTCCGCCCTTTGCAATGGGGAACAGGGTATCCAGAATCCGCTGTCCTGTAATCAGAGGCTTAGACGCCGGATAACGCTTTCTGGTAGGACGGGGCACTCGGATAGGCCACTTCTGCATCATGGTAAGCTCTTCTTCCGTTCCGTCGTCATGCTGCAGCACGGCAATGGTATCCTTAATGGTATACTCGCCGTCCGGCATCACCTTTACAATCGTTCCCTCCATGTCCGGCGGAACCATAACCTTATGCAAAATAGCCGTTGTCTCCTGAACCTCACAAATAATGGAGCCGCCGCTTACGTGTGTTCCCGGCTCTACCGTCATATGAGCCTTCCACCGTTTGTCCATATCCAGAGAATCCACCACCGTACCGCGGCTGATATAAGCGCCGCCCTCCTTGGCAATCTCATTTAGGGGACGTTCAATTCCGTCATAAATATTATTCAAGATTCCGGGAGCCAGTACCACGGAAATAGGCGCTCCGGTCCCCTCCACAAGCTCGCCCGGCTTAATTCCGGTGGTTTCCTCATACACCTGAATGGTGGTCTGAGCCTTGTTCAGACCGATAACCTCTCCCACCAGCCGTTCTTTTCCCACATAGACCATCTCGGCCATCTTAAATTCCGTACTGCCTTTCAGGTACACGACAGGTCCGTTGATTCCGTAAATAACACCTGTTTTATTCATTTGCCGTGCCTCCTCTAAGCTTAAAGTTTTCTTTTGCCTCCGCAAGCTTCGTCTCAAAGGAATTGTCAATCAGAATATTTCTCTTGGGAATCACGGCCCGGGTTCCTCCTAAAAAGGAATAGCTGCTGACCGTGACATGAGCTCCTGCTTCTACCTCCAGACTCGTTCTGCGCTCTGCATCAGACGGGTCAATATACAAAATGACCTCTTCCTCTCTGGCAAATGCAACAGCCTCCCGAAGCTGCTTCACCAAAAGCTGATGATATTCGGTGCTTTCCGCAAAGCGGGCCAGACGATCCTTCATCTCCACAAATAATTTCGCCTTCAATTCCTCCTGAAGACTGCTTATAGTCCGACGGATCTTTACCTGTTCCTCCGAAAAACGCTTGTTATTCTCACGAATCAGTCGCTCCGTCTCCGCCTTAATCTCCAAATTTTCCTGACGCCTTCTATTTTCCTGGTATTCCTGAAAAATCCCCTCCATGGTATCCGTATATTCCTTAATCTCTCTGTCATAGCGGCCCCTGGCCTCTTCCATGGAATACTCCATAAAATGCTGCAACTTCTCTTCGATTGTCAAAGGCTTCACCTTCTTTCCAAACTGTTTAGTAACTGTTCCCTGTCTTCACAGCTACAAATTATATTACACTTTTAAGCCTATGGCCTCATTTACATAAGAGGTAATAAAATTCTCCCCTCTCTGCGTACCATGACGGTCAGGAATCTCTATGAGCAGAGGAAGACTTCGGCTCAAACGTATCTCATCAATCAACTCCGGATATTCACGTCCAAACTTCTCGGTCAGAACCACAATGGCAATCTCCTTATCCGCCATTACCCGTTCAAGAGCAGCCTTTAATTCCTCTTTTCCCTGAACCACCGTGCCCTCAACACCAGCCAGACGCATACCCGTGCAGGTATCTATATTGTCGCTTATCAAATACATTTTCATAGGATTGATTTTCTGCCTTTCTTCTTATACTGCCATTGCATCAGGCAATACCGCAAAGAGCAAATGTCCCGTCAGCTTACTGAAAGGTATTTGATTTTACAGCTTACCTAAGATCATAAAGGAAATAATCAGACCGTAGAGAGCAATACCCTCTGCCATGGCTACGAAAATCATGGACTTACCAAATATGCTCTGATCCTCGCTGATAGCTCCAAGAGCCGCACTTGCGGAAGATGCAACGGCAATACCGGAACCGATACCGGAAACGCCGGTTGCCAAAGCTGCCGCAATGTAGCCAAGTCCTGTTGCAAAACCGGAATTTGCAGCCGCTTCCGCCGTCTCAGCCGCATGAACATTGCCGCCGTAAGCCAGAATCGATGCCAAAATCAGAGTACTGAAAAAGAAAAAGCAATTGCAGGCCAGAGAAGTTTTATAACGCTTCCGGCTCTTCTCTCCCAAGAAATATGCTCCAAAGGGAACCACAATACTTAACACCAGTGCTGCAACCAACATTACCTTAACTAACATAGACATAACTTATTCCTCCTATTTTTAGTTCCGTAACTTTCACTCTGTACACGGAACAAAATGTGCTGTTTTTAGTTCCTAATTTCATTTCAGGCTTCTTTCGCCTTTTTCATCTTATAAGGCACAAATTCCTGGCCCGTTCCTTTATAATAACGGCTGAACAGCTCGTAATACTGAAGTCTTAATACCTGGATTCCAACAATCAGTCCCTCCATGGCGCAGACAAAGATGTTGCCCAGGATGATAACCAACCAGTTGCCGCTTCCGCCCTCAAAGCCTGCCAGCATAAGGACTACCTCCATCATGGCCGCATGGCTGACTGCAAAGGCTCCCACACGGACAAAGGAAAGGGTGTTGGAGAAAAAGCTTAGAAGTACCTCAAACATCTCAAAGAAAGACTGTACCAGATACATTCCCACACCGCCCTCAATGCCTTTTCCCTTTTTCTCAAGCATTGCCGTCAAAGGCTCCTTAAAAAACATAGCCAAAAGGGGAATTCCGAACACTACCCCAAGCACAATGCCTGCCGGAAGCACATGGCCGCTCATTACCATGAACAGTACAACCGCCAGAGCGCCGTAGAAGATAAATCCGGCCACACCGTTTTGATCAAACCAGCCCTCCGCATCCTTATTTCGGATGCTCACACGTATGTGAAGCACCATAGCCGTTAAAATCATAAACATACCGAATACAACAGCCACTACGAAGACCGTATTCATCTGTCCGATGATCGGAAGGGTCATCATTGCCTCTTTGGGGCTCAGCCAGATATGGTGAATCACCGTATCCTCAAATCCAAAGAAGCTTCCATACATAAATCCAAACAAAGTGGAAAAAATGCCTGCACAGGAGACTATGGCCGCCAGATCCATTCCCTTTAGCTTATATAGAACGGCTCCGCCTATGAGAAGTACCAATCCCTGCCCCACATCTCCGAACATGGCTCCGAAAATAAAGGAATAGGTCAGGGCTACAAATATGGTTGGGTCCATCTCATTGTAAGCCGGAAGCCCGTACATTTTAATATACATCTCAAAGGGACGGAACAGCTTGGGGTTCTTTAGCTTCGTCGGAGGGGAACTAAACACGTTGTCATGGTCGTCCTCCACCACCACGAAGATTTTTTCATCCTGCTCAATCTCCGCCTGGAAAGCATCCGCCTGTTCCTCCGGCATCCAGCCGCACAAAATGTAGAACACCTGATTTTTTTCTTTGGTTATGGCCGCATACTTCCGAATTTCGAAGGTTTCCCTGCGGTATTCCAGCAGGTCGCAGGCCGCCGCCAGCTGATCTCCGTGATCCGCCACTACCCGGTTCATTTCCTGTTCTACTGCCGCAAGTTCCTTATCTAAGCTTTCCAGTCCCTCTTTCAGCTTCTTGAGGGCATCCTTCGGCGTTCCCACATATTCATCCGGCATAAAGAAATGCTCAAAATGCATGGACGCATACACGGCATCAATCTTCTCCGCAAAAGAAGCCGGTACAAAATAAACGCCCCACACATAGCTGTCATCACACTGGCATTTATAAAAAATTGTATCCAGGGTATCATATACATACCGTTCAAACTTTTCAAAATACTCCCTGGAAATACGTCCGAATCGGTATTTTACATGATGAAATCCCAAAAGCTCATGGATATCATAGGGAATCTCCTGAAAGGGCACGATCTTATTCTGGGAATCCCTGCATTTCTCCTTCTTTTCCAAAAGCTTTGCTTTCTTCTCCTGCAGATCCTCAAGCTCTTTCTCGGCTTTCTTTAAGAGGTCTATGGCCTCCGTTACCGTCATATCCGGAAAGGTCCGGCTGGTTTTCAGATCCTGGGGCAGATATTCTTTTGCCTGCTTTAAAACCTCATCATAGGGATTCTTATCTGTATAAGGCCTTAAATTCTGCACAGTCTTAAGCTCAGTCAGTGCATTTTCCAACTGTATTTCATATTTGGAAAGGTACTGCTCGGCCATCCGTTCAATGTCATCCTTCGGGCCGGTGATGCTTAAGAAATTCATTTTAACAATCACTCTTCCCATACCTCCTATCTATAGTTCCACAGCATCCCATGACATCCTTAACTTAGAACAATCCCCGTTCGCAGGACAGGCGACCGTAAATTGTTCTCATGTCTAAAGGAATACTGCTGTATTATTCCGGCACCGCTTATATTAAGCTTTAATATATGCCAAAGTTTCCCGGGGTTCCAGCCCATATCGCACTCCCTCCAGCACGGTAGTCAGCTTATCAATCTCTTCCTCCTTATCGTGAAGATAGGCTGTCACAACTGCCAGGGAATAAGGATTCTTCCGCCGTTCCTCCCCGTAAACCTGTCCGAGGAACCCCCTATACAGCTTTTCCAGTTCTCCTTCGGTCAATTCTCCAAAATGTCTTCCATAGTAAGTGCGTGCCAGAATTTCCCGAAGCTCCTTTTCATCGGCAGCCGTTGCCATGGCGCGTATCTCCTCATGCCGGAGCCGATACACTACCGGGATGACCAAAGAATAGATGGAAGTAAGAGGAAGCTGATAATACTTTTTGGCCCGGCATAGCCAGGTAAGATTCAGCAAATCAATCTGGCTTCCGAAGGTGCGGTTCATCATCTCCAAATCCGCTCCCCTTAAAATCTTGTCCTTTTGCTTCCAAATCTCAGAAAAATAGTACAAATCCAGCGCCATCTCATAGTCAAAAAGTGTCAGCTCATTTCCATTGTCAAGGCCGGAAAGTATCTTTTTATAGCTGGTATCCCGCAGTGCCGTAAGAAGATCCGGAATCGTCTCCGCCTGAGACAATTCTTCCATATGAATATTGGACAGCTTCTGGAAAAAGCTTCGCAGCTCTCTTGACTCCCCCGTCCGATCCCCGTGATTGAAAATACGCCGAAGAGCACGTTTAATTACGGAAATCTCAAACTTTCTAAAATAGCACTCCAACAGCTTTTTCTGTCTCTTATCACAAAACCGATAAAGCTTGGAAAAATCGTAATACAGCGTTCCCACCACCAGACGCTCCAGCTCTCTTTGTTGAAGCTTTGACTCATCCTGTCCCTCCAGCACGATTCGGTAAGAGGGGATCTGCTTCAAATAGGATATCGCCTGGGAAACATTCTCCATCTGAGCCAGATTCCGAAAATCCTTTTCCTTTAACAGATAGCTTTTCATGGCACGGATCTTGGTGGCAAGAGCACCATAGCTCATAACTCCGCCCATATTACTCTCCTATAATATAATGAAACAGCTTGTCTGCAAGCTCTGCATGATTCTGATCATATTCCCTTTTCATGGATTCCAATTCCTGCTCAGTCTCCTTACGCATCTTCAAAAGCTCCTGCTCCGCATCCGCTTTCAGCTTTTCATTTATCTCTTTCAGCTTTTCTTCTGTCTCCGCATCAAGCTGCTGATCAAAATCTATGGTTTTCTGCTCGTATACCTTGGCAATCCGTCTCTTTTCATTGGCTGCCTCTTTCTCCACATTCACAGCCGCAGTTTCAATCTCAGAAAGCCTGCCCAACACAGTCACCATCTGTTCCATGCTGTTCCCTCCTATTCCAGTTCCGCAGTACCCGAACAATACACCCCATTATAGAAGTATTTCCGGCCGTAATAACATCCGTCCGTAAATCCTTCTGTGCATTGTTCGTGTACTGCTGTTTTTAAATTCCAGTTCCGCACTACCCGAACAATACACCCCATTATAGAAGTATTTCCGACCGTAATAACATCCGTCCGTAAATCCTTCTGTGCATTGTTCGTGTACTGCTGTTTTTAAATTCCAGTTCCGCACTACCCGAACAATACACCCTTATTTAGAAGTATTTCCAGCCGCAGATGCTTGCGTCTGTAAATTCTTCTGTGCACTGTCCAGATAATGCTGTTTTAATTCCAGTTCCGCATCATCTGATTCCATCTTTTACATTCACTGATATACTATACTCTTTTATTAATAAAATCTATAGTAAAAATGACAAAAAACACAAAAAAACCAGATATTTTTTTTAATAGTATCCTGCAACGGCGCAAAAAATTCCCCGGCTGAAAAGCCGGGGAATAATTGCTTTTGCACAATTAATTAAATTTACGTTTTCTGGCTGCTTCAGATTTCTTCTTACGTCTTACGCTCGGCTTCTCGTAATGTTCTCTTTTACGAATTTCCTGCTGAATGCCTGCTTTGGCACAGTTTCTTTTAAAACGGCGTAAAGCGCTGTCTAAAGTCTCATTCTCTTTTACGATTACATTCGACATAGTATCACACCTAACCTCCCTCCAGTTGTATATTGTGCATGAGACACAACTGTCTGGGTTCTTCTTACTGCACACATACGATTATAGGGGTTTATGGAGGTTCTGTCAACACTTTTTCTGCTTTTCTTACAAAAAATAACCAAAATTTGTCATA